>JBIIOK010000135.1:0-6296 GCA_044336985.1 Pirellulales bacterium | reverse complement strand
TCGAGGGCCGCTGGGACGGTCTCGTCACGATCGACTGCGACGGCCAGCACCAGCCGCGGCTGATCCCCGACTTCATCGCGGCCGCATCGGGCCCCGGCGCGGCCGACATCGTCAGCGGCAGCCGCTATCTGCAGCCATTTCCCGGCGACAGCGAGCCACCGGCCACGCGGCGGCGGATCAACGCCGAGATCACGGCCGAGATCAACGATCGCTTCGGCCTCGCGATCACCGACGCCTTCTGTGGCTTCAAGGCCTACCGGCGTCGGGCGCTCGAGCGGCTGCATGTGACGGAGATGGGCTACGCGATGCCGCTCGAGGTCTGGGTGCAGGCGGCCGCCGCGGGGCTCCGCATCGTCGAATTGCCGGTGCCGCTCCTCTATCTCGATCTGGCGCGGAGTTTCGGAGGCGCACTGGACGATGCGGCGACCCGTCTGGCCTACTACCGGCGGGTCCTCGACAGCGCCGCCTCCACCACATGCTTCCATTCCGCCGCATCCACAAAGCCCCCGCCGCATCCGGCGACCGCCTGATCGACCCGCCGGTTTACCCGTCCCCCGACGCACCGGCTGATTGCATCGAGACGCTCGTCGACAACAATCGGCTCCTGCGGGCCGCCTTCGACACGCGGATCAGCGATCTGAAGCTCTGGGAGCTCATCGCCGCCACGCGCCGCGAGGTGCTCACGGTGGCCACGGAATACACGTCGAGCTACCGCGACGTGGACCGGCCGCGCGATGTGGCCGACTGGATCGCGCGGCCGATCGTGATGGGAGGCCACCAGCCGGAGTTCTTCCACCCCGGCGTCTGGCTCAAGAATGCGGCGCTCGACGGCTATGCCCGCGCCGTCGGCGGCACGGCGATCAATCTCGTCGTCGATACCGACCGCTGCGTGTCGACGAGCGTCGGCGTGCCCGTGGGCACGCCGCGGGAGGCGCACCTTGAGACGGTGGCGTTCGACGCGGCCGCCCCGGAGATGGCCTGGGAGGAGAGGGGCATCGTCGATCCGGAATTGTTCGCCTCGTTCGGCAAGCGAGCCTCCGACCTGCTCGCGCCGTTCGAGCCCGATCCGATCCTGCGCCGCTGGTGGCCGCTGGCCGTCGAGCGGTCGGCGGAGTGCCCGCGGCTCGGGATCGCGCTGGCGCAGGCCCGCCACGCGCTCGAGGAGCGATTCGGCTGGGAGACGCTCGAACTGCCGGTGAGCGAGGTGATGCGGCTGCCGACCGTCATGGTGTTCATGGGCTGGCTGCTCGCGCACGGCCGACAATTCCACGAAGCCTACAACGAATCGCTCGCCGCCTACCGCCGCGCGCACAAGGTGCGCGGCCGAGGGCGGCCGATGCCGGAACTCGCCGTGCGCATCGACAACACCGCCGAGGGTCCGTGGTTCGAAGTGCCGTGGTGGATCTGGTCGCGCGACGACCGCCGGCGACGCCGCGTGTTCGCCAACACCGACACCGCCGGGATGCTCACGCTCTCCGACATGGAGACGCTGCGGGTGGAGCTGCCGATCTCCCCCGAGACATCCCCCTCGAAATGGGTCGATGCGCTGCAGCGAATGGAGGAACACTCCCTGCGGCTGCGGCCGCGGGCGATCGTCACGACGATGGTGGCGCGGATGCTCGTGGCCGACGTCTTCGTGCACGGCATCGGCGGGTCGGCCTATGACCAACTGACCGACGCGATCGTGCGGCGGCTCACCGGCTGTGATCCGCCGCGGCATGCCGTCGTGTCGGGCACGATGCGGCTGCCGATCGACCGGCTGTTCCCCGAGTCGGCCGGCAGCGCCCCGGCCGCGGACCTCGCGGCGGTGCACCGTGAACTTCGCGATCTCGAATTCCATCCGGAGCGGCACCTGCAGCCATTCGACGACCAGCCGGAGGACGCGCGTGAGCTCATCCAGCAGAAGCAGCGCTGGATCGAGACCTATCCAACGGCCACCCTCGCCCGCCGCCGCTGCCGCGAGATCCGCGCCGCGAACGATCGCTTGCAGTTTCACACGCAGCAGTTACGCAACGATCTGCTCGCGCGAGTTGGCCCGCTCGCCACGGCGCTGAAGGCGCGGAAGGCTCTCGAATCGCGCGAGTTTCCTTGGTGTTTTTTCCCGGAAAAGACGCTCAAAACTTTCCTACTACTGGAAACCGACTGAGAATCGTCATATCTTGTGGCCCAACGGACTGGTTTCAGTCGCTCCAGGGAGAGGAGACCTCATGCATCGGGCAGATCGTTCGCAGCAACGTTCACCACGCCGAACACCGGTACGGTCAGCGCCGCGACCCGCGGTGAGAACGGCCGGCAAGTCGGCCCGCCCGGCGGCCAAACTTGCGAAGGCCTCGAAGCAGTCGACGGGGCAGCTGGTCGCGGTCGCCGTCCGCCCGGCCAAGGCCAACAAGAAGGCCGCGGTCAAGGAGGTGCACGCCGTCGAAATCCGCCCGGCCGGCACCGTCGTGAGCCGCCGGCCGCTCAAGAAGCGGCCCGCCATCCATCACCTGCCGCAGCACCCCGTGCTGCCCCTCAAGCCCCCCTCATGGATGCTCGAGGAGTGCCACATCGCCCCCGCCCGGGCCGGCGACCAGAGCGAGATCTTGCAGCTGCTTTCCGGCCTGCCCGCAGCCCCGTCCAAGGCGGAGTTTCATGCGGCGGTCGATCATCCCGACCATGACGCGGCCAATCGGCTCGTCGCCCGGCTCGCGGGCCGGATTGTGGGGCACGTCGAGGTGCAGCCCCGGGCGGTGCTCGTGGGCGGCGTGCCCATTTCCGCGGCCGTGATCGACCGCGTGGCCGTCCTGCCCGAGTGCCGCGGCGCCGGCCACGGCCAGCGGCTCGTGCGGGCCGCCGAAGACCGCATGCGTCAGATCGGCGCCGCGATTGGCTTTTCGCGGACGCGGATCGCGCCCTCCTTCCACGAACTCGGCTGGTCGGTGCTCGGACGCGACTGCGCCACGCCGGGTCGTCCCACCGAGATTCTCGCGCGGCTGCTCGACGGGCCACAGTGGACGGGCGAGCCGGTCACGATGCGCCAGTGGCGCCACGTGGAACTGCCCGCCATCCTGCGGATCTACAAGCAAAACGCCTCGCGATTCATCGGCCCGCTCGACCGGAGCGAAGCCTATTCTCGCTGGCTCGTCAGCCGCGCTGCGTTTGATTCGCTCATCGTTGCGCTCGTCGGCCAGGACCGCTACGACCTCCACGAGACCACGGCGCGGATCGTGGGCTACGCGATCCAGTCGGGCAACCGCGTGCTCGAGCTCATGGCCGATCCGGAATTCCCGGGCCTCGAGCGCGAGATTCTCGCCCGCGTCTGTGCCGAGGCGGTTGAGAACGATCGGCAGGAGATCGTCTACGAGTCGGGCGCGGCCGACCCGCTGCATGCGGCCGTCGCCGGCATCGACGCCTCTTCTGCCGGGCCGGTGAACGCCGGTGACCGGATGATCGTCGCCAAGGTCTTTCGGCCGCTCGATGTGCTCGAGGCGGTCGCGCCATCCGTGGCCGCCAGGGTCGCCGAAGCGGGCATCCGCGAGACGGTGGAACTCGGCCTCGATGCGCCAAACTTCCGCGGCTCGGTGATCGTGGCCGACGGCAAGGCCACCGTGCACGCCGGCCGCGTTGGCCGCAGTTACCTGCGGCTTTCCGCCGACGAGCTCGCCCGGCTCTTGCTCGGCCAGTGCGATCCGCACGAGGCCGCGGCAGCGGGGCGGCTCGAAGCCTCGACCCAAGTGGCCCAGAAGCTCGCCGCGCAGCTCTTCCCCCGGACGCCGCTCTGGTGCCCGATGTGGGACGACCTGCCGGCTTAAGGCGCATTTCAGCCATGAAGTGGCACGCCGAGGTGCGACGAGGCTGGGCTCGGTTCGCGCTCGTGCTGCTCGCCGGACTCGCCGTGGCCCTCCTCGCTCGGCCCGAGCCGAAGCGATCCGCGGCCCGTCCGGCGCCGACGACCGACCGCGTCCGCGAGATGCAGGCGGCGGCCGAGCGCACGGGCCGGGCCGGCTGGGGTCATTGGGGCGACCGGCCGGGGGTCTACGCCGCCTGGTCGAACCACTCGAACCGCCTGATCCCGGTCTACACGTTCGGCCTGTCGCTCGAAAGCGTGGCCGGCGCGAAGAGCGTCTACCGCGATGCCGACGGGCTCGAGCGGCTCTACGGCCGGCTGCCCGAGGGCACACTCAATTCATCGGCTGACTACTTCGACCAGACCGACATCCATCGCCTGCAGCTTGCCGCCGCCGCCGCGGGCAAGAAGCACATCATCCTCGTCGTGTTCGACGGGCTCGACTGGACGACCACCCGCACCGCCGCGATCGCCGCGACCGGCACCGTCGGCTATGACGCGGGCCGCGGTCACGGGCTCTTCTTCCAGGACTATGCAGTCGCACCGACCGACTTCGGGTTTTGCGTGACGAGCCCGGCGAACGACGGCACGACGTTCGACGTCGATGCCCAGGCCGTGCTCACGCCGGGGGGCAAAACGGCGGGCGGCTACGATGCCACGCTTGGCGGCGCGACGCCGTGGGACGCCCGCGCCGACCTCACGTATTTGATCGGCCGCCACCGCGGCCGGCCGCACGCCGTCACCGATTCGGCCGCGTCCGCGACCTCGCTCTGCACCGGACGGAAGACCTACAACGACGCGATCAACGTCGATCCAGCGGGCGCTCCCATCGAGCCAATCGCCGTCGCGCTCCAGAGACAGGGATGGGGCGTGGGCGTGGTCACGAGCGTGCCCGTCTCGCATGCCACGCCGGCCTGCGCCTACGCGGCGAACGTCAGCCGCGACGACTACCAAGACATCGCCCGCGACCAGCTCGGCGAGCCGTCGGTTTCCCGCCGCACGCCGCTGCCTGGCCTCGACGTGCTCGTCGGCTGCGGATTCGGCGTGGAAGTCGCCGACGACGCCGGCCAGGGACGAAACTTCGAGCGGGGCAACAAGTATGTCGCGGCCTCGACGCTCCGGGCGATCGACGCCGCGGCAGGCGGCCGCTACCGCGTGGCGATCCGCACGGCGGGGCGGGCCGGCGCCGAAGTGCTCGCCGAGGCGGCGCGAGACGCGATCTCGAACAACCGCCGGCTCTTCGGCTTCTTCGGCGTCGCCGAGGGCCAACTTCCCTTCTCCACCGCCAACCACGACCACGTGCCGGCGATCGTGCCGGAGAACGAACGCGCGAAGCAGGAGGGCCTCGCGGCGAAGTATGGCGGGCCCATCCGCTACACGCCCGCCGACATCGCCGAGAACCCGACGCTCGCCGACATGACGCGGGCCGCCCTGGCCGTGCTCGAAACCCGCGACCGCTTCTGGCTGCTCGTGGAGGCGGGCGACGTCGACTGGGCCTGCCACGGCAACAACATCGACAACTGCATCGGCGCCGTGGAGGACGGCGACGCCGCCTTCCGCGCCGTGGTGGAGTGGGTCGAGGCCCGCGACGCGTGGGCCGATACGGCCGTGATCGTGACAGCCGACCACGGCCACCTCTTCGTCCTCACCGATCCCACCGCCTTCGCGCAGTAGGGTAGGCTTCAGCCTGCCAACGTAGTCCGCTTGCTCCGCAAGCGGATCTCAGTTCCGCTTCGGGACGAAGCGGACTACGACGAGAAGCGGACTACCGCCCGCGGCTGCCGGCGATCCATTCGTCGGCCCACGTCCGCACGCCATCCACGCCCTTGCGGTGGCAGAAGTCGCCGAGCGTCTCGCCCGCCTTCCGCTCCGCCTTGTAGCAGGCGAGCACGGCCGTGAGTTCCTGCGAGAGCTCCTCGAAGGGCACGACGTCCTTGTATTGCACGTTGAGCCGGTCGCCGAGCAGGCGGCCACCGAGGAAGATCGTGTATTTGCCGAGCGTCCGGCCCACGATGCCGATGTCGGAGTTGTAGGGCCGGGCGCAGGCGTTGGGGCAGCCGGTCATGCGGAGCGTGAAGGCATCGTTCGCGAGGCCGAGCTTCGCCACTTCGGGCTCGAGCGAGTCGATGAGACCGGGCAGCACCCGCTCGCTTTCGGCGACGGCAAGGCCGCAGGTGGGCAGGGCCACGCAGGCCATGCTCCAGCGGCGCAAGGTCGAGATCTCTTCCGAGGTCTTCACGCCATGGGCGTGGAGAATGTCGGCGATCCTCACGCGGTCGGTGACCGCGAGGTCGGTGAAGAGCAGGCTCTGGTGCGACGTGATCCGCACGCCCGGCTTGATCTCGCGGAGGATCTGCCGCAGCGCCGTCTTCAGGCGGAAGCTCTCCTTGTCGACGATCCGGCCGTTCTCGACGTTGAGCCCGTAGAAGAACTTTCCGTCGCCCTGCTCGAACCAGCCGATGTGGTCGTC
>JBIIOK010000118.1:0-7541 GCA_044336985.1 Pirellulales bacterium | reverse complement strand
TGGCACGTGCCGCTCTTCACGCTCGTCTGGCGGTGGGTCGCCACCGACCCGGGTATCGAGCCCTGGTCGCGACGGTTCAAGGAGGCGACCGGCATCGGGCTGCTCGCAGGACTACTCAACGTCTACTACACCAACATCCTCTGCCAGCTCACGCTCATCGGCGCTGCGATCCGCTATCTCCGCACGCGTTCCCGGCCGGCTCTGCTCTCCGCCCTTGCCGTGATCGGAGTAGCGGCGATCGGCTTTGCCGTGAGCAACTTCGACACTTGGACCTACAAGGCCGTCAACGGGCCGAACGAAGGCGCCCTCGTCCGCGAATACAAATGGCTCGAGATCTACGGGCTCAAGATCAAGGATCTCTTCATCCCGCCCGTCACGCACCGCTCCGACGCCCTTCGCAACTTCGGGATCGAGCACCGCAAGCAGGCCGTGCTCAACGACGAAGACGGCTCGCCATACCAGGGCATCGTGGGCCTGGCTTGCCTGATCTGGCTCGCAGGCAACACGGTCACGCGCATGGCAAGTGGCCGCGAGAAGGACGTGCCGATCGAAGCGTGGTGGGTGCTTTGGATCGTGCTTGCGTTTACCACCGGCGGTCTGAACGCAATCCTGGGCGCTCTTGGGTTCACGATGTTTCGCACGGGCGCCCGCTACAGCATCGTGATCCTCGCCATCACGCTGCTCTGGGCAGCTCGCGAATTGACCACGCTGCAAGCCGGAAAAGACGCAACGCATCGCGGCAACGCCGGATCGCCTCCTTGGCTCTTTGCGGCGGCAGCGATCTGCGGCCTGATTCTCTGGGACCAGGTTCCACGGGCGCCGACGGCCGCAACGATCGACGCGATCAACCGACAGGTGACGGCCGACCGTGAGTTCACCGAGCAGATGGAAGCGGCTCTGCCCACGGGCGCGATGGTGTTTCAGCTTCCCGTCATGGACTTCCCCGAATCGCCGATCCCGGGCGTGCCGCCCTATGACCATTTCCGGCCGTATATCTTCTCGAAGCAGCTGCGATTCTCGTTTGGCTCCCACAAGGGCCGCGAACGCGAAAAGTGGCAGCAGCAGTTGCAAAACGTGCTCGTCGCAGGAGCCGCTCCGGATCAGGAGGCCCAGAAGATCCGGTTCAACACCGACAACGTGCGCCGGGCCGTCGATGAACTGAAAAAGCTCGGCTTCGCGGCGATCTACATCAACCGCAACGGCTTTCCCGATCGCGGCAAGGGACTCGTAGAGGCGCTGCTCGAACTCGGCTATGACAAGCCGCCGATCCGTAATGCGACGGGCGACCTGATGTGCATTCTGCTCGAGAAGTAGGACAGGCTGAGACAGGCTGAAGCCTGTCCTACTTTTATGAAGCTTACGCGACGCCAGCAGGCACTCGGGCTCGCTGCGATCACGCTCGCGGTGTTTTGGCCGACGCTCTCGGCGCAATTCGTCTACGACGCACGCCTGCAGATCGTGACCGGTGACTTCATCCATGATCCCTGGAACTGGCTGCCCGTGCTTTCGTTCGGCGTGCTCGGGATGGACGTGCTCGACTTCAATCGGCCCGTGCACCTCGCTTCGCTCATGCTTGATGCCGCGATCTGGGGTCACGAGCCATTTGGATACCACCTCACGAGCGTGGTTTTGCATGCGGTGAATGTGGTGATGGTGTGGGCAGTAGGACAGGCTTTCAGCCTGTCAACGCAGGGCGATGGAAGCAGAAGGAGACAGGCTGAAGCACTGTCCTACTTGGGGGCGGTTTTGTTTGCGGTGCATCCGGTCGTTGCCGAGGCGGTCTGCGAGCCGACGTTTCGGGAGGACCTGCTCGCGACGGCGTTTTCACTTGGCGCCCTCCTGCTCCCGATGCGGCACGATGCGGCGCGAGGGAGCGACCGCTGGCGGGCGATCGCCGTTGCTGCCTGCTGCTTGCTCGCCGTCGGCAGCAAGGAATCGGGCTACGCCGCACCGCTGCTCGTGGCGATCTATTGGTGGCTCTGCCGCCGCGACGAACCCACCGGCTTCTGGAAGGCCGCGGTCGGCGGCGGGCTGGCGGCAACGGCGGCGTTTCTTGCGGCGCGGTTTCTACTCGAACCGGCCCAATCGGCGATCTTCGAGGCCGAGCCCGAGTATCCAGGCGGATCGCTCGCGGCCGCGATGCTCATCGAGCCGCGCATCCTCGCGCTCTACACGCAGCTGATCCTCCTCCCGATCAACCTCTGCGCCGATTACGGGCTCTACTCCGTGCAGCACCTGCCGCTGCCGGTGGCGCTCGTGATCGTGGCCGGGCTCGTGGCAACGGCCTTCTTCGCCATCCGCGCCGACCGCCGCATGGCCCTTCCCATCGCGATGATCGCCCTGCCGCTCCTGCCCGTGGCCAACTTCATTCCGATCTACCGCGCCGCCGCCGACCGCTATCTCTACTTCCCGATGGCCGGCGTCGCCCTCGCCATCGGCCTCTTTCTCGATTCGGCCTGGCTCGCCGCGCGGCCGCGGCTCCGCGAGAAGACGACGATCGCCTGCATGGCGGCCGCCGTGCTCCTCGCGCTGGGCTGCATCGAACGGCAGAAGGTGTGGGCCACGCCGCTCGCCCTCTGGGAAGACACGTTTCGCAAAAACCCAGTGGCCTACACGGCGGCCTCGGGGCTCGCGGAGTCGCTCCGGGAGGTTGGCCGGCTGGCCGAGGCCGAACGGGCCGCCCGCGAGGCGATCCGGCTGTCGGGGGAAAAGCGGGGCGAGGCCTGGGCCACGCTGGGGCTCATCCTCGACGCCCAGGGCCGGGGGGCCGAGGCGCTCGAGGCGGTGGGGAAGGCGCTGGAGGCAGAACCAAAACTGGCCGATCCCGAGGGCCGCGTGCGGGTGCTCGCGATGGAGCGGGGCTACGCGGAGGAATGGGGGCGGCTATTGGGGAAGCGGAAGTGAGCCGGGCACGGAAGCCCGAAGCGCAAGCGAGGAGAGTCGGGGTTTTGCGGGGTAGCGGGGCGGATGGACCTTGATCGCGCTGCGGGCTTTCGGAGGGGGCGGGAGACAGGCTGAAGCCTGTCCTACTTTTGGTTACACTCTTCGAACCATGGGGACGAGTAGAAAAATCATGAAGCGGCGGCGTGATGACGACTTTCGCAGCGCTGACTACGAGCAGACGCCTGACGCCGATTCAGTCGCGGCCCCGGAAAGTCGCGCTAGTCGCTGGCGCGATTTCCTGATCCGCTTCGCCGTGATCGTCTTGGCCGGTCTCTGGATCTACTCGCCGACCTACCACGGCGACTGGCTCTGGGATGACGACCAGCTCCTCACGCAAAACCTCACCGTGCAGCACCGGGTCTCCCCCGATCCGAGGGTGCCGCCCGACAGCCTGCGATCGCTCGCCAAGCTCTGGTTCAACCCCGACGGCGCCGACTACTTCCCGCTCTCCTACACCGCGCTTTGGGCGCAATGGCCCTTCTTCGGTCTGCAATCCACCGGCTATCACGTCACCACGATCCTGCTGCACATCACGGGCGCCCTCCTGCTCTGGAAGCTGCTTGCGCAGATGCGCCTGCCGGGAGCGTGGGTCTCCGCCCTGCTCTTCGCCGTGCATCCCGTCTGCGTGGAGAGCGTGGCCTGGGTTTCCGAAACGAAAAACACGCTCTCGCTGCCGCTCTTTCTGCTCTCCTGCATCTTCTGGGTGAAGCAGGACGACGAGCCCGACGCCAACCATCGGTTTCGGCTCTACGTCGCCTCCATCGGCTTCTTCCTGCTTTCGATGTTTGCGAAGACGTCGGTCGTGGCGATGCCCGTCGTGACGCTGCTCTATGCCTGGTGGAAGCGGGGCCGCGTCACGAAGCAGGATCTCGTTCTCGCCGCGCCGATGTTTGCGATCTCGATCGCCCTCGGGCTCATCACCATCTCCTACCAGTGGAGCCGCGCGATCGGGCAGGAGAAGATCATCGTCGGCGATCTCTTCTCCGTCACGGGCTTCTTCTCCCGCGCGGCGATCTCCGGGATGGGGATCCTCCATTACCTGGCATCGATCGTGTGGCCGGTGAACCTGCTGCCGATCTACCCGCGCTGGGAGGTCGATCCGCCGAAGATCTGGCAGCTCCTGCCCTGGCCGGTGCTCTTCGCGGCTGGCTGGTGGATCTGGCAAAACCGGGCCACCTGGGGGCGGCACGTGGGCTTCGCGCTCGGCTTCTTCCTGCTGATGGTCGCGCCGGTGCTTGGCTTCGTGACGATCTCCTACATGCGGATCACCTGGGTGGCCGACCACTTCATCTACCTGCCGATGGTCAGCATTCTCGCGCTCATTGGCGCCACGGCCACAGTCTGGTTTCGCAAGGCCCAGGAGGATTCGAAGCCCACGTTCCTCGCCGGCGGCGCGCTCCTCCTCGCCGCGCTCGCGATTCTCTCCTTCCGCGATGCGGTGAACTGGATGGACGAGGACCACATGTGGGAGCACACGCTCAAGCACAATTTCGATGCCTGGCAGGCCCACAACCGGCTCGGCGCGAAAAAGTTTTCGAGGGGTGATGTCGACGGGGCCCACTTCCACTTCCAAAACTCGACGCGGCTGCGGCCCGACCTCGGCGAGACCCACAACAACCTCGGCACCACGCTCTCGGCGCGGGCCCAGATGCTGGCCCAGCGGGGCGATCAGGCGGCCGCCAAGCGCGAGATGGACGCGGCGATCGAGCAATTTGCCGAGGCCTGCCGCGTGACGCCGCACGTGCCGGCGATTCACGTGAATCTCGCCAACGCGTTGGCCGCCGCGGGCCGCTTCGGTGAGGCGGCCGACAAATACAAGGAACTTCTGGACAGGGAGCCGGGCAATCCCGCGCTCATCAACAACTATGGCGTGGCACTCTACAAGCGGGGCAAGAAGGACGAGGCGATCGTGCAGTTCAGAAAGGCGCTCGAGATCGCGCCGAACATGAAGGACGCGCGGGAGAGTTTGGCCGTGGCGCTCGGCGAGAAGCCTGATCCCACGGCCAACCAGCCGAAGCCGCCCGCAGCCGCGCCGCTCGAGCTCGGTGCCCCGCCGCCGTCGGCGACGCTCGGCCCGGCGCAGTTGCCGTAAGTAGGACAGGCTTCAGCCTGTCAAAGATTGCGACAGGCTAAAGCCTGTCCTACTTTTGGCAGGCTGAAGCCTACCCTACTTTCCGAGCCACGTGATCCGGGCGAGGTGTAAAAGCTCGCCGATGCTGCGCTTGCTCTCTGCGAAATCCGCCTTGCTCGTGCCGCGGGTGCGATCGGTGAACGTGATCGGCACCTCCACGATCTGGCCGCCGACGCGGTGCACCCGCCAGAGGAAGTCTTCCTGAAACGCGTAGCCCTGCGCGAAGGGCTCCTGGCTGATCCGGTCGAGCAGCGAGAGCCGCACCGCCCGGAATCCCCCCGACGAATCCCGCGCCGGCACCCAGAGCACCCAGCGCGTGAACCAGCAGACGAGCCAGCTCGCCACGTGCCGCGAGAGCGGCCAGCCCACCGTGCGGCCGCCAGGCACGCGGCGCGACCCGATCGCCACGTCGGCCGGCTTGCCACCGAGGGGATCGAGCGCAGCGAGGAGCCGCGGGATGTCGGCGGGATCGTGGCTGAAGTCGGCGTCCATGTTGACGGAGACCTCGAAGCCGCGGCTCTTCGCAAACCGAAAGCCCTCGAGGATCGCGCTGCCGAGCCCGCGCCGGCCGCGGCGCACGAGCACGTGCACCCGCGGGTTTTGCTCCGCTGCGCGGAGGGCGATCTCGCTCGTGCCGTCGGGCGAGCTGTCATCGACGATGAGGAGTTGGAGATCGGGATCGGCCGCGAGCACGGCGTCGATCAGCGCGGCGATGTTTTCCCGCTCGTTGTAGGTGGCCGCCTGCACGAGCACGCGGCCGGCGGGCCAATCAGCGCGGGAATGGAGGTCGGGGGACATGGCAGGCTGAAGCCTACCCTACTTGTCGCCGCGGCGGAGGCGGGCGAAGAGGCTGCGGTAATCCCCCGGGCGGACGGTGAAGATCGACTTCTTGTGGATGTCGGACGGATGATCCACGAGGTCCTCCTCGATCACCACCATGTCGCTGTCGTCGGGCTCGCCGGCCTCGTCGACGGGCGGCTCCGTCACGGCGAGCGCGATCGGACGCTCGGCGGCAACCGGGATCGGCGGCTGCGGGTGCGCCTGCTCGAAGGCATCGAGCTGCCGCGCCATCGAGAGCCCCTCGCGGCTGGCCACATGGGCGTGCGCGCTGAAATCATCCGGGCCGCGCATCACGAAGCGTTCCACGACTCGTTCCTCCTGCTCGAAGTATTCCTCGAACGGATCGGCATACGGATCAAACACGAGCTCTACCTCCGGGCCATGCCAGGGATCGGCGCCGGCCGTGCAGCCGGACTTCTCGGCGATCAGCGACTCGACCGCGCGGCCGGCCGACTCGGGCACACTCCGCTCGAGGACGGTGTCGTCCACGCCGAGCTCTTCGCTCACGACATCGGCCGGCTCACCGAACGTGCCAAACTCGATGACGCCCATGCCGTCTTCGAATGACTCCGCCGCGATGTCGGCGGGAAACTCGATGCCCGCGTGCCGCACCGGCTCCTCGCCGCCGCGAGCGTGGGCCGACGCTGCGCCCTGCGCGAGCGCCGAAGGCGCGGGCAGCCGCTGAATCTCCTGCCAGGCAGCGGCGATGTCGGTCGGCGCGACTCGCGTGCGGCCCGCCTCCGCCACGAGCACGAGCGCCTGATCGCAGATCTGGTTGACGAGCCGCGGCACGCCGTCGGACGCGGTGAAGACGGCGTCGTCGCAGCCGGGCTCGAACTGGCTCTCCCACTCGAGCGAAGCCATCCGCATCTGCGTGCGCACGTAGGCCGCAGTCTCCGCATGATCGAGCGGCTCGAGATAGAACCGCGCGCCGATCCGCTGCGAGAGGCTTTCCATCTTCGGGCTGCCCAAGATCTCCTCGAGCTCGGCCGTGCCCGCGAGCACGATGTGGACGGCCGGCAGCGGCGTGGGAATGTTGGTCAGCAGCCGCAGTTCCTCGATGAGCCGCGTGGGGAGCGTGTGCGCCTCGTCCACCAGCACGACGAGCCCGGAGCCCGTCGCGGCCAGGCCACGGATCCGCTCGACGATCCCGATCCGCAACTCAGCCTCGTCGATCCCGCGGTAGGGCTCGCCGATCTCGGCGAGGATCGACTGCCAGAGGGCGCGACGCGTGCAGATCCGCGCCCCCGAGAGGAGCGCCACGTCGAAGTCGTCGCGGACGCTCTCGGCCACCTTCGCCAACAAAAGCGACTTGCCGGTGCCCGGCGGGCCGACCACGAAACCGATCCCTTCGGCGCGGCGCACCAGCCGGTCGAGCCCGTGCAGGGCGGCATCGATCTGCTTCGCCGCGTGGTAGAAGTCGACGCGGGGCGCGGCGAGGAACGGGCGGCTCGAGGGGTGGCGGCGGGGTGCGATCATCGCGGGCAGTGGTTCCGAGGTGGTCGGCGGATCGTCGACTCTGTTGTTTCGACCAACCGCCGCCGCTTCCTGCACCATCTGCCGGCGACGTAGACTTTTCGGATTAGGTAGGACAGGCTTCAGCCTGTCGGTAGGGTAGGCTTCAGCC
>JBIIOK010000055.1:0-15879 GCA_044336985.1 Pirellulales bacterium | reverse complement strand
ATGTTTCACATCAAAATCTGCGGCGTGACGACCCCCGCCGACGCCCGGCTGGCGGCCGAGGCCGGCGCCGATTGCATCGGCCTCAACTTCGTCGCCGGCTCACCGCGGCGGATCGACCCGGCCACCGCCCGGGCCGTGGCAGCGGCAGTGCCCGCGGGCGTCTTGAAGGTGGGCGTCTTCGCCGGGATGCCAGCCGACTCGATCCGACGGATCGCCGCCGAGGCTAGCCTCGACGCCATCCAGCTCCACGGCCTGCTCACCGGCGACACGGGCGCGACCGACCCGCCCGAACGCTGCGCCGAGCTCGCCGGCCTGCCCGTGATCCGCGCCGTGCGGCTCGAGCCGGCGGCGGCCGATCCGCTCGCGGCGGCGCGGGCATGGATCGCCGCGGCACGCGCCGCCGGCGCCGCGCCTGCGATGGCGATCGTCGATGCCGCGGTGACTGTTTCGCGTGAAACCGGCGCGACCTCCTTGGGCGGCACCGGTGCCACGGTCGATTGGAAGTCGCTCGTATCGGCGCCGCCGCTTGGCATCCCGGTGGCTCTGGCCGGCGGACTCACCCCCGAGAATGTCGCCACGGCGATCCGCCAGAGCGGCTGCCGCGCCGTGGATACGGCCAGCGGCGTGGAACTGGCCCCCGGCCATAAAGACCCGGTGAAAGTTAGGGCTTTCGTGCAGGCGGCCCGCGCTGCGTTACGCTCGTCTACCCAAGGCGGTTAAGCGGGGTATCATGTGGGCGTCTTTGAGACCGCCCGACCCCCACCCCCGACGGTCTTTTCCCGCTCACTTTTTTCCTTCCGGTTTCCCCTTCAGGAGGTTCCCGTGGCCCACGTTGAAACCCGTCTACCCTACAAAGTTGCCGATCTCGCGCTCGCCGATTGGGGCCGCAAGGAGATCATGCTGGCCGAGAACGAGATGCCCGGCCTGATGGCGCTGCGGGCGAAGTATGGCCGCTCGAAGCCGCTCGCCGGCGCCCGCATCGCGGGCTGCCTCCACATGACGATCCAGACGGCCGTCCTCATCGAGACCCTCAAGGAGCTCGGCGCCGAGGTCACCTGGAGCAGCTGCAACATCTTCTCGACGCAGGACCATGCCGCCGCCGCCATCGCCAAGGCGGGCTTCCCGGTCTACGCCTGGAAGGGAATGACCAACGAGGAATTCGATTGGTGCATCGAGCAGACGCTCTTCTTCCCCGACGGCCAGCCGCTCAACATGATCCTCGACGACGGGGGCGACCTGACGTCGATGGTGCACAACAAGTATCCGGAGTTGCTGGGCGGCATCCGCGGCCTCTCCGAGGAGACCACCACGGGCGTGCACCGGCTCTACCAGATGCACGAAAACGGCGACCTCAAGCTGCCGGCGATCAACATCAACGACTCCTGCACCAAGAGCAAGTTTGACAACCTCTACGGCTGCCGCGAAAGCCTGGCCGACGGCATCAAGCGGGCTACGGACGTGATGGTGGCCGGCAAGGTGGTGGTGGTGTGCGGCTACGGTGACGTCGGCAAGGGCTCGGCCCATGCCATGAAGTCGCTGGGCGCCCGCGTGATCGTGACCGAGATCGACCCGATCAACGCCCTGCAGGCGGTGATGGAGGGCTTCGAGGTGACCACGATGGAAGAGGCCGCTCCCCGGGGCCAGATCTTCGTGACGGCCACCGGCTGCCGCGACGTGATCCTCGGCAAGCACATCGAGAAGATGCCCAACGACGCGATCATCTGCAACATCGGGCACTTCGATCTCGAGATCGACGTCGCCTGGCTCGACAACACGAAGGGCATCAAGAAGGTGGAGATCAAGCCGCAGGTGGATCGCTACACGCTCCCCTCGGGCAACTCGGTGATCGTGCTGGCCGAAGGCCGGCTCGTGAACCTCGGCTGCGCCACGGGCCACCCGTCGTTCGTGATGAGCACGAGCTTCACCAACCAGGTGCTCGCCCAGATCGCCCTCTGGACGGAGACCGACAAGTACGACGTGGGCGTCCACCTCCTGCCCAAGAAGCTCGACGAGGAAGTGGCCCGCCTCCACCTCGACAAGCTCGGCGTGAAGCTGACGAAGCTCACGAAGGAGCAGGCCGAGTATCTGCACGTGCCGGTCGAAGGCCCGTTCAAGCCGGAATACTACCGCTACTAGTTTCACGCCCGCGGGGCGAACAGCGAGCGATCACACGGGGGCGTCGCAAAAGCGACGCCCCCGCTTTTTTTGTTTCCCGTGAAACGGCCCCCGTAGGACAGGCTTCAGCCTGTCACGGGCATACCGCTTCGTCCCCCGTAGACCGCTTCGTCCCGAAGCGGATCCCGATCCGCTTGCGGAGCAAGCGGTCTACTTTGCACGCGGTCTACTTCCGACAGGCTGAAGCCTGTCCTACTCCGGCAGTGTTTTGCTACGATTCCGGCTTCGATTTCCTCCCCCCGAAGCAAGGACAAGCATGCCCACCGTCGCTCCGCTCCGCGGCCTCCGCTATGACCCCAAGCACGTCGGCGCCCTGTCGCAGGTGATCGCGCCCCCCTACGACGTGATCGACGCCACCCTCCAGACGAAGCTCTACGAGCGGCACCCGGCCAACGTGATCCGGATCGAGCTCAACCGCGAAGAGCCGGGCGACAGCGAGACCTCCAACAAATACACCCGGGCCGCCAAGTTCCTGAAGGAATGGCGCGACCAGGGGGTGGTGATGCAGGAGCCGGCGGCGGCCCTCTACGTCTACCACCAGGAGTTCGAGGTGGAGGGGCAGAAGCACGTCCGCCGCGGCGTGATGGCCCGTGTGCGGCTGGAGCGATTCGGCACCGGCAACATCCATCCCCACGAGGAGACGATGAGCGGGCCGAAGCAGGACCGACTACTGCTCACGCGGGCCTGCAAGGCAAACCTCAGCCAGGTCTTCGGCCTCTACCCTGACCCGCAGGGGGAGGTGCAGGACCTGCTCGACAAGGCCGTGGCCGGCCAGCCGCCGCTCGAGGCCACCGACCACCTGGGCGTGAAGAGCTGGATGTGGCCGCTGGTGGACGAGGCCGTGGCCGCGAAGGTGGCCGGGCTGATGGGGCCGAAGCCGGTCTTCATCGCCGACGGGCATCACCGCTACGAGACCGCCTGCAACTACCGCGACGAGGTCGCCGAGGCCTGGGCCAAGGAGCACGGCGGGGCGCCGCTCCCCGCCGACCACCCGGCGAACTACGTGCTCATGATGCTCGTGGGCATGAGCGACCCTGGGCTCGTGGTGCTCCCCACGCACCGCCTCTTCGTGCAGCCGGCCGTGACGACGGTGGAGGAGCTGAAGGGGAAACTCGGCGACTGCTTCGTGACGAAGCCGGCCGGCCATGGCCCGGCGTCGGCCGATGCCGTGTGGTCGGAGATCGAGACGGAGTATGAGCAGGGCACGCTCGGCCTCTACACGGCCGGCGACCAGACCTGGACGCTCGCCCGGATCACGCCCGCCGGCCGGGCCCGGATGGACCAGGTGGCGGCCGACCACTCGCCGGCCTGGCGGAACCTCGGCGTGTCGATCCTGCACCGGCTCCTGATCGGCGACCTCTTGGGGGCCAAGGAGATTCCGACTCCGGGCTACGTGCACCTCGTCCGCGAGGTGGTGGACGGCCTGGGCACGGGCAAGTATCCGCTGGCCGCCCTCGTGATGCCGGCGAGCGTGGAAGACATCCGCAAGGTGAGCGAGACCGGCGAACGCATGCCGGCCAAGAGCACCTACTTCTATCCGAAGCTCGCCAGCGGGCTCGTCTTCAACCCGCTGGAGTAATCGCGCATCGCGCCACGCTAGCCCGCAGGGCACGGAAGCCCGCAGCGCAAGCAAGGTCCATTCGCGCCGCTACTCCGCAACACCCCAACTCCCCTGGCTCGCGCGTCGGGCTTCCGTAAAAGTTCCACGTGGAACAGGGCAATTGGGGCGATCTGCGCAAACCGGGCGGTTTCACGTGAAACCGGGCTCATACGAGGCCGGTTGTTGCCGATATTCCGAGGGCACTCGTTGTGCGCACGAAAACGCTCGGAAGGATTCTGCGCTTGGGACGGATTCTGTGTGTGGCCAATCAGAAGGGGGGCGTCGGCAAGACGACCACCTCGGCGAACCTCGCTGCGGGGCTCGCCAAGGGTGGCCTGCGCACTCTGCTCGTCGATCTCGACCCCCAGTGCAACGCCACCACCGGCTTCGGCGTGGCGCCGGCCGCCACCCACCCGCTCGTCTCGGAGGCGCCGCTCTCGGAATCGATCGTGGAGACGGCGATCGCCAATCTCTCCATCCTGCCCGGAAGCCGCAGCGTGCGCGACGTGGAGCGGATCGCCGCCCAGGCCCGGAGCGGGTCGGCCGTGCTCGAAAGTCATCTCGCCCGCGGGCTCAATGCCTGGGACTATTGCCTGATCGACTGCCCGCCGAGCGTGGGGGAACTCACCCGCACCGCGCTCGCCGGGAGCACGGAAGTGCTCATGCCCATTCAATGTGAATACTTCGCGCTCGAGGGGCTCACCCAGATGATCGAGGTGATCCGCGACGTGATGGAGGAACGGCCCGGCCGGCTGCGGTTCAGCGGGATCGTGCTCACGATGCACGATGCCGCGCTCGAACTGACGAACGAGGTGGAGGCCGAGGTGCGGGATTTTTTTGGGGAGATCGTCTTCGAGACGGTGATCCCGCGTGACGTGGCCGTCTCGGAGGCGCCCAGTCACGCGCAGAGTGTGCTCGACTACGCGCCGCGCTCACGAGGAGCGCGGGCCTATACGGAACTGTGCATGGAGGTACGCGACTGTGAGTAAGGAACGACGCCTTGGCCGTGGACTCGAGGCCCTCCTGGGACGCGCCGGCCTGGACCAGACGGCCCCCGCCACCCACGGCAACGCCGCCCTCGCCAGCCGCCCCGCCGCTCCCGCGGCCCACGGCCTCGGCGCCGGCGCCGCGAAGCTCATCCTCCACGCGCCCGAGGAGATCGAGCAGGCGGCCGCGTCGCTCCCCTCGAGCGAGATCGCCGCCGCGCTCATCGACCCGAATCCTTGGCAGCCGCGGAGCGTGATCGGCGATGCCGACCTCGCCGAGCTCGCCGACAGCCTCCGCGAGCACGGGCTCGTGCAGCCGATCGTGGTCCGCGCGAAGGGCGACCGCTATCAGCTCATCGCCGGCCAGCGCCGGCTCGCCGCGGCGAAGCGGCTGGGCTGGGAGAAGGTGCTCGTCCGCGTGCTCGACGTGGAAGACCGCCAGATGTCGGAAATCGCGATCGTCGAAAACCTCCAACGCCGCGACCTCGACGCCCTCGAGAAGGCGGCGAGCTTCAAGCAGTATCTCGCCACGTGGAACTGCACGCAGGAGGAGCTCGCCAAGCGGCTCTCGATCGACCGCTCGTCGGTGGCGAACCTCATCCGCCTGCTCGAACTGCCCGATGCGGTGCAGCAGCAGCTGCGATCCGGCGCGATCTCGATGGGCCACGCCCGCGCGCTCCTCCCGCTCGGCGACGAGGAGGAGCAGACGCGGCTCGCCAGGCGGGTCGTGGCGGAGGGGCTTTCCGTCCGCGCGATCGAGGGAGAGGTGCAGGAGATCCTGCGGGCCGACGAGGTCGGCGACGACCTGGCCCCGGCGCCCCGCTCCGAGGAGAGCGACGGCGAGATCGTCGAGACTGCCGCCACCACCGGCACCGCCACGAAACGGAAGCCGGGACGTCCGGCCGCCCGGCGGGCGAGCCAGATCGTGGCGGTGGAAAACCAACTGCGGCGGGCGCTCGGCACGAAGGTGGTCGTGCACGCCAACGGCAAGGGCGCCGGCCGGATCGTGATCCCGTTCGGCAGCCTCGACGAATTCCAGCGGCTGCTCGACCACATCACGGAGTAGTGGCTACCACGGCGCGATCGACCCCAACTCTCCTCGCTCGCGCATCGGGCTTTCGTCTCCCCACGGAAGCCCGCAGCGCAAGCAAGGTCCATCCGCCCCGCTGCTCCGCAAAACCCCAACTCTCCTCGCTCGCGCGTCGGGCTTTCGTGCACATGCCGACGGCCGTGTTACACTCCCTTCGCCTCGGGGCGTAGCGCAGTTGGTAGCGCGCCTGGTTTGGGACCAGGAGGTCGAGAGTTCGAATCTCTCCGCCCCGACTTTGACCGTGGCCTGAATGCGGGGGGGGGTGACACAAATTTTCCCTCGTCGTTGCCCCTCGGCGACCTCTCTCTCGCCAATCTATCCAGGGGATGGCCGCCGTGGCCGTCCGCGTTTGAATCCCCTGGGCTTCCGTACCATGATCGCCTTCGCAGACGATTCGGTCATTTTCTCACCCCTTCCCCGCCCGCTTGCCGCGCCCCACGCCTGGCTTGGCCTCGAACCGACCGTACGGGAGCCGGCTGCCATCGTGCAGGCCGCACGCCGGCGGCTGGAGGCCATCCGCGACGCCTACGGGAGCGAGCGGGAAGTAAAAGACGTCCTCGTCTCGATCATCGTGACAGCGCGGCAGGAAATGCTCTCCCGCGCCCGAGTAGGACAGGCTTCAGCCTGTCGCAAGTAGGACAGGCTTCAGCCTGTCAAAGTAGACCGCTTGTTCCACAAGCGGTTCCCGATCCGCTTGCGGAGCAAGCGGTCTACTTTCACAAGCGATCTACTTTACGCCAGCTTTTGCCGGACGGCCCAGACGGCCGCCTGCGTGCGGTCTTTGACGGCGAGCTTCCGCAGAATCTTCTGCACGTGCTCCTTCACCGTCTCGACGCTGATCTCGAGCGAGCTGGCAATCTCCTCATTGGAGAGGCCATAGGCCAGATGCGAGAGCACCTGCTGCTCACGAGGAGTGAGGTTCTTGTCGGATGTGGCGGTGGCCCTCGTGGAGAGGGCCCCCGAAATCGCGACGAACGCCCCCGCACCCGTGGCCGGCTTCTTATGGGCCGCGTTGCGGATCGCCGTGACGAGTTCGTCGCGGCCGACGCTCATCGAGAGGCAGTTCGAGGCCCCGACCGCCCGGGCGCGGGCCGTGTAGGTCGGGTTATCAACGGTCGTCAGAAAAATCAGGCTCGCGTCAGCCAGACGGTCCTTCAGTTCCATCACCAATTCGAAACTGTCCTGCCGCACGCAGCCCGGCAGCGCCCCGTCGACGAGGAGCACCTGGGGCTTTTTCTGCTTGAGGAGCGTTCGCAGCTGGGCTGCGTTACCAGCCTCGGCAATGACCTGGATGCCCGTATTGGCGACCATTTCACGGATGCCCGCACGGATCAATTCCATCGGGCAGGCGATCGCAATTTTCACTGGGGCTGGCATGAAGACTTCGAGCGAGGAGCGCCGACTGGGGGCAGGGAAGAAAATTCCCAAAGGAAACATTTTTTCCAAAAATAGCTCGGTTTGGTCTACCCCCCTAAGGGACCGGCACTTGGAGCCCACCTAAAATCTGCTGACAAACCCCTCGCAAGCCCCCACCCGCCATGCCCACGCCCGCATTTTCCGTCCGCGGCGTCGAGAAGACCTACCGGATGGGGGAAGTGGATGTCGCCGCGCTCAAGGGCGTCGATCTCGACCTCTTCGCGGGGGAATTCGTCGTCCTGCTCGGCCCCTCTGGAAGCGGAAAATCGACGCTCCTCAACATTCTCGGTGGGCTCGATACGCCCACGGCGGGGAGCGTCTTCTTTCACGACCACGATCTCTCCGCCGAAAGCGACGCCCTCCGCACCGCCTACCGACGCGACCACGTGGGCTTCGTCTTCCAGTTCTACAACCTGCTGCCCGGGCTCACGGCGCTCGAGAACGTGGCCGTGGTGGCCGACATCGCCCGCGCGCCGATGCCGCCTTCCGAGGCGCTCGACCTCGTGGGCCTCGCCGACAGGGCCAGCCACTTTCCCTCGCAGCTCTCCGGAGGCGAGCAGCAGCGGGTGGCCGTGGCCCGCGCGATCGTGAAGCGGCCGGAGGTGCTGCTCTGCGACGAGCCGACGGGGGCCCTTGACGCCACGACAGGCGTGATCGTGCTCGAGGCGATCGCCCGCGTCAGCGACGAACTCGGCGCCACCACCGTTCTCATCACCCACAACGCAGGCATCGCCGCGATGGCCGACCGCGTGCTCTCCATGCGCGACGGCCGGATCAGCGGCGAAGAGCGGAATGCCACGAAGACGCCCCCTGCCCGGCTCCGCTGGTAAAAGCCCCCAATGATCGCCCTCGATACGAAAGCCTGGCGCGATCTCCGGCGGCTGTCGCTCCAGCTCATCGCCGTCGCGCTCGTGATGGCCTGCGGCGTGGCGATGGTGGTTATGGCCTGGAGCATGCTCCGTTCGCTCGCGCTGACACAGGCCGCCTATTACTCCGACGCGCGGTTCGCCGACGTCTTCGTGCACCTGAAGCGGGCGCCCGACGTGATCGGCCGCCGGCTCGCCGCGCTGCCCGGCATCGGCCGGCTCGACACCCGAGTGGTCGAAGACGTGACGCTCGACCTGCCCGACACCCATTCCGTCCTGAACAAACAGGCCGCCCTAGATAGTCAGGCTACCCTGGCGCCCACGATCGGGCGATTCATCTCGCTGCCGGACCGCGGCCCGGCCGGCCTGCATCAGCTGCACATCGTGAAGGGGCGGTTTCCCGACCCGGCCCGCCGATCGGAGGCGGTCGTGAGCGAAGGCTTCGCGCTCGCCCATCGGCTCGAGCCGGGCGACTCACTCCACGCGATCCTGAACGGCCGCCGCACGCGGCTCGACCTCGTGGGCATCGCCACGTCGCCGGAATACGTCTACACGATCCGCACCGGCGATCTCTTCCCTGACGAGCGCTCGTTTGGCATCGTCTGGATCGACCGCAAGGCGCTTGCCGCCGCCTTCGACATGGAAGACGCTTTCAACGACGTGATCGCCACGCTGGCGCCGGGGGCGCGGCTCGAGGATGTCTGCCGCGCGCTCGACCGCGCACTCGATCGCTACGGCAGTCTCTCCGCCTTCGGCCGCGAGTTTCAGCCGTCGCACCGTTACCTCACGAACGAGCTTCGCGAACTGCGCAACATGGGGCTCGTGGCGCCGGTCGTCTTTCTCGCCGTCACGGCGATCCTCATGCACCTCGTGCTCTCGCGGCTCGTCGGCGCGCAGCGGGAGCAGATCGCCACGCTCGCCGCCTTCGGCTACACACCCCGCGAGATCGGCGGGCATTTTCTCAAGCTCGCCGCCGCGGTTGTGGCGGTGGGAGCCACGCTCGGCGTGGCGGGCGGCTGGCTGCTCGGCCAACAGTTGACGGCAATCTACTCGGGATTCTTCCGGTTTCCGATCCTACGTTTCGAGGTCGACCGGGGCGTCGTGGCCTTCTCGGTGGCGATCGCGGCCGCCGCAGCGCTGCTCGGTGTCGTGCAGGCGGTCGGCCGCGCGATGGCGGTGAAGCCGGCCGCCGCCATGCAGCCGGAGCCGCCGGGCCGCTACCGCCCGGCGATCATCGAGCGGCTCGGGCTCGCTCGTTTCGTGCCGCTCACGATGCGGATGGTCATCCGGCACCTCGAGCGGCGGCCGGTCGCGACCGCGCTCTCCATCCTCGGCATCGCGATGGGGGCGGCCGTGATGGTGCTCGGCATGTTCGTGGGGGACGCCGTCCGCGACCTCGGCGATTTCCAGTTCACGCAGGTGCAGCGGTTCGACCGCTCGGTGACGCTCGTCGAGCCGGCCGCCTCGCGGGCCCTCCGCGAATTCGCGCGGCTGCCAGGCATGGCGGCCGTCGAGCCCTTTCGGGCGGTGACGACCACGCTCACGGCCGGCCACCGCCAGCGGCGGCAGGAGATCCTCGGCCTCGCCGAGGCGGGCTCCCTCTTCCGCATCATCGACCGCCATGGCCGGGTGCACGCGCCGCGACGCGACGGGCTCGTGGTGAGCGCGAAGCTCGCCGAGCTGCTCGGCGTGAAGCCCGGCGACACGATCGACGTGGACGTGCTCGAGATGCGGCGGCCGAAGGCGCGGCTCACGATCGCCGGCACGATCGACGACATGGTGGGCACCGCGGCCTACCTCCACATCGACACGCTCCGCCGGCTGCTCGGCGAGGGCGACACCGTCTCCGGCGCGTTCCTCGCCGTGGATGCGGCGCGGGCCGCCGACCTCGACCGGCGGCTCGCCGACACGCCCCACGTGGCGGGCTTCGTCGCCCGCGACGTGCAACTGCGGACGTTTCGCGAGACGATCGCGCGGACGCTCCTCCGCATGCGGTCGGTGAACACGCTCTTCGCCGCGGTGATCGCCTGCGGCGTGGTGGCGACGACGGCGCGGCAGAGCGTGGCCGAGCGGTCGAGGGATCTCGCCAGCCTGCGGGTGCTCGGGTTCACCCGGGCGGAAGTGTCGGCCATCATGCTTGGCGAGCAGGCGCTGCTCACGCTCGCGGCGGTGCCGCTCGGTCTCCTGCTGGGCCTCGGATTCGTGATCGTCACATCCTGGGGATACGATACGGAGTTGTTTCGCATCCCGGTGGTCGTCCACCGCCGCACCTACGCCATCGCCGCCGTGACGGTGCTCGCCGTGGCCCTCGCTGCAGCGCTCATCGTGAGGCGTTCGCTCGACCGGCTCGACCTCGTGGCCGTTCTCAAGGCCAAAGACTGATGGGCCAAAGACTTTTGAACGCCTCACGACTGCCGGCGCGTCTCCTTGCGATCGCGGTGCTCGCCGCGGTGGCGGGGGCGATCGTCTGGGGCTTTCAGCCGGAGCCGGTGACGGTGGACGTGCGCGAGGTCGCCCGCGGCGGGTTCGCCGTGACGGTGGGGGACGACGGCGTCACGCGGATCAAGGAGCGGTATGTGGTGTCGGCGCCGCTGGCCGGCCGCACGAGCCGCGTGGAACTCGACGCCGGTGACCCGGTGGAGGCTGGCAAGACGCTGCTCGTCACGATCGAGCCGACCGATCCTTCGCTGCTCGACCCCCGCGCGCTCGCCGAGGCGGAGGCCCGCGTGGAGGCCGCCCGGGCCGCCCGCAAGCAGACCGATCCGGAACTCGCCCTCGCGAAGGTGCAACTCGAATACACGCAGGCCGACCTCGAACGCTCCCGCGAACTCTTTCCCTCGAAGGCGGTCTCGCACGAAGACCTCGACAAGGCCGAACGGGCCTGGAGGACGGCGGTCGAGGAGGTGAAGGCGGCCGAATACCAGCTCTTGATCACGGAATACGAACTGGCGATGGCGGAGGCGGCGCTCGTCCGCACGAAGCCCGTCCGCCCCGGCGCGAAGGCCGACACCGGCGCCGACTGGCGGATGGATCTGCGGTCGCCCGTGGACGGCCGGCTCCTGCGGATCTTCCAGGAGAGCAGCGCCGTCGTGGCGGCGGGGGCGCCGCTCGTGGAGGTGGGCGACCCGACGGAGCTCGAGATCGTGATCGACCTCGTCTCGGAAGACGCCGTGAAGGTGAAGCCCAGCAACCGCGCCGAGATCACGGCCTGGGGCGGCGCGGCGCCGCTCGCGGCCCACGTGCGGACGGTCGAGCCGCGCGGGTTCATGAAAGTGTCTCCGCTCGGCGTCGAGGAGCAGCGGGTGAACGTAATCCTTGACTTCGACTCGCCCGCCGCGGAGCGGCCGACGCTCGGCGACGACTTCCGCGTCGAGGCCCGGATCACCGTCGACGAGGTGAAGGACGCGGTGCTCGTGCCGCTCTCGGCCCTGTTTCGCCGGGAAAATGGCGAGGCGGTGTTTGTCGTGGAGGACGGCCGGGCCCGGCTCGTGGCGGTGACGAGCGGCCGCCGCGGCGACCGCTTTGCCGAGGTTCTCGCCGGCCTCGCCGGCGGCGAGCAGGTGATCGAATACCCGGCCGACCAGGTGGCCGACGGCGCCGCCGTCCGCCTCCGCGCGAAATAGATATACTTTATGGCCCGGTTTTTCCTGAAGGACTCGAGGACTCAAACCCCACGATGGTGTCGTTCAACAAGCGCATTCTCTTCGTCGGCTTCGGCGCCGTCGCCCGCTGCACGCTCCCGATCCTCCTCGACCACATCAAGGTCTCCCCCAAGAACATCACGATCCTCGACTTCGAGCCGAACGACCACGCGCTCAAGCCCTGGATCGACCGTGGCGTCACGTTCGTCCGCGACAAGGTGACGCCCGAAAACCTGGGCTCCCTGCTCGGCAAGCACGTCTCCGCCGGCGACCTCCTCATCGACCTCGCCTGGAACATCGACTGCTGCGAGATCGTGCAGTGGTGCCACGACCACGGCGTGCTCTATCTGAATACGTCGGTCGAGCTCTGGGATCCCTACGAGCATTCGAAGGGCGCCCACCCGACCCACCTCACGCTCTACTGGCGGCACATGAACCTCCGGCGGATGATCGCCGGCTGGAAGACGCCCGGCCCCACGGCCGTCCTCGAGCACGGCGCCAATCCCGGCCTCATCAGCCACTTCACGAAGCACGCCCTGCTCGACATCGCCGCCACCTGCCTCGACGAGAAGAAGTTTTCCGGCGCGCAGGCCGAGCGGATCCGCGAACACGCCAAGACCCGGGCCTTCAACCATCTGGCCCACGAGCTCGGCGTGAAGGTGATCCACTGCAGCGAGCGCGACACGCAGATCACGAACCGCCCCAAGGAAGTGGACGAATTCGTGAATACCTGGAGCGTGGAGGGCTTCCGCGAGGAGGGCACCACCACGGCCGAGATGGGCTGGGGCACGCACGAGAAAGAACTGCCCCGCTACGCCTACGAACATGCCGACGGCCCCAAGAGCCAGATCTGTCTGGCCCGCATGGGGATGAACACGTTCGTGGCCAGCTGGGTGCCCAACTACAACATCGTGGGAATGGTGGTCCGCCACGGCGAGGCCTTCAGCATCACCGAGAAGCTCTCCGTGCGCGACGCCGCCGGCAAGACGATCTACCGGCCGACCGTGCACTACGCCTACTGCCCGTGCGACGCCGCGATCGCGAGCCTCCACGAGCTCCGCGGCTACGACTACAAGCTCCAGCCGCGGATCCGCATCATGACCGACGAGATCACCAGCGGCTCCGACATCCTGGGCGCGCTCGTCATGGGCCACCCGCTGACGAGCTGGTGGTGCGGCACTGACCTCTCGATCGAGGAATCGCGGCGGCTGGTGCCGCATCAAAACGCCACCACGATGCAGGTGGCGATCTCCGTCGTGGCTGCCTGCATGTGGATGATCGAGAACCCCGAGAAGGGCGTGAACCTCCCCGACGACCTGCCGCACGACTACGTGCTCGGGATCGCCAAGCCTTACCTCGGCAAGTTCATCTCGACGCAGAGCGACTGGACGCCGCTCAAGCACTATTCCAACGCCTTCCACGGCTACAACCAGCCCGCGATCGATCCCGCCGATCCGTGGCAATTCAAGAACTTCCTACTCACGGACGGGGATTGAAGACTGTTGACCGATCGCGACTGCCACGGAAGCCCGACGCGCAAGCGAGGGGAGTTGGGGTGGATCGCGGATGAACCTTGCTCGCGCTGCGGGCTTTCGTAATTTGGTTCGTTGACTGAAGGGTTTTTCACTATGAACGCAAAAACGCTCCTTTCGCTCGCCAAGAAGCACGGCACGCCGCTTTTCGTCGTCGACCATGACGAATTGCGGAAGAACTACAAACTCTTCCGCAAGCACTTTCCCCGCGTGCAGGTCTACTACGCCGTGAAGGTGAACAGCGATCCCGCGATCGTGAGGACCTTCTACGAGCTCGGCGGCAGCTTCGACGTCGCAAGCATGCAGGAATTCCACACGGTCCACGAAAACATCAAGGACCTGCCGGCGAAGGCCCGCCAGGACTTCATCTGGGACAAGATCATCTACGCCAATCCGATCAAGCCGATCGAGACGCTTCGCGAGCTCGACCGCTACAAGCCGCTCGTGACCTACGACAACCACGAGGAGGTGAAGAAGATCGCCAAGCACGCGCCGCATGCCGGGCTCGCGCTGCGGCTTCGCGTGCCCAACACGGGCTCGATGGTGGAGCTCTCGAGCAAGTTTGGCGCCCTGCCCGGCGAGGCCGTCGAGCTGATCGAATACGCCCACAAGCACGATCTCGTCGTGGAAGGCCTCTCCTTCCACGTGGGCAGCCAGTGCACCAACCCGCAGAACTTCATCCAGGCCCTCCACCTCTGCGCCGGCATCTTCAACGAGGCCAAGTCGCGAGGCTACAGCCTGAAGCTGCTCGACATCGGCGGCGGCTTCCCGGCGGCTTACGACGAGACGGTGCCGAAATTCTCGGCGCTCGCCAAGAAGATCAACCACGAGATCGACCGGCTCTTCCCCAAGGAGATCGAGATCCTCGCGGAGCCGGGGCGGTTTCTCGTGGCCTCGGCGGGGAACGCCGTTTCGAAGATCATCGGCAAGGCCTTTCGCAACGATAAGCTCTGCTACTACGTCGACGATGGCGTCTATCACACCTATTCAGGCGTGATCTTCGACCACTGCACCTACCACCTGAAGAGCTTCAAGAAGGGCACGCCGCAGATCTGCGCCGTCTTCGGCCCCACCTGCGACGCCCTCGACACGATCAGCCTCGCCGAGCAGCTGCCGGAGCTCGAGATCGGCGACTACCTCTACAGCGAGAACATCGGCGCCTACTCCGCCGCGAGCTCCACCCACTTCAACGGCTTCCCGCCCGCGAAGGTCGTGCACGTCAACCAGTAGCGCACGAAAGCCCGCAGCGCAAGCAAGGTCCAGCCGCCCTCCACTCCAACCACAGCCGCCCCCACCCGCCCCGCGAAAAAGCCCGCTCTCACCTCGCTCGCGCGTCGGGCTTCCGTCCGGGCTCACGTCACCGCCGCCAGAGCAGCTGCAGCGACAACCCCAGGCCCGGGTCGAACCGCACCAGGTCCGTGCGGCCCGACGTGAAGTTCGTGCCCTGAAAGAGCTGGCGGTCGAACAGGTACGACCCCATGAACTCGAGCGAGAAGCCCCGCCCCAGCAGCCGCTCCAGCCCCACCGCAGCCCGCTGATCGAACACGTAAAAGCGTTCGTCGTCGCGGATGCGGTCGGCGAGGAAGTAAATCTCCGTGTCGCTGCGGTAGTAGGCCAGCATGAAGAGACCGTCGGCCAGCCGGCGCCGGGCCGTGACGTTGAAGTTCACCAGGGGGAAATAGTTGGCGGAGAACGTCCAATCTTCCGTGGGCCGCCACTCGATGGCCGGCGGCACGCCGATCTTCGCCTCGAGCGTTTCATCGGGCCGCCAGACATACGCGATGCCGGGCAGCGGGTAGGGCAGCTGCGATGTCGGCGAATAAAAGACACTGAAGCTCCACTCGTCGCCCTCGTTGCGGGCGGGACGGTTGTAGAAACCGATCGCCATGAGCGTGAGATCGCGGCCGGCCGCATACGGTCGATCACTCGCCGATCCGAAGAGAAACGTTCCGCCGAGCGTGCCGCCGCCCTCGAGCGGACGGATGTGCATGAAGCCGGTCTCCACGAGCCAGAGCTGATCGGGGACGGGCTGCCCGGAGTCGGGCAGGATGGCATCGGTGGCCAGTTCGAGCCGGCCGAACTTCGCGATCCCGATCCAGATCGGCTTGCCTTCGACGGGAATGCCGAGCGGCGCCGACACCCGGGCATACTCCGCGTTGATGCCGAGCTGCGCCGGCTGGCCCTCGACGGCGACGGCCGGCGCCCAGAAGCCGCCGATCGTGAACGGCGCCGACGATCCGAAGGGGGCTCCGGTCTTGCGCTTCGGCGCGACGACCTCGGGATCGGCGTCGGAGAGCGGCTCGTTCGCGAACGAATCCTGCTCGAGGTTGAAGTCGATCGGCGGCAGAAGCGCGATCCGATCCTGCCCGCAGGCGACCGCTCCCCAGAGGGCGACACACACCGCAAGAGAGAGATGCGATTTTGGGAGCGAGCACATGGGGGCGGGAGGATAGAGGGTGGCCCTCGGCCGGGGAAGCCGGGCGAAAACACCCGAAAGCCCGCAGCGCAAGCAAGGTCAACCCGCTCTCCACCCCAGCCCGCTCTCACCTCGCTCGCGCGTCGGGCTTCCGTCG
>JBIIOK010000015.1:0-33321 GCA_044336985.1 Pirellulales bacterium | reverse complement strand
AGGATAGAGGGTGGCCCTCGGCCGGGGAAGCCGGGCGAAAACACCCGAAAGCCCGCAGCGCAAGCAAGGTCAACCCGCTCTCCACCCCAGCCCGCTCTCACCTCGCTCGCGCGTCGGGCTTCCGTCGAGCGCTTACGGCTTGACCGCCTCGATGATGTGGTAGTTCTTCACGAACTCCTGCGCGACGTCGCGCCATGCCGCCGGCATGTGCTCCACATACCACGACGGCTGCTTCGTCACGACCAAGAGCGTGCCCCCGGGGGCGAGCGCCCGCCGCGCCGATTCCACGAAGAGCTCCGCGATCCGGAAGTCGGCGTAGTAGGGCGGATTGGCAAGCGCGAGATCCCACGTGCCCGGCTCCGGCACGTCGCCCGCGGCCTCGAGGGCGACGGTCACGTTGCCCAAGTCGTTGAGCGCCGCGCCACGCCGCGCGCACTCGACCGCGCGGGCCGAACTATCGAAGGCGTGGACATGAACCGAGGGATCGCGGGCGGCGATGCCGATCGCCACGCAGCCCGAGCCGCAGCCGATGTCGAGCACGCGAAGCTCGGGTGCGACATCCACTGCGTTGAGCAGGTGCCGCGCGCCGGGATCGATTCGCCGGTGGGCGAAGACGCCCGGCCGCGAGACGGCGGTGAGCAGCCGCTCGCGGTCGCGAAACGCAAACTCGCAGCCGAAGTCGCGAAGCTTCTGCGGCTCGCGGGTCTTCTGCACGATGTAGGCGATCGTCTCCGGCTTCGGCCCCGCCGCCGGCCGCACCCGAACCGTCTCCCCCGTCTCGGTCAATTGCTCGTGGAGCCACTTGTCTTTCGCGTTGTCGATCGCCGTGACGAGGTGGCCGCCGATCGCAAGCTGCTGGAGCGCCGCCTGGATCATCTCGCGGGAGAGCTCCGCCTCACCATCCTTCGACAGCGGCACAACGGCGAGGTCATAGGCGCCGGGCGGCATGTCGGCCACGCACGCGGCCGCGAGGCCTGTGGGCGGATCGGCCCAGGCAGCGACGGCGAGGTCATGCCGGTAGAGATCCAGAAACCACGCCGTCACGCCGGCGTTCGGCCGCTCGGCGGCAAGCGCCCGCGCCGCCTGCGCCCGGCCGACGGTCGTGCAGATGATCCGCTCACCTGGGAGCCCGCGGGCAATCTCGAGCGCATGCGCCTCGGCAGGCCGGGGCGGCAGGGGCTCGGGATGCGGGGGCGATTCGACGGACATGCTGCGGCGGAGGATACCTGCCGGCTGCTCCGCCGCGAACAGCCACGCGTCTACTCCGCCGCCGGCCGCGGCGGCCGCTCGCCATCGCCCGCTGGTCCACCGGGGCCCCTGCGGCCCGGTCCACGGCCCCCGCCCGGGCCCACATTGCCACCGCGTCCTTCGCCCCCCGGTCCACCGGGTCCGCCCCGTATCCGCCGCGCCTGCATCTCCTCGGCAAACTTCATGAGCTCCGCGCGGTCGAGTTTGCCGTCGCCGTCGGCATCGAACGTCATCGCGTGCTCGACCATCCGCTCGGGCGACGGCGGCCCGCGGCGCTCCTGCGCCCCCGCGGGCGGCTCCGCATACGCCACGGTCACCGTCCCAAGAGCCACCACGGCCGCCGCGATGCGGGGCCAGAACCTGATCTTTGTCATTGGATTCTCCTTCGAGGGTTCGTCGTCTGGATTATTCAACGGCCCGGAAAGCGGAAAGTTGCGGAGTAAAGTAGGACAGGCTTTAGCCTGTCTGAATTACGACAGGCTAAAGCCTGTCCTACACGGATCGGGATCCGTTTGTGGAACAAGCGGTCTACTTGAGACAGGCTGAAGCCTGTCCTACTTTAAGTATTCGTTCGACCAGGTGCTGAAGAGGTCGCCCCGCTTCACCCGCGCCGCGTCCTCCCGCATCACTGCAGGCGACCGCCGGATCACACGCACCGTCTTGCGGCGGTGCTGGTAGTACCGCGAGTGAGCGGCCGCCTGCGGACCGGTGTTGCGCGGCGGGATCGGCTGCTGGGCAGACGCGTCGCCAACGCCGGCGAGGATGAGCATCGCGGCGAGAAGGGGGAGACGGGGCATTGCGTGAACTGTGAAACCCTTCTTCATCACGATTGCTACGGAAGCCCGACGCGCAAGCGAGGGGAGTTGAGGATTTTTCCCAGGGCGGGTGGGGGTGACTGTGGTTGAAGTAAAACGCGGATGGACCTTGCTTGCGCTGCGGGCTTTCGTGTTGGAATGCGGTTTACTTGATCGGCTCGAGGGTGAGGGGGTCGCGGAGCGGGAGTTGCTTTACCTTTCCGCCGAAGAATTCGTTCATCGTGGCTCGCTTGTCGAGATCCCCCTTGGCGATCTCCTCCCAATTGCCGACGACGAGGATCGCTAGTTTCGCAGGGTCGAGGTGCTTCTGGGCCACGCGGCGGAGATCCTCGCGGGTCACCGCCTTCACCTTCTCGCGGAAGGTCTTCCAGAAATCCTTCGGCCGGTTCGTCCAATCGTCGTTCACGAACACGCGGAGCATCTGCGGCTTGCTTTCGAACTGACGCGGGAAGGTCTCGATGGCGCTCGCCTTCGCCGTCTCGAGCTCCTCCTCCGTGACAAGCTCGTCGCGGACGCCCTTGATCTGGTCGATCACGATCTTGGTCGCGAGCGCCACGGTCGGATTCTTGCTCTCGAAGCCCGCGCGGAAGTCGCCCGGGTAATACACCCTCGGCTGGAGCGTCGAGCGGGCCGAGTAGGCGAGCCCCTCGTTGCTGCGAACCTGCTGCATGATGCGGCTCGTGAAGCCGCCTGCGCCGAGGATGTCGTTCAAGAGCAAGAGCGGAATCGCGTCAGGGTCATCGCGCACGATCGACCGCATGCCCATCACCACCTTCCCTTGCGGGATGTCCTTCGGCACGTGGTAGAGGCCCGGCTCGAGCACGGCCGTGGGCGCGACCGGGTCTGACGCGGCCGCCCCGCGCTCCCAGCCGGAGAATGCCTTGGCGAGCTTCGCGAGCATCTCTTTTTCGTCGAAGTCGCCCGAGACGGCCACGATCATGTTGCCCGGGTGGTAGATCCGCCGGTGCATCTCGTCGAGGCGGTCTGGTGTGATCGCCGCCACCGTCTTGTCGGTCGGCTCGCTCGCCTCGAAGTGGTCGGGGCCGTAGACGAGCCGCTTCCATTCGCGGGAGAGGATCGAGGAGGCGTCGTCGTTGCGCTGCTTGAGCCCCTCGATCACGCGGGCCTTGCCCGTGTCGAGCCGCTTCGCGTCGAAGGCCGGCGCACGGAGCATGTCGACGAAGAGCGCGAGGCTCTCGTCCAGATTGCTCTTCAGGCAGTTCATCGAGGCGGTGGTGAACGTCTCATTGGCGCTGACACCCACCTCGGTGGCGAGAAAGTCGAGCGTCTCGTCGAACTCGGCCGGCGGCAGCTTCTTCGTGCCTCCCTCGCGGAGCATCCTGGCCGTCATCGAGGCGAGCCCCGGCACGTCGGCGGGATCGAGCGAGGCGCCCCCCTTGAACGTCACCGACACCGTCACCAGCGGAAATTCGCGCGACGGCGCGAGGTAGACGGCCGTGCCGTCGGGCAGAAGGCGACGAAACGACTCGCGATCGGGCGGCGTGAACTCGAGCGGGGCGAAGGCGATCTGCTCCGGCCGTGCGGGGATGCCGGCGACCGTTTTCGCAGCGGAGGGCGCCGGGCCGGTGAGGGCCGTGGTGCCGCTCTCGCGCTTCTTCGGCGAGAAGAGCAGCACGCCGACGACGCCGAGGGCGAGGAGGATCGCGATGACACGCATGTTCATGATGGAAGTCCGGAATGGAGGGCTGGTTATCCTTGCTTGCGCTGCGGGCTTCCGTTGGTTACGAAAGCCCGACGCGCGAGCGAGGGGAGAGCGGGTTGTGAGTGGAGAGCGGGTTGTGAGTGGAGAGCGGGTTGTGAGTGGAGAGCGGGTTGTGAGTGGAGGGCTGATTATCCTTGCTTGCGCTGCGGGCTTCCGTGGCTGCGGGCTGCCGTGCGCTGCGGAGTGCGGGCGTTACTGGCGGCGGTAGACGGCGACGCTGCGGTTGGTGAGGGCGAAATACTTCTTCGCCACCCGCTGAATGTCGGCCGCCGTCACGGCCTCGTACTTTTGGGGACCGTCGTTGATCTCGCGCCAGTCGAGCACGGCCTCGGCGAAGGCGAGCTGGATCAAGAGCGACATGTTGTTTTCGAGCCGGCGGTAGTTGCCCGCCGCCACCCGGTTTTTCACCTTGCGCAGTTCACGCTCGGGCACCTCCGCCTGCTGGAGCTTCGCGAGCTCCTCGTACCAGGCCTTCTCGAGCATCTCGGGGGTCGCATCGCCCCGCGTCTCCGCGTCAAACGAGAAGAGGCCGGCGTATTTCCGCGTGTCGGACGAGGCGCGGGCGCTTCCCGCGATGCCGCGGCCCTCGACGAGGCCCGTATAAAGCCGCCCCGTGCGCTCGTTGAGCAATTCAGCCAGCATGTCGAGCGGGTAGCTATCGACGTGGCCGGCCGGCACCGTGTGGTAGCGGATCTCGATCGCCGGTGGGAAATCCCCGCTGGCGTTCATCCGCTGCTCGGCCAGCTGCGGCACCTCGAGCGTCACCACCGCCGGCGGCTTCTTCGTGCCGGCATCGAGCCGTGAGAAATACTTCGTGATGAAGGCCTTCGCCTTCACTGGATCGAAGTCGCCCACCACCACGCCCACGAGGTTGCCGGGGCGGTAGTAGGTGTTCCAGTATTCCTGCGCCTGCTCGTAGGTGTAGCTGTTCAAGTCGCTCGGCCAGCCGATCACCGGCCATGCATAGCCGCACGACGCCCAGAACATCGCGTCGAACTGCTCCTGGAAGCGGCCCGTGGGCGTGCTGTCGGTGCGGAGCCGCCGCTCCTCGTGGACGACGTCGCGCTCCGAGTAAAACTCGCGGAACACGCTGTCGTGCAGCCGGTCGCTCTCCATCCAGGCCCAGAGCTCGAGCTTGTTGGCGGGCACCGTGATGAAGTAGCAGGTGAGGTCGTAGCTCGTGAAGGCGTTCATGCCGCTGCCGCCGGCCTTCGTATAGACCTGGTCGAATTCGTCCTTCACGATCGTGGCCGCGCCGGGGCCGCCCTCGCCGCGGCCCTGCTGCGCCTTGATGAGGGCATCGAGCTTGCCGCGGAGCACGCGCAGTTCCTGGGTGTCGTTGGCCGGATTCCAAGGATCGTCGATCTCGCCGCGGTTGAACCGCTCGTATTGCTTCGTCCAGACGAGCCGGTTGATCTCGTCGCGGATCGCCTTCTGCTCGGCCCGATACTTCGCGTCTTTCTTCGGGTCGCGGGTGCCGATCGTGTCGGTGCCCTTGAACATCATGTGCTCGAAGAAGTGGCTGATGCCGGTGATGCCCGGCCGCTCGTCCACGCTCCCCACCTTCGCCACCCAGCCGGCGCTGACCACGTTGGGCTGGTCGCTCCGCGGCACGAGCAGAAACTGCATGCCGTTGGCGAGTGTGAACTCCTCCACCTCGACCTGCTGGCCGCGGGCGGCGCAGGGGAGAGAGAGGGCGAGGACGAAGCAGGCGCGAAGCAGGGCGCGGCGGGGCATGGATCGGTTCCAGGGGTTTGAGGAGCCGTTTTTATACCCCTGTCCGGCTCCTTACTGCCAGCCGGATGCCAGCGCCCACTGCACGAGCGTGAGGACGATCTCGAAGACGATCAGCCCCACGATCGCCCACTCCACGCGCAGCGCACGCCGATTCTGCAAAAGCTCGAGCGCCGCCTCCGCCGTCCGCGAGATCAGCGCGAGCTTCCCATGGAGCGCCGCGAACCGCTCGCGGATCTCGAACTCGTCGCGCAGCCGCGCCCAGAGCCGCTCGAGCTCGGGATGATCCCAGAGCAGCTCGGGCGAATCGTCCACCCGCGCGCCTGCCACGACGCGGTGCTCCGCCAGGAGCGCCCCGCCGAGGTGTTGCAAGAGCTCCCGCGCCGCCCGGCCGCCGCGGCCCCAGTGGTCGAGGTTCACGGCGAAGGGCTCGATCCGCTCGAATTGCCGTTCGATATTCTTCTCGTGGTGGGCGAGCGACACGCTCTTGGCCATGATGTCGGCGACGAGCTGCAGCTTCTCGAGGGAGACGTCGGCGAGGACGAGCGTGTTGCCCTCGATCGATTCCTTGCCGCCGGCCTCGATCCGGATGTCGAGCACCTCCGTCTCGCGCTCCCCCTGCGCGAAAGGCTGGCGGATCTGCGGGGCGATCTGCCGCAGGTAATCGGCGATGCCGGCGGGGGAGGCGTCGAAGAAGACGGCGGCGCCGTAGCGGAAGAGCACCGCCACGCCCCGCGCCGGCATGCCCTCCCGCAGGCTCGTGCCGGTGAGCGTGCCGATGAGCTCGACGAGCAGAGGCGCTCCGCCCGTGCGCTCCGTGGCGCCGAGCGCGGCGAGATCGATGCCGGTGCCGACGAGCACGGCCTGCGCCTGAAACGTGCGCGGCGTCTGGATTGCCATCGTCTCGGCCATCGCCTCACCGCCCTTTCGACTGCCGTCCCACGTGTCCGATGCCGCGTTGCCACTCGCGCCCGCAATCGCCAGGCATCCGAGGCCCGCGGCGCGATGCCACACCTACAATCCTACCGGACACGAGGTTTCATCATGGCATCGATCGACCGCTCCGACCCGGTTATTCTCGGGCATGTTTTGGCGGAGCACCGCGAGCTCTTCTGCCAGATGTCGGCGATCCACTCCGCATTCCGCGGCACGGCCGCTCCGACACGCGATCACGTGGAGCGGCTCATCGGCGCCGTCAGCGGCCTGCGCGAGCACCTGCGCAACCATTTCACCCAGGAGGAGGAGGGCGGATTCCTCGAGGAATCGATCGCCCGCATGCCGCGGCTCGCCGCCGCCGCGACCGCGATCATGAAGCAGCACCCGGCCCTGCTCGCCGAACTCGACGGCCTCGTGAAGCAGTTGCGGGAAATGCTGGCGCCGGGGGATATTTCAGCCGCTGCCTGGCAGCAGGCCGGCCGCGATTACGAGTGCTTCGCCGCTCATATGCAGGCGCACGAAAGGAGCGAAAATGCGGTCGTCCAAGAAGGCTACAACGAGGATCTGGATCTTTGAATCGATCGAAAGTAGACCGCTTGCTCCGCAAGCGGATCTGAACCGCTTGCGGAGCAAGCGGTCTACTTGGAGCAAGCGGTCTGCTTTCCTGGTTGGCGTTTTGTTAGCGGCCTGCCTGCTCGTTCCGGGCGAGGCTCAGGAGCCGCCGGCGGTGAGGCCGGACGCCGTGGCCGACTTCATGCGGGCGAAGCTCACGCATTCGCAGGACGTGCTCGAGGGGCTGACACTCGAGGACTACGACAAGATCGCCCGCGGTGCCCAGGAACTCGCGCTGGCGAGCCAGGCCTCGAGCTGGCAGGTGCTACAGACGGAGGACTATGCGCGGCAGAGCGCCGAATTCCGTCGCTCCTGCGACTCGCTCCGCAATGCCGCCAAAGCGCACAATCTCGATGGCGCGGCGCTGGCGTGGATGGAAGTCACGATGAAGTGCGTGCAGTGCCACAAGTATGTGCGCGGGCAGAGGTAGGACAGGCTTCAGCCTGTCAAATATCCGCCGATTCAGGGCAGGCTGAAGCTGATTCAGTGGCAGGCTGAAGCCTACCCTACTTAGGCAGGTCTTCGGGGCGGAGCGGGCGGGGCACGAACGTCACGTCGAGCGGGGTGACTTTCGCGATTTTTTCGATGTCGAGCAGCAGCGGCTCGCTCACTTCCGACCCGACGGGGAAGGCCAGCAGACGCACCAAAGGCGGTTCGATGATAAGTCGGTGGGGCTGGAGGCGAATTCGCACGGGCGGGCCCCCGTTCTCGGCATGCTCCTCGACCTCGATCTCCTGGGAATCGGTGATCGCCCCGCTGAGCGTTGAAATCAGCCGCGGGCGGGCCGCATAGCGGGAGGGATCGACTCCCCGGACGTGAAACACGTGCCTCGCGGCCTCGAGCCGCTCGAGCATCGCCGCCGGCATGTCGCGCTCGAACTTGTGCCGCAGCGACTCGATCCCCGTCCAGAGGATCGTGCCCTCGAATGTCCGCAGGAGATCCCGTCCCACCATGAAGGCGACGAGTTCCAGGAGCGTCAGCGGCTCCGAAGGAATCTTTCGGCCATTCACCGAATCCTTGGCGAGCTGCCAGCCATACTTGCGGCCGTCGGGCAGCGGCACGTGATCGACCGGATAGCCGCAGGAGCCGAGAAAATCACAGTCGCGGCGGAGCGTCCGCGCAGAGAGCCGCGTGAGCCCCAGCCGCTCCTTGAGCAATCCGACCAGCGTCTGGTCGTCGATTGGCTGCCGGGCGTTGGAGAGGGTCTCAAGAAGGGCGAAGATACGGAGGAACTGTTCGTGTCGGGCAAAGTTGCGAGGCATGTTGTGAGGCGACTGTGACTGAGACGGAGGAGCAGGAGCAGTGCCACCCACCGTGGGCACTACACCCCACCGAAACTATTTCGGTAAAAGGAACCCCCGAGCCATGCATCCACGGCAATTTCAGATGACTTTCCGGCCCCACTCGGCACCCTTGGTCACAGAACATAACTGCCCCTCGTCGCAGACGAGATGCTTTTCAACATTATTGACAATCAAGCAACAGCCTGTTGAACGGCTCACCGCCCCGCCACACTGCGAAGCCTCAGGCCGCCCGGCGCTTGCGTCGCCCGACAGGCACACTCGCGATCGCGGTCGCCCAGATCTCCGCCGCCTCCACGCAGCGATCGACCATCGAGAGCAGTTGCAGCCCCGTCAGGCCACCATCTTCGACCGGCACCTCGACGACGAGCCGCAGGTCTTCGAAGTCGGCGTCGTATTCGACGGCCACCAGCGGCGTATCGGCGGCCAGCCGACAGAGCGACAGGCAGGTGGCGGCCACATCGCCGTCGGCGGCAAAGGCCCGCGGAATCGAGACCCGGCAACGATGCCCCTCGTCGGGCGTCTCGATGTGCATGATGACGAGCTTCTCGCCACGCAGATTTTTGTATTGCCGCGTCACGAAGACGGCGCGGATCACCCCCTCGCCGACATCGACGTGATGCCGGACACCATCCAGGGCAAGCAGCTGGGAACACTGCGTCAAGCTAATGGGCATGGGCGCACTCCAATCGAGAAGATCCGCCCGTGCTGCGGCAGGCACACAAGTGCCCACCGCGACGAGCGGCGAGGTGCCCCCCCTCAGTAGGTATACGCCCACCGAAACACAATCTTGCGCTTTTTTTAAATTGATACATATTTTCAGGCCTCTGACCAACCGTGCCCTGCACCTCTGCATCATTCTGCCTGCGGGGAATGCCGCAGCACGGATGCGGCAACGGTCGGGCAGCCCGAGGGGAATTGCTGCCAGCTCCAGGAACACGTCATGGAACGACCTCTCGCCGATCTCGAACGGTTTCCGACCATCGAATCGCTCCTGCTCGAATGGCAATCGAGCGGCGATGAGCAGTGCCTCGACGATCTCGTCCGCATGATCACACCCCTGCTCGAGCGCGTCGCCGCGCGGACGCTCCAGCGGCTCGGCATCCGTGATCGATCCGCTATCGACGACACGACCGCGCTCGTGTTTGACCATCTTCGCCGGCTCCCCCGACAGGCACTTGGCGAGCGGCACGTCACGCCGTTCGCGGGCGACCAGCCGCGATATCGCCGCGAACCGGGCGATTCCGGTGCGGCCTACCTGCACCGGCTGACCCACGACCGCGCCATCGACGTCGTTCGCGCCCGGCGCAGGAGAGCCCGTCATGCCACGCCGCTCTCGGAATTCGGCGACACCGCCCACTTCAGCGTCTACCGCTGGACGGAAGTCGATACTGCAAACGACATGGCCGCGGCAGACGCGGACTGCGCCAGCCTCCATCAAGAACTCGAACGCCTCGAACCGCGGCTCCGCACCGTCATCGCGATGCTGCTCGAAGGGAAGAGCCAGGTGACGATCGCGCATGCGCTCGGCGTCTGCGAGGGCACCGTATCGAGGCTGCGCGTGCGCGCGATCGACGAACTGCGCCGCGCGATGGTCCCGTAGGGTAGGCTTCAGCCTGCCACAAGTAGGGTAGGCTTCAGCCTGCCACACGTAGACCGCTTCCCCCGGAAGCGGATCCGGTAGCCGTGACAGGCTGAACCCTGTCCTACTCAAAGACGACCGTGCGGCGGCCGTGAAGGAAAACCCGCTCCTCGAGCACGAGCCGCACCGCCCGCGCGAGCACGAGCTTCTCGACATCGCGACCGGCCTGCGCCATCCGTTCGGGGGTGTACGTGTGGTCGACCGGGGTGACGTCTTGCGCAATGATCGGCCCGTCGTCGAGCTCCGCCGTCACGAAGTGGGCGGTCGCCCCGATCACCTTCACGCCGCGGCCATAGGCCTGCCGGTAGGGGCTCGCGCCGGCAAAGGCCGGCAGGAAGGAATGGTGGATGTTCACGATCCGGTTGGGATAGCGGTCGATGAACTTTTCCGAGAGCACCCGCATGTAGCGGGCGAGCACGACATATTCCGGCGCGTGGCGGTCGATCGCCGCCCCGAGCGCGTCTTCGTGGGCATCGCGCGAGAGCCCCTCGTGCGAGACGTGGTGAAACGGCAAGCCAAACCGCTCGACGAGGCCCCGCAGCACGTCGTGATTGCTCACCACCGCCACGATCCGCCCCGGCAGCTCGCCGCAGGCGTCGAGCAGCAGGAGTTCGCCGAGGCAGTGGGGCTCGCGGGTCGCGCAGACCACGATCGGCCGCCGATCCTGCCGGGTCACCCGCACCCGCGCTCCCGGCGGCAGCACGGCGGCGAGATCTGCCTCGAGCGCCGCGGCCGGCACCGGCGGGCCGGCCGCCACGACCTCCGCGCGGAAGAAGAAGTGGCCGGCGCCCGTGTCGACGAACTCGTGATTCGTCTCGATGTTGAGCCGGCGCTTCTCGAGCACGCCGGTGATCCGATGAATGAGCCCCACCGCGTCGGGGCAGTCGACGAGCACGATCTCGCGGTCGGCCTGGGCCGCCGTCATGACGGCACCCATGCGAGCACCACGTCGTCGACGGCGATGTCGGTCTTCCGCGCCGGAATCTCGATCTCCTCGAGCGCGAGCCGCTCGGGGGCCGTCTCGATCCTGATCCGCTCGAGCTCGTCGTTGACCTCGTCTTCGAGCTGGCGCCGCCGCTCCTCGAGCGTGGCGAGGCTCTCCTCCGCGTGGGCCACGTCGGCCTGCTGGCGGGCGGCGCGGCTCGCCGACCGCATCGATGTGGCGGCGCGGCCGATCGTCGAGGAGCTGGCGACCTTCCGGCCGAGCAGGGCGCCGAGCACGGCCGACCCAATCGACACATAGGTCTGCATCGACTTGTTTTGCGCCTCGGCCTTCTCCCGCTCCACCTTCTGCCGAGCACGGTCGATCCGATCGGTGAGCGACGCGATCCGCGAGGCATACCGGTCGCGCACGCGGTCGAGCTCGTCGTCGCGATATTCCTTCAGCCGCTGGCCGATCCGCACGCGGAAGTCGGCCTCGCTCTCCCCCGGCCGCGAGACGGCGTCGATGGCCGGCACGGAGAAGACAACGAGCTTCGAGGTGCGGCCGAGATGTCCCTTGAGCGCGGAAGCGAGCGCCGCATACCCCTTCGGGCCGGCGAGCACGGCGGGCAGGCTGCCGAACGAGCCGGTGCGCGGCGCGGCTTCCACCTCGGGCGGCTCCGGAAGCACGTCGGCGTTTTCCCAGGCCGACTCGCCGACCGAATCCCCCGCCGGCGCCAGGCAGATCACCTCGCGGTCGACGTCGATGCGGGCCGTGGCCTTCGCATAGCGGACGCGGGCCTTGCCCAGGATCGCCGGCTCGTAGTGCAGCTCACGGTCGGGACGCACCGGCGCCCGCGGCGCGAAAAACACCTCGCGGATGCCCGGAGGCAGGATCGGCCGTGGGCCGCCCGCCGCCAGGCTCGCGGGATGCGCGATGGCGGAGGTGGGTTGTACCGGCTCGCCCGGCCGCGCGGCATCGGTGAGCCGCCGGATCTCCTCGCGCAAGAGCGGCCCGCGGAGATACGACATCGTCCAGCGCGTTTGAAACACCGTCTCCTCGTCTTCGTGCACACTGTGGAGCAGAAACATCCGCTGCTCGAGGCCGGAGAGCAGACGGTCGAGCCGGCCGCGGTCGAACGAACGCCCCGCCGACGACGCGGCCCCTTCGAGGCCGTCGAGCACGCGGGCCTTGTCGCGGGCCGTCTGCAGCCGGCCGAGGAACCAGATGCCGGCGTTGGAGAGGCCCTTGTAATCGAGGTCGACGGGATTCTGCGTCGCGAGCACGACGCCGAGGCCGAACGCGCGGGCCTGCTTCAGCAGCGTGAGGATCGGCGCCTTGCTCGGCGGGTTGGCCGTCGGCGGCATGTAGCCGAAGACCTCGTCCATCAGGAAGAGCGCCTTCAGCGACGACGTGCCCCCCTGCGTGCGCATCCACGAGACGGCCTGGCCGGCGAGCAGCGTGACGAACGCCATCCGCTGCGCGTCGTTCAAGTGCGCGATCGACACCACGCTCACCCGCGGCTTGCCCTCGGGCGTCCAGAGCAGGCGGCCCACGTCGAGCGGCTCGCCGGTGAGCCAGGCATCGAAGCCCGGCGCGGCGGCGACGGTGTTGAGCCGGCTCGCCAATTGAAACCGCTCACCGGCCGGGAAGAAGTTTTCGAGGTCGAGATAGCCCACCCGCTCCAGCGGCGGCGCGGGAATCGCCCGCACGAGCGCGCCGAAATCGAGCTTCTGCCCGCTCCGCCAGATCGAGTCGACGATGTTGCTCAGGAGCACGTGCTCGCGGCTGCGGCCCGGCTCGCTCTCGATGCCCGCCAGCGCGAGAATCCCCGACACGAGCGAATCGATCCGCTCGCGACGAGCCTCGGGATCGTCGAGCACCGCCGCCGGCGGCGCCTCGAGGCTCTCGAGCATCGCCAGCGGCCGGCCGGCCCGGCTGCCCGGCGTGTAGACGGCCATGTCGGCCGCGGCGCGCAGCCGAGCGATTCGCTCCGGCGGTTGTCCGCTCGCTGCCAGCCCTTCGCCCCACTTCCGCGCGGTCTTCTCGGCGAGCTCCTCGAGCGACAGCCCCTCACGCTTCGCCGCATCCGCCTCGAGCCACGGCAGGAAGTCGGCCGGCGCGAGATTCGGAAAGGAGAGCAGGACGTTGGCGAGGTCGCCCTTCGGGTCGATGACGAGCGTGGGGATGCCGTCGAGCGCGGCCTCCTCGATCAAGCCGATCAGAAGGCCCGTCTTGCCGCTGCCCGTCATGCCCACGCAGACGGCGTGGGTCGTGAACCGTCGCGCATCGACGAGCAGCGGACCACTCGTGGCGGCCTGATCACCGGGCTTGCCAGTGGCGGGATCGACCTTGCGGCCGAGATAGAAGACACCGAGGCCTTCGATGTCGACTTCTTCCTTAGGGAGACTCTTGCGGGTTTTTGGGGGCTGTTTCATGAGGGCCGATTGTAGCCTCGCCGTGCTCTGGCCCGCCATGCACCGGCACGCCAAGGAGCTGCCCCGCGGCCCGCTCCAGACTCCTGACGAGCGGCCCCGGCACGAGTCCAAACACAAAGATCGGCACGAAGAGCGCGAGCAGGGCCAGCCGCTCGCGGAGCAGGGTGCTATGCCGCGGCCCATCGACCGCCGCCGGGCCGCCAAAGATCGTGAACCAGCCCCGCAGCACCGCGATGGCCGAGAGCACCGTCGAGCCGATCACCATCAAGCCCGCGTGGAGCTGCTCGTCGAGGCTGCCCGAGACTATTAAGTCGTCGGCCACGAAGGAGAGCGTGCCGGGCAGCCCGAGGCTGGCGAGGCCGAAGAGCATGAAGAGCGCCGCGAGCGTGGGCGAATCGCGGAACCGGCCCTGCGGCGACTCGAGCGAGAGCGGCCCCGCGCGGCTCTCGAGCGCCCAGGCGACCAGCGCGATCCCCGTGAGCGTGAGGCCGCTCGAGATCCAGACGCAGAAGGCGCCGTTGAGCTCCATCGGCAGCTTGCCGGCGAGCCCCGCGAGCACCAGCGCCGACTGGCTCATGGCCAGCGTGCCGATCAGGCCACGGAGGTCGCGCTGCACCACCGCGATGGCCGCGCCGTAGACGGCCGTCACGAGCGCGAACTGCGAGAGCACGACGAGCTCCTGCGCCACGCCGTCGCCGTGATCGGCATGACCGATCAAAAGCCGCACGGCCGTGTAGGCCCCCACCTGCGGCACCGTGGCCGCCAGCGCCATCGACATCGGCGCGCCCGAGTAGAGCGCCGGATACCAGGAATGGAAGGGCACGATTCCCTCCCGCAACAGCACGGCGATGGCCACGAGCCAGCCTCCTGCCGCGCCCACGAGTCCGCAATGCCCTTCCCACGGCGGGTCGATAATCATGAGCACCGTGCCCACCGCGACCGACACGAGCGCCACGAGTATCGCCGTGGCGAACACCCGCGCGGCGGGCCGCCCGCCCGGCGTGCCGCGGGTGGCGATCCACGTCGGCAACGCCGTCGCGATCCAGAGCGCGACGATCACGAGCGGGTGGGCCGTGGCGAAGAGCGCGAACACGGCCGCGGCGCTGCCGAGGATGCGAATCGCGGCGGGCGCATCGAGAAACCGCTTCGGCGCCACGAGCACGATCGCGAGCATGACAAGCGCCGCAAACGGCAGCAGCACGGCGGAGATTCCGTCGATGTGGAGGAACGAGCCGCCGCCGAGCCGGTCGCCCAGTTCGCAGGCCACGCCGTCGCCCATGATCCATCGCCACGCGATCACGTTGGCGGCGATGAAAGCCGTCGCCAGCGCCGTCGCCGCGGGGAGCCGAGGGCTCTGCCGCGCGAGGCCCGCCTGCAGGAGCGCCGCCGCCACGAGCGGCGCACCGACCATCGCGGCGACGAGGCCCGGCATCAAAACCTGCGCATCGTCCGCCGTCATCGCCGCCTCCTTTCGGAGTCGCCGAAGCCCGCGCCGCCGCGCCTCTCGCCCAGCCAGGCCACCCACGCCCGCTCGCCGGCGGCAAGCCGCTCGAGCAGCGCCACGGCCGGACCGACCACGAACCGCATGACCGCCATCTCCTCGTAACCGCGATCGAGCGCCACGCGATAGAGCCCGCGCTGCATCCGCTCCGGCAACAGGTGCACCAGCGACCACGCCGCCGCCCCCGGATGGCCGCCGAGCGCCGCGGCGAGTTCGTGGCGATCGTGGAGCGCCGAAGGCGATCTGAGGATCTGAAGGCTACGGAGGATCGCGTGGCTGACGATGTGCACGAGCGCCACCACCCGCAGCCCCAGGCCGATCTCGGCGAAGATGATCCCGGCCTGCGTCATCGAAGCGTAGGCGAGCATGCTCTTGAGGTCGCTCTGCACGCTGCCGACGAGCGCGGCATGCAGCGCCGTGCCGAGGCCGATCACGACCAGCAGCGCCCGTGCGGCCGGCGCCGCGTCCAGGAGCGGCTCGCACCGCAGGAGCACGTAGGCCCCGGCATGGATCGAAAGGGCACCGTAGAAGATCGCGCTCGACGGCGTGGGGCCCTCCATTGCCCGCGGCAGCCAGCCCGAGAAGGGCACCTGCGCGGTCTTGCCCATCGCCGCGAAGACGAGCAGCAGCGAGACGGCCAGCGCCGTTCCCGCGGGCACGAGGCACTCGGCATGGGGCCACGTGCCGGAGAAGAGCCGCTCGAAATCCCCGGAGCCGACGGCGCGGTGGACGACGACGCTGGCAGCAAGCAGCCCGACATCACAGATGCGGTACGTGATGAACGCGCGGAGCGCGGCCTTCACCGCGTTGGCCCGCTCGTGGAAGAAGCCGATCAAGAGCGTCGAGGAGATGCCGACGAACTCCCACCCAGCGAAGAGCACGTCGATGCTGCCGGCGAGCACCATGAGATTCATGCCCGTGCCGAAGAGCGAGAGCAGCACGAAGAAGCGGGTGAAGCCCGGCTCGCGGTGGAGATACTTGCCGGCGAACGCGTTGACGAGCGCGCAGAGCCCCGTCGAGAAGCAGACATAGGGCACGGAGAGGCCGTCGGCCACGAGGTCGATCGTGGCCGCGTGATGCCCCACCGCGAACCACGTTCCCAGGTGGACCACCTCCGGCACGAAGCCCCGCACCACGAGCACCGCGAGCATCGCGAGCCCGGCCAGAAATCCGATCGTGAAGCCGCCCCCCACGAGTCGCGCGGTGAGCCGCTCACCGAGCGGCCGGCCCAGGATCGCCGGCAGGCCGACGGCCAGAAGCGTGAATGCCGGGGCAGCCAGCTGCGCGACGACGAGGAACGACACGGCATCGTGGATCGCGGACTCCGGGAGGGCGAGGCTGCCGACGATCGGGAGGAAGGCGGAATTCATGCCGGACTCCCTCCCTGTCCCTGGCCGGCCATGGCCTGCAGCACCCGCGCCGGCGGCAGATGGGACCGCTGCCCGCGAAACCAGTCGATCGATCGCTCCACGGTCGGCAGCCGCGTGGAATCCGGCACGAACGGCACGAACCGGCCATCCTCGAACAAGGCGATCTCGCCCGTGTCGGGACCCCACGCCGCCAGCTGCACCCAGCGGTTCGCCACGAGCCGCTGCACCGCCGGCACGCGGCCGGCTGCGGCGACGATGCGATCGACGGGCGCGTCAACGACGATGAGGAGCCTGACGGGCTCGTGGATCTCCACCATCTGCCACGGCAGCCCCGTGCGCAGGTCGCTGGCATGTCCGTCCATGACGCCGATGAGGCCGGTGATGTTGTGCGGCAGCTTCGTGCCGCAGCCGTAGCCGACGGGGTCGACCGTCGAGAACAGGTATTCGAGGTTGATGCCGGCCCCGACCGGGCCGACCGCGGCGAGCGTGCGGGCGAGGATCGCGCCGTCGTCGTCCTGCGTCGGATCATACGAGACGAGGAACGCGCGGCGGTCGAGAAACAGGCCGCGGGTGCGCCACCGCCGCCCGATGATGCACACGGCATTCGTCGCGTGGCCGAGTTCCGGACGCACCTGGGCGAGATCGCCGGCCCGCTCCTCCACGTGCCTGAGCGCCGCGGCGGGCATCAGGTCGAGCGGCGCCGAGGCGAACCGCCGGCAGCGCTCGAGCGCGTTGGCGGCACGCACCCGGTCGAGCGTCCGGCGCACTTCGCGAAACTCGTCGCGATGCCCCGCCGGGATCGCCTCGGCGTCGAAGAGCACGATGGCGTCGGCGCAGGTGTCTTGCATGCCGCCGACGAAGATCGTGTCGTCGGGAATCGCGATGCCGATCGCGGCGAGCCGTTCCCGCACGCGCGGGTCGTTGGCCATGCGGGCGAACGCGCGGGCATTGGGGCCGCCCCGCCCTCCGCCGCAGGCGCCGCAGTCATACGCGCTTTCGTGGGGGTTGTTGAGGCTCGAAGAGCCGTGGCCGAGCACGAGGACGAGCCGGGAGAAGCGCCGCGTGAGGCCGATATCCTCGAGCACACGCCGCACGATGCCGGTCATCTCGTCGACATCGAAGCCGGCCTGCGTGCCGTCGGGAAGCGGCGCGGCGCCATCGGGCCGCTCGAGTTCCAGACGGGTCGGAATCCGCTTCCGCGCCACCTCCGCGGCGCGGCGGCCGAGGCTGGCGGAGAGCCGCGGAAACGCGACCCGGGCGACGAGCGGGATGGCGGCCACGGCGCCGCCGACGGCCGTGAACAGCCCGCCGCGCAAGAGCGTGCGGCTGCCGGCGGCCACGCTGCCCTTGAGCTGGCCGATCTGCCGACGCAGCTTCTGCCGCAGCCGATGCGTCGCCATCGCGTTGTCCGCCGGCACTTCGACGACGGTGTGATCGGGCTTCACGACGATCGGGCAGAGGGGCTTCGCAGACCAGTCGTCGACGCCGCGGTAATACATCGGCACGGCGAAGAAACCGGCCGTGCCGAACGTCTCGTATTCGGCGCCCAGCTCCTCGAGGTGGCGACGGAACGACTCGCAGCGCTCGTCGATGCAGAAGATCACCTGCAGACGAGGCCGCGACGCTACGGGAGGCGCGGCCACCGGCACGTGCGCGGCCAGTGCCGTCAACACCTCCTGGCGATGCCGCCTTTCGTAGGCGATGTGGAAGAGCCGTCGGCGGGTCGTCGAGTCAAACCCGCGGATCGCCTGCTCGAGCCGCACGATCTCGTTTTCGTCGAGCGACCTGACATCGTGGGCCGAGAGCCCCACGAGCTGCGCCACCTGGAAGACGAGGTATGCCCGCGCCACGCTGCCCGGTCCGCGGCGCGGGGGAAATCGGTCGCGGAGCTCCGTCCACAAGCCCGGCAGATCGCCCGCCCGACCGAACCGCGGCGCCAGCCACTCCGCCGCGACGCGATCCATCACGAGCCGCAGCGCCAGGAAGTCGGCGAGTTTTGCCGGCACTTGCTCGACGGGCGCGCGGTCCGGTCGTTCCTCCAGGTGCCGGATCATCCCCGCCCAGCCGCGCAGGGCGAGGACCGACCGCACCACGAATTCCTCCAACTGCGGCCCCGGCACGCCAACCCTGCCGATCTCGTCGGCGATGACATCGATCGCATCGCGACCGCGGAGGGCTGCCAGTTCGCCTGACAGCGCCGCGCTCCACGGCTCCGTCGGACCGAAACGGTTGGCATACATGTCGGCGACCGCGGCGAGGAGGCCACGCTCGCGGCCCGGCATCGGCCAGGCAGCCACGCCTTGATCGAGAAACGCGCCGCAAAGCCTGATGAGGAGCGGGTGGACGAGCGCGTCGGTATCGAGCGCGGGATCGACGGCCACGACGAGGTCGCGGATACGCACCGGCGGCCGCACGTGCATGACCGCCGACGGCGCGAGCGCCATGGCCTCCATGCAGGCATGCCAGAGATCCGCCGCCTCCCCTTCAACGGCGTCGGTCTCCGTGAGGGTCCAGCGGACGGCGACGTCTTCTTCCTGCCGAACCGGATGCTGCAGGAGCGTGAGCGACAGTTGCCGCAAAGTGATGCGGCCGTCGGCGAGCGTCTCGTCTCCCCGCGCTCCCAGATCGGCGTCGAGCGCGGCCTCGAGGTCGGCCGGGCGGATGCGGCCGCGCTTGAGTTCCTCGCGGTAACGGGTTTCAGCGAGAAAGGGCTCGGTGCCAAACAGCCGAGCCGCGTGCACGACGGCCTCCTCGAACGGCTCGTTCTCGAAGGCGTGGAGCGTGTTGTGATGGATGAAGACGCCAATGGGCCCCTGGGCGGGCAGAAACCGTGCGGCGCGGTCGATCGACCGCTGGATCTGCTCGGCGCGGGTCGGACTGTCCATCAGGGCTGGCAGAGCGGCTGGGCACGGCTGACACGCGGCCGCTGGGAGGGCGGAAAACCACAGTATCGCATAGGGCCGCATTTTGCGCTGCCCCTCGGCAGCCCTTGCAATTCAGCAAGGCCCGAGCCCGCCTCCATCACCAACCCCACTCTCCTCGCTCGCGCGTCGGGCTTCCGTAGGCCCACGAAAGCCCGCAGCGCCAGCAAGGTCTATCCGCCTCGCTACCCCGCACAAGGCTCGCCCCTCCATGGCTGGCGCATCAGGCTTCCGGATCCGCTTCGGGACGAAGCGGTCTACGGGGCCCGCGTGACCGGCGGGCGGGGCCGGGAGATGAACCCGTGCCCCGCGCCGCCGGCTGCGATCTGCCGAACGCCCTCGGCAGCCGACTGGGAACCCGCCTGAATAAGGAAACCCGCCTGAATAAGTACAGTGGATCCGATGCTCTCGCCCGGGGAACCGGGCCGCTGTCACTTGCGCTTCCGATCCCGCACGCTCGGCACCGCCGCGAGCGTGAAAACGAGGACCTCTTCCCCGGTCGCCGTGCTGATGTCGTGGTGGACGCTCACCGGCTGCGTGCCCGTCACGTCGCGGACGAGCGCCTCGAGCATCGGCCGGCCGGTGAGCACGAGATGGCTGCGCAGTTGCTTGAGCAATTCGGCGCCGCGGCCATTGCCGTTGGAATGCGACTCCATCAGCCGCTGCTCCGCGGCGGTCAACACGCCCTGCAGGTGCACGAAGAGTTTGTTGTCGATGAGGTGCGTGTGGATGTCACGCGGGCCGCGGCCCATGTATTCCTGCTGAAATCGCGCGATCACGTCGCACACGGCGGCCTCGATCTCCCCCTGCGATCTTGTAGGCTTCGCATTCATTCCCCCATTGCCCTCCGCGCCGGCACTACAGCACCCCTCTGTAGTGGGGGTGCGTGCGTGTGATTTCGTCGCGGTTTGCGTTGCCGCGTGAGCGGATGACGCACAGGCGGAAAATCTTGCTTGCGTTTCCCAGATTGCCCAATATAATGACGGCCGTTGAAGGAATAAGGCACCTCAAAAGGCCGCTTTCCTTCGGCGATTAACAACATATTGACGGAAGACGAGTCGAGGGGCACTCCGGCCTTTGTCCGGGTGGTCCGTCGCAGCGTAAGCCGGCGAGAGAGAGAGCCTTCGGGCCCTTTCCCACGCCGGCTTTTTTCGTTTCTGCATTGCCAAAACGAAAGCGAGCCACCCCGATGCATCGAGCCATCACACCGCGTTTCACCGGCCCCTTCGGCGACGAGTTTTCCCAACAAAGGCTCGCCCGCCAGGTCGCCCAGTCGGCCGGCACCTTCGAACACCTGCTCACCGGCCGCGTGCCCGCGAGCGTGACGGTGGTGTCGGACGGCGACTGGCTGGTCGTCAGCCTGCTCGAGCCTTTCACGCCGCTCGAACGCCGCCTCGCGGCCGACGCGGCGGGCGCAGCGCGGGTGCACGACTTCCACCGCTACCTGTTTGACGAATCGCTCGACTCGCTCCGCACCCACCTGCGGCGCGGCACGGGCGTGGAGCTGCAAAGCGGCGTCGCGCACATCGACACCGCCAACGGCAGCGTCCTCAAGACCTACACGACCAATCCTGCCGTGGAGCTTTTTCTCCTCGGCCAGGGTGTGCCGGCGCTCGGCGTGCCGGTCAACACCCATCTGCATGCCAATGGAGCGAGCGGCAATGGAGCTGCTTGCGTCTGAGCTTTTCTCCGGAGGGATCCGCAACCATGAAGAGGTGACCCATGTTGGTGCTGACGAGAAAGAACCGGGAAAGCGTGGTGATCGGGCGGCCCGAGGATCTCGAGGTCGTGCTCGAGATCACGATCCTCGAGATCGAGGGGGGCCGTGTCCGCCTCGGCTTCGAGGCTGACAACAAGATGCCGATCCACCGCCGCGAGGTCTGGGATCGGATCTGCAATGGCAATGGCAATGGCAATGGCAATGGCAATGGCGTCGCGGCGGCACCGCGAGCCGAGAAGAAATAGCCCCGGAGACTCGGACCCATGAAGTCTCAAGGCGAAATCGAGGCCGCCGTCTGCGACGGCATCTCGAGGTTCCAGCAGGAATTCATCGGTCGAGGCCCCAAGGACATCCATTCGCATCTGATCGGCACGCTGCTGGTCGTGCGTCTGCAGGGGGTGCTCACCCCGGCCGAACGCCAGCTGATCGCGCCACGCGATGAAACGGCGGAGGCCGGCAACGGCAACGGCAACGGCAACGGCAACGGCAACGGGCATGAACACGGCAACGGCCGCTCGCTGCTCAAGCAGGTCCGCGCGCACATGGTCTCCACGGGCCGGGCGCGGCTGGAATCGATCGTGGAGGAGGCGGTGGGCGTGAAGCTCGTGAGCGTGCACCACGACATCTCGACCATCACCGGCGAGGAGCTGCTCGTGTTTTCGCTCGCGGAACAGCCCGCCTGCCGATCGAAGCGAACGAAGGCATGAGGCAGCGTGTGGGGCGGAGCGCAAGCCCCGCTCCACACGCGTTGCTTCACGCTTGCCAACTCGCTCAACCCGGCACGGGGCTGCACATACCCTCTCCGCGGACGTTCGCTACGGACGTTGTGGCCGCAACTGATACGGAAGCCCGACGCGCGAGCGAGGGGAGTTGGGGCGTTTCTAGCGGGTCTGGTGGGAGCGTCGTTGGTTGGAGTGGAGGGCGGATGGACCTTGCTTGCGCTGCGGGCTTTCGTGGCTTTTCCTGCATCGAGCGGCATAGAGGTGAGGCTTCGGGCGACCCGTGCCCCGGGAGCCGGCGTATGCTGACAAGCGCAGCCAGGATGGCGAAGCGCAGTCAGCATCCGAGCGAGCGAAGGACAGGATGTCCGTAGCGAGCGTCCGGCGACGGGGTACGGGTCGCCCGAAGCCGGTTTGGGCGAGTTGACGGCAGAGGCTACGCTACCTCGCATGAGCACTCCCAAGACACCCGCTGCCCGCGGCACGATCGTGCTGCTCGTCGACGACCAGCCGATCATCGGCGAGGCCGTCCGCCGGATGCTCGCCGGCGAGGAGGGCATCGCCTTCCATTACTGTAAAGACGCGCCGGCGGCGCTCGAAATGGCGGCCACCGTGGGGCCAACCGTGATCCTGCAGGATCTCGTGATGCCCGAGATCGAGGGGCTCGAGCTCGTGAAGCGGTTTCGGGCCGACGACCGGTTTCGCGACGTGCCCATCATCGTGCTCTCCACGAAGGAGGAGGCCGCCGTGAAGGCGGAAGCCTTCGCCCTGGGGGCCAACGACTACATCGTGAAGCTGCCGGACCGGCTCGAGCTTGTCGCCCGCGTGCGGCACCACTCCCGCGGCTACGTGGCGCTCATCGAACGCAACGAGGCTTTCGAAGCGTTGCAGGTGAGCCAGCAGGTGCTCGCCAAGGATCTGGCGACAGCGGCCCAGTATGTGCGGTCGCTCCTGCCGCCGCCGCAGCAGATCGATACCGTGGAGGCCGACTGGCGATTCATCCCCTCGGCCGAACTGGGGGGCGACGCCTTCGGCTATCACAAGCTCGACGACGAGCACGTGGCCGTTTATCTGCTCGACGTCTGCGGACACGGCGTCGGCGCGGCGCTCTTGAGCGTGTCGGCGCTCAATTCGATCCGCAGCGAGGCGCTGCCGCAGACCGACTTCCACGATCCGGGCTCCGTCTTGGCAGCGCTCAACAAGGCGTTTCCGATGGAGCGTCAGAACGACATGTTCTTCACGATCTGGTATGCCGTGTACGACACAGCGAAGCGATCGATCCGCTGGGCCGGGGGCGGCCACCCGCCGGCCGTGCTCCTCGTGCCCGGTGCCGAGAAGCCACAACTGCTCGAATCCGACGGCCCGCTGATCGGGGCGGTCGACGGGCTCGAATTCGATTCGCGGGAGACCGTGGTGCCGCCGGGCTCGCGGCTTTTCGTCTACAGCGACGGGGCGTTCGAGATCAGCCGCCCCGACGGCTCGATGTGGTCGTTCGACGAATTTCTCCGGGCGATCGGGGCCCCACCCAACGGCGCGGAGAGCCGGATGGACGCCCTCGTGACCACCGTGAGGGGGATCTCGGGCCGGGACGACTTCAACGACGACTTCTCGATGGTGGAGCTTTTATTGGGGTGACAGGGTGATGGGGTGACAGGCTGAAGCCTGTCCTACTTGGGGAAAAGGGGGCAGGTTTTGCTGGGGAAAACGGGCGATTCGTGGCCTGCGGCCCGGGAACAGGGCCGTCTTGCACGGGGATTTCGAATCCGTACACTTTGAAGTTTCGCGGTTCCCACCGGCCGCTAGCGTAGCTCAATTGGCAGAGCAGCTGATTTGTAATCAGCAGGTTGCGGGTTCAACTCCCGCCGCTAGCTCACCGCAGCCCCGCCCGCCGTGAGTGCCGCAACCTTTTCGTGCCCAATCAGTTACGTCCACCACCTTCCACATCCGAGCAACATTACAACAAGGGGAGTTTCCCGAGCGGTCAAAGGGGTCAGACTGTAAATCTGATGGCTATGCCTTCGCAGGTTCGAATCCTGCACTCCCCACTCCTGCGCCATCCGCTAGCGGGTGTAGCTCAATGGTAGAGCAATAGCCTTCCAAGCTAAAGACGAGGGTTCGATTCCCTCTACCCGCTCTCAGCGTCAACAAGCGTTCAAAAGAATATTTAACGGTCGATTCAACGAGGTCCGTTTTGCTGCTGTAGCTCAGTTGGTAGAGCACGTCCTTGGTAAGGACGAGGTCAAGGGTTCAAGTCCCTTCAGCAGCTCTTCCGCGAGCGAAAGCGGTTCGATAACACGTTCGGTTCTTTTTTCACCTCCGAGGAGAAAGCAGGAATAAGATGGCAAAGGATACGTTCACGCGGAGCAAGCCGCACGTCAATGTGGGCACCATCGGTCACATCGACCATGGCAAGACGACCCTCACCGGCGCGCTGGTCGCCGTTCAGGCGGCAAAGAACCTGGCTGTTGCCAAGAGCTACGCCGACATCGCCAAGGGCGGAACCGTCCGCGACGAAACGAAGACCGTGACGATCGCGGTCAGCCACGTGGAATACGAGACCGACAAGCGGCATTACGCCCACATCGACTGCCCGGGCCACGCCGACTTCATCAAGAACATGATCACCGGCGCCGCCCAGATGGACGGTGCGATCCTGGTGGTGAGTGCCGCCGACGGCCCGATGCCCCAGACCCGCGAGCACATCCTGCTGGCCAAGCAGGTGGGCGTGCCGGCGCTCGTCGTGTTTCTCAACAAGGTCGACCTCGTGGACGATCCGGAGCTTCTCGACCTCGTCGAGATGGAAATCCGCGAACTGCTCACGAAGTACGGCTTCCCCGGCGACGATGTGCCGATCATCCGTGGCGCCGGCAAGCCGGCCTACGACAGCCCCGCCGATCCGAAGGCGAACAAGTGCATCGCCGACCTGCTCGATGCCGTTGACGCCTACATCCCCGAGCCTGTTCGCGAACTCGACAAGCCGTTCCTGATGGCGATCGAGGACGTGTTCTCGATCGAAGGTCGTGGCACGGTGGCCACGGGCCGTATCGAGCGCGGCGAGGTGAAGGTCGGTGACGAAGTCGAGATCATCGGCCTGAAGGAGAAGGCCGAGAAGACGACCGTCACTGGCGTCGAGATGTTCAAGAAGCTGCTCGACAAGGGGCAGGCCGGCGACAACGTCGGCTGCCTGCTGCGTGGCGTTGCCCGCGAAGGCATCGAGCGTGGCCAGGTGCTCGCCAAGCCGGGCTCGATCAAGCCCCACAAGAAGTTTGAGTGCGAGGTCTACGTGCTGTCGAAGGAGGAAGGCGGTCGTCATACGCCGTTCTTCGCCGGCTACCGCCCGCAGTTCTACTTCCGCACGACCGACGTGACCGGCTCGACCAAGCTGCTCGGCGGCGTCGAGATGTGCTCGCCGGGCGACAATGTGAAGATGGAAGTCGAGTTGATGGTGCCGATCGCCATGGACGACGGTGTTCGCTTCGCCATCCGCGAAGGCGGCAAGACCGTCGGCTCGGGCGTTGTGACCAAGATCCTAGACTAGCGTAGTCCGGGGTCCCCGCCCCGGAGATGGCGTAGTCCGGGGGCCCGGCCCCGGAGATGATGTAAGAATCCTGATGGTGAGGGGGCCGGGTTCCGGCTCCCTCACCGCACAGGGGCGTAGCTCAACTGGCAGAGCGCTGGTCTCCAAAACCAGAGGTTGCGAGTTCGATCCCCGCCGCCCCTGCTGGCTGGAGACGGAGCCAAAAACGGCGCGAAGGAACGCTCAAACACATGGCAAGCACACCCGAAAATCATGCGACTGGCGGATCGTTCTGGAGCGAGCTCCTGAGCGCCGGGGTCTACAAGCGCAATCAGGGCCGTACGGCCCGGCAGGTGACTTTCGCGGCGTTGGCGATCGCGCTGGCGGTGGGTGTGTGGCGGCTGGCGCAGCTGCTGCCACTGTGGTTGGCGAACAGCACCGCCGTCTCGGCGACGGGCTCTGCCGCCGATCTCGGCGTGGTGCGGTTCCTCGTGCCGGGTGCGATTCTGGCGGCCGGTCTCTGGGTTCTCTATCGGCTCGTAAACATGCCGCGGTTCGCCGACTTCCTCATCGCCGTCGAGTCGGAAATGGCCAAGGTGTCTTGGCCGGGCGGCGCCGAGGTGGCCCGCAGTTCCGCAGTGGTGATCTTTCTGATCTTCGCGCTCGCGGCGATTCTCGCCGCGTACGATCTCTTCTGGTGGTTCGTGCTCCGAGCCGTCCAGGGATTCCAGTGAGCAGCCCTCCCGAGCATTGCCATGACCGCCATGACTGACCATTCCGAGCACAACGACCTTCCGCACGACGCTTCCGTCGCCGGTGATGCTGCCGTGCCGCCCGCCGACGACCGGCCGGCCACGCAGGCTCCCGTCGCCGCGGAGATCGACGAAGACGATGACGGCACGCCTGCCGAACTCGACGACCCGTTCGCCGGCAGCGAAGACGCGAAGCCGGTCTCGGTGGCCGCCGACGACGACGAATCGCCCGCCGGCGACAAGCAGTGGTACATCCTCAAGGTGCAGAGCAACCGCGAGGACTCGATCCGGGAGGCACTGCAGCGCCGGATCTCGATGCAGGGCCTGGGGAAGTATTTTGGCGACGTGATCGTGCCCAAGGAGCAGGTCACGGAGTTCAAAAGTGGCAAAAAACGCGTAGTTTCTCGCAAGCTCTACCCTGGTTACATCCTTGTGAACATGATCTTGAATGACGAGACGTGGTATCTCGTGCGGGAGACCGGCGGCATCGGTGACTTCACCGGGTCGGCCGGGCGTCCCAGCCCGATGCTGCCGCAGGACGTCGCCAAACTGCTCAACAAGACCGAGGTGAAGGCCGACGAATCGCCCCGCCTGAAGATCAACTTCAAGAAGGGTGACCGCGTGAAGATCAACGAAGGCACCTTCGAAAACTTCGAGGGTGAGGTCGAGGCGATCGACGAGGCCAATGGACGCGTGACGGTGATGCTGAGCATCTTCGGCCGCTCCACCCCGGTGGACATCGAGTATTGGCAGATCGAGACGGTGTGATCCGTCTCCGGCAGGCAATGACTGAAGACACAACGACAGAACGCACGACAGAAGAAAATTTCCCAAGGACAGAACGATGGCAAAGCAGATGGTCGGGCAGGCGAAATTCCAAGTTCCAGGCGGGCAGGCCACGCCCGCCCCGCCGGTGGGCACGTCGCTCGGCCGATTCGGCATCAACCTCGGCCAGTTCGTGCAGCAATTCAACGACCGCACGCGCGAGGCCGCCGGCATGGCGATCCCCGTCGTCGTCACCGTCTACAACGATCGCTCGTTCGACTTCATCACCAAGAGCCCACCGGCTGCCGCCCTGCTCAAGAAGGCCGTCGGCCTCGCCAAGGGCTCGGGCGTTCCGAACAAGGACAAGGTCGGCAAGGTCACCAAGGCGCAGCTCGACGAGATCGTGCGGCTGAAGGGGGCGGACCTCAACGCCCGCGACGCCGAACACGCCCGCCGCATGATCGAGGGCACCGCCCGCAGCATGGGCATCACCGTCGAGGGCTGATCGCCCGTCAGAGACCAGCCAGACAGCATCCAGACCTCATTCAGATCGCACCACTTCCTTTCCGTTCCATCAAGGCCCTCAAAGGCCAGCAAAGTTAGGATCACAGCCGTGCCAGCCACGAAGCGCATGCGGGCGATGCTCGCAAAGAAGCCCGAGTCGGAAGCCCCCCTCCCCATCGCCGAGGCCGTGTCGGTGCTGAAGAACTTCCCTCCGACCAAGTTCGACCAGACCGTCGAAATCCATATTCGCTTGGGCATCGATCCCAAGCAGGCCGATCAGATCGTCCGCGGCTCGCTCTCGTTGCCCCACGGAATTGGCAAGTCGAAGCGGGTGGTCGTGTTCGCGAAGGGCAACCTCGCCGACGACGCCACGGCCGCCGGCGCCGAGGTGGTGGGCGCCGAGGACCTGGCCAAGCGGATCAAGGAAGGCTGGACCGACTTCGACGTTTGCATCGCGGCCCCCGACATGATGGGCCTGGTGGGACCGCTCGGCAAAGTGCTCGGACCCCGCGGCCTGATGCCGAGCCCGCGTGCCGGCACCGTCACCGCCGACATCGCGAAGACCGTCGGCGAGTACAAGGCCGGCAAGGTGGAGTTTCGCAACGATCCCACGGGCATCGTGCATGCCGTCGTGGGCAAGTGGAGCTTCGATGCCACCAAGCTCGCCGACAACATCCGCGCTTTCATCGACCACATCCTGTCGCTGCAGCCGAACAGCGTCCGCGGGCAGTACGTGAAGAGCATCTCGATTTCCGGCACCATGACCCCCGGGGTGCACGTCGCGGCCTGATGCCCCGACCAGCCGCCGCGGAAGCACCCTCCTCCCAGCCCCACCAGAGCGATTCGCCATGAGCAAACTCGTCAAAAACATGCTGACCGACGACCTCAAGACCCGCCTCGCCGGCGTCGGTGACGTGATCGTCGTCAGCCTCGGCAAGCTCGACGCCATCAAGACGCAGCAGCTGCGGCAGGCCCTGCGGAAGAAGAAGATCAACCTGCAGATGATCAAAAACAGCCTGGCTCGCCGAGCCACGCTCGACACGCCCCTCGCGCCCGCCTTCGAGAAAAACGAGGGCATGCTGGCGATCGCCTGGGGGGGCGAAGATGTGGTCGATCTCGCAAAGGAGCTCGATCGCCTCGCGGGCGTCAAGGACTACGAGGGTTTCGAATTCCGCGTCGGCGCCCTGGACGGGGCCCGGCTGGGTGCGGCCGACATCAAGTCGGTCGCCAAGTGGCCCAGTCGCGCCGAGCAGCTCTCGATCCTCTCGGGCCAGATTTCCTCGCTGGGAGCACGCCTCTCCGGCCAGATCCTCTCCGCCGGCGGCACGCTGGCCGGGCAGATCTCCTCCCGCGTGGACGACCTGGAGAAGGCCGAGCCGGCGGCCTGACGGCCGTTTTTCGATGCCGGGCTTCACTCGGCAAAAGTTCATGGTAAGACAGTAGACCCCACACAACACACACCATGCCGACCGCGCCCCGCGGCCGGCACTATTTCGAAGGGAAAGGATCTCGAGCGATGGCAACGGCTGAAGCAACGCGTGAATTCTCGAAGGACACCAAGGAACTGGGCGACAAGATCGTCGGCCTGACCCTCAAGGCTGCGAAGGAGCTCTCGGACTACCTCGACGAAGTTCATGGCATCAAGCCGGCCGCTGGCGGCGCGGTGATGATGGCCGCTCCGGGTGGTGCCGCTGGCGGCGCTGCAGGCGGTGAGGCCGCCGCCGAGAAGACCGAGTTCGACGTCGTCCTCGACGCGTTCGGCGACAATAAGATCGGCGTCATCAAGGTGGTTCGCTCGGCGACCGGCCTGGGCCTCAAGGAGGCCAAGGACATGGTCGAAGGCGCTCCCGCCAAGGTGAAGGAAGGGATTTCGAAGGCCGACGCCGAGAAGCTCAAGAAGGAGCTCGAGGAAGCCGGCGCGAAGGTCTCGATCAAGTAAAAACAGCGAAAACAGCCGGAAGGCAGTTGGGAACTTGGCGTCCTGACTGCCTTCCGGTATAGTTTTTGCTGGTCTTGCCTGGTCCTCCCCGCTCCGCCCGTCTCTCCGGTCTGTCTGCCCGTGCCGTTCCGTGCGATCGCCTCGCGCACGGTCTCGCCCTCTTCGCCCATTTCGCCTGCCACAGGAGCATTCTGTCAATGGCAACTCGCGCCGTCCGTCGCCTCCAGCCCACGGAAGTTCGTCACTTCGGCAGCCGCCGCGCCAGCCATTCGATTCCCGACCTCACCGAGATCCAGACGCGGTTCTACGATCGCTTTCTGCAGTACGAGACGCCAGCGAACAAGCGGAAGGACGAGGGCATCGAGGGCGTGCTCCGCGAGATCTTCCCGATCGAGAGCTACGACAAGACCGTCAAGCTCGAGTATCTGCGGTATGACCTCGGCAAGCCCCGCTACACCCCAGATGAGTGCCGCCAGCTGCGGCTAACCTACGGCCGCCCGCTGCGGGTCTGGCTGCGGCTGACCCGCGACCAGCCGATCGAGGAAGAGGTCTACCTCGGCGACATCCCGATCATGCTCGGCGGCGGCGAGTTCATCATCAACGGCGCCGAGCGCGTCGTGGTGAGCCAGCTGCACCGCTCTCCCGGCATCGACTTCGTCGCCGACACCGAGTCATCCGACCGCAAGACCTACAACTGCCGCATCATCCCCGAGCGCGGCAGCTGGATCGAGCTCAACGTGTCGAAGAAAGACACGATGCAGGTGCGGATCGACCAGAGCGGCAAGTTTTCCGCACTGACCCTATTGAGGGCGATGGATCCGAAGTATTCGAGCGATTCCGAGATCCTCAAGCTCTTCTACAAGACCGACAAGGTGAAGACCGAGGGCGGCCGCTATGTCGCCAAGGTCGAGGGCAAGATCGCCGTCGATGACATTGTCTACCCGAAGGGGAGCGAGCGGGCCGGCGAGATCATCGTCGACGCAGGCTGCAAGATCACGCACGACCAGGCGGAGCTCATCTGCACTTCGGGCCTCAAGGCCGTCGAACTGATGCAGGAGCAAAAGGTGCCCCTCATCGTCAACAGCCTGCGGGAAGACGCCGACGAATCGAAGCGTCGCACCGCGGTGGCGCCGAGCCACGAAGACGCCCTGATCCGCATCTACCAGCGGCTGCGGCCGGGCAATCCGCCCGCGCTCGACAAGGCGAAGGCCCTCTTCGACGAGAAGTTCAAGGACACCAACCGCTACCGCCTCGGCCGCGTGGGCCGGTTCCGCATCAACCGCAAACTCGGCCTCGCCGTGCCCGAGACGGAAATGACGCTGCGGGCCGACGATTTGATCGCGGCCATCAGGTACATGCTGCAGCTGAGCGAGGGCGAGGGGGAGGTCGAGGTCGACGACATCGACCACCTCGGCAACCGCCGTCTGCGCACGATCGACGAGCTTGCCAGCGACGAGCTCCGCAAGGGCTTCCTCAAGCTCCGCCGCACCGTGCAGGAGCGGATGGGCCTCAAGGACGTCACCGACATGTCGCCGCGGTCGCTCATCAACCCGAAGAGCATCTCGGCGGCCATCGAATATTTCTTCGGCCGCGGCGAGCTCTCGCAGGTGGTCGATCAGACCAACCCGCTCTCGATGCTCACCCACGAGCGCCGGCTCTCGGCCCTCGGCCCGGGCGGTCTCAACCGCAAGCGGGCCGGGTTCGAGGTGCGCGACGTGCACATCTCGCACTACGGACGCATCTGCCCGATCGAGACGCCGGAAGGCACGAACATCGGCCTCATCTCGAGCCTGGCGATCTACTCGGGCGTCGACTCCTACGGTTTCCTCGTCACGCCCTACCGCAAGATCACGAAGGGCAAGCTCACCGACGACGTCGTCTGGCTGCGGGCCGACGAGGAGCACGAGGCGCACCTCGCCCCGGCCGACGCGACCGTGGTCGACGGCAGGCTGCAGGGCGAGACGATCATCGCCCGCTACCGCGGCGACTTCGTGCTCGTGCCCGCTGAGAGCATCGAATACATCGACGTGGCGCCGAGCCAGATGGTCGGCGTCTCCGCCGGCCTGATCCCCTTCCTCGAGCACGACGACGCCAATCGCGCGCTCATGGGCTCCAACATGCAGCGGCAGGCCGTGCCGCTTTTGATCACCGAGCCGCCGATCGTGGCCACGGGCATGGAGCGCGACGTGGCGGTGAATTCCGGCCTCATCGTGCGGGCCGCGAAGAAGGGCGCCGTGACCTACGTCGATGCCGAGCGGATCGAAGTGACCGCCGCCAGCGGCGTGGTCGACGCCTACCCGCTGCGGAAGTATGTCGGCCTCAACGAGCGGACCTGCCAGAACCAGAAGCCGATCGTGCAGCTCGGCCAGAAGGTCGAGAAGGGCGACGTGCTCGCCGACGGAGCCGCCACCTACAAGGGTGAACTCGCCCTCGGCCGCAACGTGCTCGTGGGCTTCATGGCCTGGGACGGCTTCAACTTCGAAGATGCGATCATCATCAGCGAGGAACTGGTGGAGGACGACGTCTACACCTCGATCCACATCGAGGAATACGACATCGAAATCCGCGACACGAAGCTCGGCCGCGAGGAATTCACCCGCGACATCCCGAACGTGGGCGAGCGGGCGCTTCACAATCTCGATGAATCGGGCATCGTGAAGATCGGCACCTACGTCCGCCCCGGCGACATCCTCGTCGGTAAGGTGTCGCCCAAGAGCAAGACCGAGCTGACGCCGGAAGAGAAGCTCCTCCACGCGATCTTCGGCCGTGCCGGCGAGGACGTGAAGAACGACTCGCTCGAGGTGCCGTCGGGCGTCGAGGGCATCGTCATCGCCACGGAGAAGTTTTCGCGGCAGATGAGCCTCTCCGAGGACGAGCGGCGGGAATTCCAGAAGCAGCTCAAGGAGGCGGAAAGCCAGGGCAACCTGCGGATCGCCGAGGCCTTCGCCGCGCTGGTCGCCGAGGTCGAGAAGGTGCTCCAAAAGCCGCTGCCCGCGGCCGATGGCAGCCCGCTCGTGCGGAACCAGGATCACAAGGTGGTGGCCGAGCGTGCCGCCGCCTTCAAGCTCGACGACCTCGACATCCGCTCTCCCGAGCGGAAGAGTGCTGTCGAGAAGCTCTACAAGACGATGTGGCCCTCCGTGGATGAGGCGATCGACGCCAGGGAGCGGCGGATCAACAGCATGAAGCGCGGCGACGAGCTGCGACCGGGCGTCTTGCAGATGGTAAAGGTCTACGTCGCCGCCAAGCGCGTGATCTCGGTCGGCGACAAGATGGCCGGTCGCCACGGCAACAAGGGCGTGATCGCCAAGATCCTGCCCAAGGAAGACATGCCCTTCCTGGCCGACGGCACCCCGGTGCAGATCCTCCTTAATCCGCTCGGCGTGCCGAGCCGCATGAACGTGGGGCAGATCCTCGAGACGCACCTCGGCTGGGCCGGCAAGCTGCTCGGCTTCCAGGCGATCACTCCGGTGTTCGACGGGGCCAGTGAGGAAGACATCAACGCGGTGCTCGATGTCGCGGGCCTGCCGCGGCACGGCAAGGCACAACTCTTCGACGGCCGTACGGGCGAAGCGCTCGAGCAGGAGACGACCGTCGGCTACATCTACATGCTCAAGCTCCACCACCTGGTCGACGATAAGGTGCACGCCCGCTCGACGGGCCCCTACTCGCTCATCACGCAGCAGCCCCTGGGCGGCAAGGCCCGCTTCGGCGGCCAGCGTTTCGGCGAGATGGAAGTGTGGGCGCTCGAGGCCTACGGTGCGGCCTACATCCTCCAGGAGCTCCTCACCGTGAAGAGCGACGACGTGGAGGGCCGCACGAAGATCTACGAGAGCATGGTGAAGGGGGAGAACACGCTCGAGGCCGGCACCCCGGCGAGCTTCGACGTGCTCACCAACGAGATCCGTGGCTTGGCTTTGAACATGTCGCTCGAAAAGCGGCACATTTGAGACTGTCGATTGAAGTGGCCCGCTCGGGGCGGCAGAGTCGGTCGCTTCGCGACTCCTCCGGATTGTCCCGGTGGGCCGCGGCGGCCCAATGCTCCTCGAGCTTCAGCCGACCCCGAGCTACCCCGGTTTTTTCGAGAAGATTCAACAGATCGCACAACGGCACTGACTGCCTGACCTCCAGGAGATGACACGTGAGCATCGGCGAATCCACCTACGATCGCGTCAATGACTACTCGGCCGTGAAGATCAGTCTCGCGCGGCCGCACGACATTCGCAGTTGGTCGTTCGGCGA
>JBIIOK010000004.1:0-57447 GCA_044336985.1 Pirellulales bacterium | reverse complement strand
TCTCCACCCGCGTGATCGACCTCGTCGTGCCGATCGGCTTCGGCCAGCGCGGCCTGATCGTGAGCCCGCCCCGGGCCGGCAAGACGATCCTCATGCAGAAGATGGCCCGCGCCGTCATCGCCAACTATCCCGAGGCCTACGTCTTCATGCTGCTCATCGACGAGCGGCCGGAGGAGGTCACCGACATGGAGCGTCAGGTGAAGGGGCCGAGCTGCGAAGTGATCAGCTCCACGTTCGACGAAAACGCCAGCCGGCACGTGCAGGTGGCCGACATGGTGATCGAGAAGGCGAAGCGGCTCGTCGAATACGGCCGCGACGTGGTCATCTTTCTGGATTCGATCACCAGGCTCGCCCGCGCCTGGAACTCGGAGGTGCCGAACTCCGGCAAGATCCTCTCCGGCGGCGTCGATTCCAACGCCCTCCAGCGGCCGAAGCGGCTCTTCGGCAGCGCTCGCAAGGTGGAGCAGGGAGGGTCGCTGACGATCATCGCCACGGCGCTGGTCGACACCGGCAGCAAGATGGACGACGTGATCTTCGAGGAGTTCAAGGGCACCGGCAACCTCGAGATCGTGCTCGACCGCCGGCTCGTCGACAAGCGGATCTATCCGGCCATCGACATCAACCGCTCCGGCACCCGGCGCGAGGAGATGCTGCTCGAGCCGGATGAATACCGCCGGACCTGCACGCTCAGGCGCGTGCTCGGCGAGATGAACCCCACCGACGCGATGGAACTCCTGCTCAACCGGCTGGCGAAGACCAAGTCGAACAGCGAGTTCCTCATGAGCCTCAAGTCGTAGGCGGGGCATGAGCAACAGCACGGCGGGAACCACATACCAAGGACGCGGCGACTTCGGCGGCGCCGGCGCGAGGCAGCCGCCGCGCGTGGCGATCGTCGTCTCGCGATACAACGACTCGATCACGCGGCGACTGCTCGAGGCGGCAGTCGCGAGGTTCGTCGCAGCCGGTCTGCCGCCCGCGCAGATCGACGTCGCCTGGGTGCCGGGATCGTTCGAGATTCCGCTCGCGGCAGACCGCATGGCGTCGAGCGGCCACTATGCGGCGGTGCTCTGCCTCGGGGCGATCATCAAGGGGGAGACGTCGCACGACCAGCACATCGCCAGCGCCGTCGGCCACGGGATCGAGCAGTCGGCACGGGCGCACGGCATCCCGGTGGTCTTCGGCGTGCTCACCTGCGATACGCTCGCCCAGGCGCTCGCCCGTGCCGGCGGCTCCGCCGGCAACAAGGGGGAGGAGTGCGCGACGGCCGCGATCGAAATGATCTCCCTGCTCGGCCAATTGCCACCGCGGAGAACCGCGACATGACCGCCCCACGCCGCAGCCGGGCCCGCGAAATCGCCCTCCAGGCGCTCTACCGGCTCGACATGAACCCGGCCACCGCCGACGACGAGATCGCCCCCTTCATCGCCGGCCGGCTGCACGGCGGCCCGCTCGTCCCGTTTGCCGAGTCGCTCGTGCGGGGCGTGCGCGACCACCGCGTCGAACTCGATGCCCTCCTCGATTCCCGCGCCACCAATTGGCGGGTGGCGCGGATGCCGGCGACCGACCGGGCCATCCTGCGGATCGCCGTCTTCGAGATCCTGCACACGAGCACGCCCGGCCCGGTCGCCGTCAACGAGGCGATCGAACTGGCCAAACGATATGGTACCGAGGGCTCGGCGACGTTCGTCGCCGGCGTGCTCGGCGGGCTGCTTGCCGATCGCGCCGCGCCCACGACCGGCTGACCCGGAGCTTCGAGCGTCATGGCCATCTTTTCTTTCGGTCGCAAGGATCCCCAGCCGGAACCGGCGGCCTCGCCGGCCGGCGAGGCCGCGCCGAAGAAGGGCCTGCTGGACCGGCTCAAGTCCGGTCTCGCCAAGACCGCGCAGGTGCTCTCGACCGACGTCCGCGATCTCTTCAGGCGGGAGGGCCGTCTCGTCGACGATACCTTCCTCGAGGAGCTCCGCGCGGCGCTCATCCGCACCGACATGGGGCCGTCCGCGGCGGAGGCGATCGTCGTCGATGTGAAAAATCGCCTGCGTTCCCGCGTGGTCGAGCCGGAGATCGTGGTCGACTCGATCCGCACGCAATTGCTCTCGCGGCTCGCCGAGAAGTCGGCCGCGATTGCGGCCGCAGCCGACGGCCCGACCGTGATCCTCGTCACGGGCGTCAACGGCTCGGGCAAGACGACGTCGATCGCCAAGCTCGCCAACCGATTCGTAAACGAAGGGAAGCGGGTCGTGCTCGGCGCCGGCGACACATTCCGCGCCGCGGCCGTCGAGCAGCTCGCCATGTGGGCCGGCCGCATCGGGGCCGAGATCATCCGTGGCGAAGCCGGCAGCGATCCGGCGAGCGTCGCCCACCGCGCCGTCGCGCGTGCCCTCGAAGGCAAATTCGACGTCTGCATCATCGACACGGCCGGCCGGCTGCAGACACAGGCCAATCTCATGCAGGAACTCGCCAAGATCCGCCGCGTCATCGCCAAGCAAATACCGGACGCGCCCCACGAGACGTTGCTCGTGATCGACGCCACGGCGGGCCAAAACGCCCTCTCGCAGGCGAAGGGCTTCAAGGAGGCCGCGGGGTGCACCGGCATCGTGCTGGCCAAGCTCGATGGTTCGGCCCGTGGCGGAGTGATCGTGCCGGTCGCGGAGCAGTTCGGCCTGCCGGTGAAGTTCGTGGGGCTCGGCGAGGCGGCCGACGATCTGGAGCCTTTTGACCCCGCGCGGTTCGTCGCCGCCCTGCTCGAGGGCGCACTGGCTGCCTGACCGGCAGAGTCTGCCAGGCTTTCTGGTCCGGTCAGCGAAACCCTGACGCCGCCGCTCCGACGGCGGCATTTTCGCTACCGCTCGGCCCGATATTCGATGGCGGGGGGGAAATGTCGCTGAGCACGCCCTGGCGGAACGGCTCGCGACCAATGCCCCTCCCAAAACGCCACGCGGCCTGCGGGGAAAGCGGGTCGCCAACACCAGAGGATTGGGGAACATGAAGAGAATCAACGTCCGCCTGCCGCTGTCGCTGACCGCGGCACTGCTCATGACCGCCATCGCGGCCGACCAGGCTGCCGCCCAGACGGGCACCGTGCCCGTCGTGCCGAACGTGCCGCAGGAGGAGGCCTACGAACTGCGTGGCCTGCCGCCGCAGGAGGCCGCCCAGGAAGCCTCGGCCGAGGAAGGCCCCAATCGCTACCTCGAGACGGAGTTCCTCACCAATCGCGGCATCAAGACCTACGGCTGGATCGGTGCCGGCATCGGTGCCAACAACTGGGCGAGCCCGTTCAACGGCCCGATCACGTTCAACGATCGCAACTGGCAGGGCCAGATGAACCAGCTCTACCTCGTCAACGAGAAGCTGGTCGACACGACGAACGGGCTCGACTGGGGTGGTCGCGTCGACCTCCTCTACGGTACCGACTACATCTACACGACGGCCCGCGGACTCGACGGGTTTCTCGGGAACCAGACCAACGGTGCGGGTGTCTCCGGCGCGCCGTCGTGGGCGTCGACGAAGGATTACGGCCTCGCGATGCCGCAGCTGTACGGTGAAGTAGGATACAGCGACCACGTGGTGAAGTTCGGCCACTTCTACACGATCATCGGGTATGAAGTGGTGCCGGCGATCGGCAACTTCTTCTACACGCACGCCTACACGATGCAGTACGGCGAGCCGTTCACCCACACCGGCATTCTCGACACCTGGACGCCCAACGACCAGTTGACCGTGTATGCCGGTATCACCAATGGCTGGGACAACTTCAGCGATCCCATCAACAGCCAGGGCATCCTGAATCCCGGCTCCATCAATGCCAACAGCAACGCGGCGTTCTTGGGCGGTGTGTCGTTCAAAAACAGCGACCAGACGCAGGCACTCACCTCGACCGTGTCGAGCGGCAACGAGCCGGTGTTCTTCGCCAACGCGCCGCAGAACATTGGCAACCGGTCGATCTGGAGCAACGTCTACACCAACGAGCTCAGCGACAAGGTCACGTACGTGTTTCAGAACGACAACGGCTGGCAGTTCAATGCCAACACCGGTCTGCAGAACCAGGGCCAGCAGGCTGGCCTGGCGCAGTGGTACGGCATCAATCAGTACCTCTTCTACACCGTCAGCGACACGCTGGTGGCGGGCATGAGGTTCGAGTGGTTCCGCGACAACAACGGCTATCGCGTGTTCGCCCCGATTCGCAACTACTGGGTCGGCGGTCCGAACCAGTCGGGTTTCCAGGGCAACTTCTTTCAGGCCACGTGGGGCCTGAACTGGAAGCCCACCCGCAACTGGATCATCCGTCCGGAACTGCGGTATGACTGGTACTCGCCGGACAACATGGCCGGTGCCCGTGCCGGTACCGCGCCGCTGCCCTTCGGCCCGAACTTCGGCCGGATCTCCAACGGCGGCACCGAGTACGGCCAGCTCTACGGCGGCTGCGACGCGATCTGGCAGTTCTAGTTCGACGTCGATCAAAAGCGAAAAGCGGGGCCCACCGGAAACGGTGGGCCCCGCCGTTTTTTGCCAGGCGCGAACCCGGCGACATCCAGGCCGCTGAAAGTAGGACAGGCTTCAGCCTGTCGCCCGTAAACCGACGAGCAGCCGTTTCAGCCTGCGTTTTTCCCAAAGGAGGGGGATTGAAACGGGACCTAAGTCCTTACGCAACAGCCGGATTGGGGCAAATAGGAAAGACGCACAACCTACGTAGGCTGCCTAGATTTACAGATTCTTCCGGTGCAGCTAGCCTTTTCCTCGTTGATTCACGGACAGAACTCTCTTGGAGACTGCCGTCCTCGCCCGATGAAAGGTGAGGGTGGTGAGCAAGGAGGCAAACGACGATGCGTTTAACGCAGGCCCTGGTCTCGATTCATGGCAGCCGGCCCGTTCATGCGGGCTTTTCACGCCGACGTTTCCTGCGGCTGGGGGCGATTTTCGCGCTCGTCGTCGGCCTTGTTTCGGCCTGCCAGACGGCTTCGGCCCTCGAGAACTGGCTCACCAGCTATGACGAGGCCATGGCCGCGGCCGACCGGACCGGTCGCCCGGTGGTGGCCCTGTTCACCGGCAGCGACTGGTGCCCCCACTGCAAAACCCTTGAAAACAATGTGTTTTCCACCGACGTCTTCCGTGAGTGGGCCGATTCGAACGTCGTTCTGCTGATGATCGACCTGCCTCAAAACGGCATTTCCCAGGCCGTCCGCAGCGAAAGGTCGCAGGTCTGCATCAAGTACGGCGTCCGGACGTTTCCGAGCGTCCTGCTCCTGGCCGCCGATGGCGAGAAACTGGCCGGCCAGTCCGGCTATACCGGCCAGTCGGCCGAGGTCTGGCTGGCCCAGATGACGGGGCACATGCCGTCCCCGAGGGTGGCGGCAGTCCACACCCAGCAGTCCATCCCGAATGCGGTCAAGGCGGCGGGCAAGGTCCACGAATCCCTCGACAAGGCCGTGGAAACCGCCCGGGGCGTCAAGCGGCCGATCCTGCTCGTCGTGGCCCGTCCGGGCGACGATGCGGCCAAAACCCATACCGATTCGCTCATCAACGACCCGGAATTCGAGTCGTTTGCCAGGGAAAACTTCGTCGTGGCCCACGTGGCCCCGACCGCCCCGAGCGGCTCGCCGACGGCCCAGTCGCTCGACAACCTGCTCGGTGGCGTGGAACTCCCGCCGGAATCGGTCGAATTGATCGTGACCGATGACGGCCAGACGCCGCTCTTCAGCCAGTCGGGCGCCCAGCCCCCGTCGCGGATCGTCAACGGCCTCCGCCGCTTCCTGGCCGCCCGCCAGGCCGCCCGCATCGGCGACTCCGCAAGAAGGTAGGACAGGCTTCAGCCTGTCAAAGTAGACCGCTTCGTCCCGAAGCGGATCCAAAACCGCTTCCGGAGGAAGCGGTCTACTTTTCGTCCTACCCGGTGCGGAATCGCGAGGCTTCGGCGTTGAGTTCCGAAATCGAGCGACGCAGTTCGTCGAGCGTCGCCGTGAAGACCGCCATCGACGCGGCCGATTCGCCGGCGCCCGACCGCAGCGATTCCATGGCGTCGCGGATCTGCCGGGCGCCCTGCGACTGCGATTGCATCCCCTCGTGGACATGCTCGAGCGACCTGGTCACCGATTGCACGGGCTCGATGATCCGGCCGAGCCGCTCGCTGACTCCGGCCACCTCCGCGATCCGCTGGCTCACCTCGTTGCGAAACCGGTCCATCTCCATAGTGCCGCTCGACACGGCCGCCTGCATGTCGCGAACCATGCGTTCGATGTCCTGCGTGGCGAGTGCCGTCTGATCGGCCAGCCGCCGGATTTCCTGGGCCACGATCCGGAAGCCCCGCCCCGATTCGCCCGCCTTCTCCGCCTCGATCGTGGCGTTCACGGAGAGCAGGTTGGTCTGGTCGGCCACCTTGGCGATCGTCGTGACCACCGACGTGATGCCGCTGGCCCGTTGGCTGATCGTGGAGAGCTTGCGGGTGAACGCATTCATGGCCTCGTCGAGGTGCTGCATCGAGGCCGTCATGCTCTCGAGCCCGCCGCGGCCCTCGTCGGCCACCCGCGCGGCTTCACGCGCCGCCGCGGTCACCTCGCTCGTGGCCCCGAGCAATTCTTCGCTGGTGGCGGAGATCTCGGAGACGGCCGAGGAGATCTCCGTGGCGGAGCCGCTGAAGTCGCGCACGGCGCGGTCCTGACGAGCCAGGGCTCCGGCCGCCTCCTCCTCCACGGTCGAGAGCCGCTCGCCGGCGGCCTGGATGCGACCGATCAGGCCGCCGAGCGAGTGGCTCATCCGGCCGAAGGCCCCGAGGAGCCGGCCGACCTCGTCGTCGCCCCCCGCGGGCACATCGCCGGTGAGATCCCCCTCCGCGATCGCCTCCGCGACCTCGAGCGACTGTCGCACCGGATCGGCGATCGACCGCGCCAGCCAGAGCGCCGCGAGCACGCCGGGCAGGCCGACGACGAGCGACGAGGCGAGGGCGCCGGCCGCCTGCCACCAGAGCACGTCGCGGCTCGACTTGGTGGAGATCGTGACGAGGACGGCGCCGGCCGGGCGGCCGTCCGCCTGCTTGACCGGAGTGGCGACCCGGTAGAACCCGCTCTCGAACCGTCCGACGGGCCGGTTGCCGGCGATGCAGTCGCGGACGATCGCCGCGTCGCGCGGCACGAGCGGCAGATCGGCGTCGGACGCGCTGCCGCGCTCGTCGACCCGCCGCGTGACGATCGGCGTCAGCTGCGAATCGAGGATGCGCACCTCGCGAACCTCCCCCGCCACCAGCTCGTTGACCAGCCGTCGCAGGCCGAGGTTCCGGTACAGCCTGTCGAGAAACGTCGCCTCCATCCCCACCTGCACGATCCGTGCCTTGTCGACGCCGCCGACACCCGCGTATTTGAAGACGCGGCTGTCGATCTCCCGCTTGCGGGATTCCTGAACCACCACCGGCACGTCGCCGCCGAGCAGCTTGTGGAAGACGTGCGCCTGCGGCTGCTTGGCCGGGTCGGGAGAAAACGTAAAGTCGATGTCGCCGGCCTGCAGCGTGATGCGGCCCGTGGAGTCGGTCGCTAAAATCTCGTCGAGCACCGTCCGGTCGACGACCTGGCGGAAGCGATCCTTGAGGTCGGCCGCCGTCACGCCGGCCTTCTCGGCCACCGCCACGAGCTGCGCGACGAGCGCGGCCTGCGCCTGCATCTGCCGGCCGATCTCGTCTTCGACCTGCAGCGGCACCTCCTGCGCAAACGCCACGGCGCGGGCGAGCGACTCGGCGACGCCGTCACCACCGGCCTGCGCCTGCTGCAGCACGGCCCGCCGTGCGGCGAAGGTCTGCAGGAGCGTGTTCACCACGATGGCGGCGAGCACGAGCAGCGTGGCGATGAGAGCAATTCTGGACCGCAGCGACATGCGATGGCTCCGAGGAGGCAGTTGGGGCTTCCTCGGCAAAACTAGTGCGCCATCGCGGCCGACGCCAATCGCCCGTCAGCGGGCGGGAAACCCGCGCGTCACAACCGCTTCCACCGGCACCACCGGCGCCGCGGCCGCCTGGATCGTCGCCTTGCGGTAGTTGTCGGCCAGGGCACAGCCACCGATCGGCGTGAGGGCAAAGAGCGGAGCGGCGAGCCACGGAATCCAGACCGCCGCGCCGCCTGCCTGCCGCCGCGCCGCCGTTCGGCGGCCCCGTGCCTCTTCAACGGCCTTCTGCCTGCATTCCACCGCCATGCTCGATCGCCTCCAAGCAAAACTTCCGACGCCGGCATACCCGGACAGCGAGCAGACAGATACAGACGCGGCTGGCCGCGAATCAACCCGAAATGGCTGGCCTGCAAAAAACCCGCTGGGATTGGAGTAAGACCGGGGAAACGCGGGGCTACTACGAAAGCCCGACGCGCGAGCGAGGAGCGTTGGGGCGGCTTCTCGCAGGGCGGGTGCGGGCGGCGCAGGTCGGAGTGGAGGGCGGATGGACCTTGCTTGCGCTGCGGGCTTCCGTCGGGGGAACCCCAAAAGGGCGAGCCGGCGGCAACCTCGAGGCAGTGGCCGAGGCGGGACTTGAACCCGCACGGAGATTTCTCTCCCCGGGATTTTAAGTCCCGTGCGTCTGCCAGTTTCGCCACTCGGCCGTCGTTCGCGCGATCGTATCAGTGCGGCCAAGGCGGCTGCAAATCGGCCACCACCCAAGATGAGGACGAAGCCTGGGCCGACCGCACGTTACACTGCCGACTCCGCACGGAATCGAAAGGACTGCGTTGAATTCTGAAGCCGCTTCCACGGCCGCCCCGGCACCGGGCGGCATCGACGGGTTTCTTGGCACCCGCGCGTCGCTCGGCATGGACGTGGTCCTCGTCGGCCTGTTCGCAGTGCTGCCGCTCCTCGCCTGGAGCGTGCACCTCGTCCGCAACCGGCGGAACTTCGCGGCCCACAAGCGGCTGCAGTGGATCATCGCCGCGGCGCTCCTGACGGCGATCGTCATCTTCGAGATCGACGTGCGGCTCGTGAGCGACTGGAAGCTTCGGGCGGCGGCGAGCCCGTGGTGGCCGGCCGGCGTGCTCACGGCGCTCGGCATTCATCTCATCTTCGCCGTGTCGTCGCTCGTGCTCCTGATCTGGGTGCTCTGGGAGGCCGCGGTGCGTTTCCCCTCGCCACCAGAGCCCTCCGCCCACAGCCGGCGTCACATGACGATGGCGCGGCTCGCCGGCATCGACCTCGTGCTCACCGCGATCACCGGGTCAGTGTTTTACTGGCTCGCGTTCGTGGCGCGGTGAGCTGCCGGCGGGGGGCAGCCAGCGGCAGATGGCCAGGCCGCCGAAATAGAGCAGGCAGAGGGGGATCGCCAAAAAGAGCAGGCTGTAAGGATCGGCCGGCGTGAGCACGGCCGACACGACGAAGATCACGAGCACCGCGATCCGCCACTGCGCGATATACGTCGCGACGTCGAAGATGCCGATCCGCTCGAGGAAGAGCATCACCAGCGGCAGCTGGAATCCGAGGCCGAAGCCGATCGGCAGGATCAGCACGAAGGAGAGCCACTCGCTGATGCGGGGATCAGGATCGAGCCCCAGCCACTGGTTGAACTGCAGCAGGTAGTCGAGCACGAAGTCGAAGACGAAGAAGAACGCGAGCGACACGCCGGCGAGGAAGAGGCCGATGCTGACCGGCAGGAAGAGCCGCACCCACCGCTTCTCGTGCGGATAGAGGCCCGCCGCCACGAACGTCCAGAGCTGGTAGAAGATCCAGGGGCTCGCGAGGACGACGCCCACGAGGAGCGCCGCCTTCACGTAGATGCCAAAGGCCTCCTGGGCCGAGAGCGTGGTGATGCTCACCCGCGCGTCCTTCGCGAGCGGCTGCCAGAGGAGGACGGGGGCGAGGGCGGCGGGATCGAACAGGGCTGGCTTGCCCGTGGCGGCGGCATCGCCAGCCTCGGGCGCCGCCGACGGTGACAAGGCGCGGGCCAACCGGTCGGGATGCACCTCGCGGAGTTCGAACGAGAGGCCGTGCCGCTCGACGGCGTCGATCACCTCCTCGCGGGAGTAGGGCAGGGGGGCGCCTCCGGCGGTGCGCGGCTGCCAGGCGTCGAACGTCTCGATCGACCGCTTCGTGTAGTAGTCCCCCAGCGCCCGACGGAGCGGCTGCTCGATCAGGTGAACAAAGGGCTGCGCCACGAAGAAGCCCGCCAGCACGCCCAAGGCAAGGCCCAAAGCGCCGCGGATCAGGCAGACGCGCAACTCCTCGAGGTGCTCGCCGAACGTCATCGTCGAGCTTTGGAAGAGGTCTTCGTCCTGCGGTCGGGCCATGGAAATGCTCGGGCGGTTTCCGCGAAATTCCTCCCCGACTTATACTTCAAAAGTGTTCTTCCTGCCGGAAATCCGTTCTCCTTGGCGGGTTCATTCATGCCGCGATCGGCCCACCGCTCCCGCACAAATCCTCCAATCGGACCATGCCGGCCCCGGGGAGCCATCGTGGCGGCATGCGTGACCTTGGCAGCCTCGCTGGGCGCGGGCCCAGCCGTGGACAACAACTTCGAGCCGATTCGCTGCGGTGATCTCATCGTGTGGAATACGGGCCGCGACGTCCATGCGGTGCGCTTCGCCGATGGCAGCCAGCCGTGGAAAGACTCGAGAGACGGGAAAGACCCGTCGCCTGTGACCGACAGCCTGCTTTTTCCAAGGGGCGTGGCCGCGGCCCGCCTCCGCACCGGGGCGACAAAAAATCTGCCGCCCCTGACAGCCTGCTCGAGTGCCGCCCGCGCGATCGCCATCCTCGACGGAATCTCCGCCACCGACGATGACGACGATGCGGCGGCGCTTGTCTGCCTCGATCTCTCGGCCGCCGCCGAGGGGCGGCTCGCATGGATCGCCCCGCCTCCGGCCGTCACCCACGACGGCGGCCCGCCCCGGCCGACCGTGTTCGACGGAGCGCCCGCGGCCGATGCCGCGCGGGTCTATTGCGTCGTGCGCAGCCGCGAGCCGGCCGACTGGCTCCACCTCGCGGCCTACGACCTGCGCGACGGGCATGTGATCTGGACCAGGCCGCTGGGATCGGCCATCGCGGCCGACGGCATCGACCATGCACCGCGCAAACGCAGCGCACGGCTCGACGACGGGCTCGTCACCATCGACACCCGCGCCGGCAACGTGGCGGTCTTCAGCCGCGATGGTCGCCAGCTCAATGCCATGCCAAGCCAGATCAATGCCACGCCAACGGGAGCACGACCGTGAGCACCTCGATCCATCGCTCCGCACCGCCGGGACGGACCGACGACGCCGCGGCCCTCGCGGCCACCGGAAGGCTCAAGGAACGATTCTTGGCGGCGCTCGAGCCGGTGATCGTGGGCCAGCGCGACGTGCTCGGCGACCTGCTCGCCGCGATCCTCTGCGGCGGGCACTGCCTCCTCGAGGGCGTGCCGGGCCTCGCCAAGACGCTGATCGTGAAGTCGCTCGCGCAGTCGCTCGCGCTCGACTTCGGCCGGATCCAGTTCACGCCCGACCTCATGCCGGCCGACATCATCGGCACGGACGTGCTCGAAGAAGACCGGGCCGGCGGCCGGCGGCCGCGGTTTCTTCCCGGACCGATCTTCAGGAACGTGCTCTTGGCCGACGAGATCAACCGGGCGCCGCCGAAGACGCAGTCGGCGGTGCTCGAGGCGATGCAGGAGGGGCAGGTGACGGTCGGCGGCGTCGGCCATCCGCTGCCTGACCCCTTTTTCGTGCTCGCCACACGCAACCCGATCGAGCAGGAAGGCACCTATCCGTTGCCGGAGGGGCAGCTCGACCGGTTCATGTTCCTGATCCAAGTCGACTACCCCGACGGTGAGGACGAGCTCGAGATCGTCCGCCGCACGACCGGCCCCGCGGCCGCGCCGGTCGCGCCGGTGATCGACCGCGCAGCGCTCGCCGATGCCTCGCGGCTCGTGCGGAGCATGCCCGTCGCCGAGCACGTGATGCGGCGGGCCGTGGGCCTCGCGCGGTCCACGCGGCCTCGCGCGCCGGAGGCGCCCGACTGGCTTTCTTCGCTCGTGCGCTATGGCGCTGGCCCGCGGGCCAGCCAGTTTCTCGTGCTGGCGGCAAAGGCGCATGCCGCGCTCGACGGCCGCCCCTGCGCCGAGATGCGCGACGTCGAACGCGCGGCCCCCGCCGTGCTGCGGCACCGGCTGGTGACGACGTTCGAGGCCGACAGTGACGGGATCACGCCCGATGCGATCATCGCGCGGCTGCTCCAAGCAACGCCGCGGAGCGGATGATCATGACGACCTCGGGCATCGTGCTGGCCCTGGGCTTGGATTGGCCGTGGATGCTCGGGTGGCTGCCGGCGGTCGCGTTGCCCTTCATCATCGCCCACCTCGCCGTCGCCCGAGCGCGGCCGGTGCGCTGGGCGCCGATCGACATCGTGGCGAGCGCGGCCAGGCGGGCCGGACTTTCGCGGGAGGGTTTTTCGACGCCGCTCTTGCTGCTGCGGGCGACGATGCTGCTGTTCGCCGTCGCCGCCGCGGCGCGGCCGTTCCTGGCTGCCCCCGCAGCCGTTCCACCATCGGCCGATGACGCCGTCTTGAGCGCGGGCACGCGGCGGATCGTCTTCGTCGAGCCAGGCGATGCGGCCAAGGAATCGAGCGTCGCGGCCATGCGGCTGGCGATCGAGGCCATCCGCACCGCGGGCGGCTTGCCGACAGCGACGGTCGAAGTGCTCCCGGCGTCGCAGCTCGCCGCCGCTTCTTCCGCCACGGCCGGCGCGATCGTGATCCTCGCCGATGGGATTCCGCCAACGGGCGCTATGGCCGAGGGGCTTGCACAGGCGCTGCACCGCGGTGCGGCGGTGCTCTTCCTCGTGGGCCCCGACACCGTCGGCGGGCCGGCGCGAAAGTGGCTCTCGGACTGGCTTGAAGGGCTCGCCGGCACGAGGATCGCAGGCGGCGTCGCCGGCGCCGGCCAACGCATCGCCGTCGCTCCGTCGCTTGCCGACTTCCCGGGCGCGGCCTCGACTGGCGACGCATTCGTCACGCTGCCCGGGCCGAGCGTCTCGTCGTTCGCGGATCTCGTGGTCAAGCCGCGCGACGTCGCCCCGGTGACGGTGCTCGCCCGGACTGTGCCGGAGGGGAGGCCGCTTATCGTCGAAGCCCGCGTGGGTGCGGGCCGCCTCTGCGTGTCGGGCCTGCCGCTTTCGCTTGGGGCCGGCTCGCCCGGCAGCGCGGCGAATGCCTGGAGCGACCTCGCGGCCTGGCCGGTGTTCGTGCCGCTGGTGGACCGGCTCGTTTCGCGACTCATCGAACCGGGCGCCACGACGGCTTCAGCCGGCATGAGGCCCACGCCTGGTGCGGTTCGCGGCGTGGCCGCGGTCGATGCCCTGCGACGACGGCTGCCGCCGACGCGGCTGCTCCTCGGGGCCGCAATCGCGCTCGCCATCCTCGATCCGCTGCTCTCATGGCTGCTCTTCCGCCGGCGGCTCCGCGCGGCGCCGGATCGGTCGTTTGCCTGGATCGGATGGCCGGCCCGCGCAACAATCGTGGCAGCGCTTGCCGCGATGTTTTTGGGCGCGGGCGAGACACCGCGAGCCGACGACGATCGAGATCGCCAAGAGATCGCGCTGGTGGTCGATGTCTCGCCGAGCATGGCGACAGCCGACGTGGAGGCACCGTCCGTCCCGGGCGGACGGCTGACGCGGCTGGCGGCCATCAGCGCGGCAATCGATCGCGCCCGCAAAACGAATCGGGGCTTTGCCACGGCGCCGATCTCGCTCTTCAAGGCCGCAGGCGACCTCGCACCGCTCGAACCGCACGGTCGTGGGGCTGAGCCAATCGCGTCCGTTGCCGTCGGTCCGGATGCCAGTCGGATCGGCGACGCGGTCGAGGAACTGCTGATCGGCGCTCCATCACGGTATTCCGCGATCGCGATCGCGAGCGACGGGATGATCACATCGGGCGCCACATGGGAGCATGCGGCCCGGATCGCCGCCGCCCGCGGCGTCCCGCTGTTTGCCATCCCGGTGGGCGGACCGGGCGCAGCTGCCGAGTCGAAGGATTCACCGTTCACGCTCGTCGCCGCCGACCTGCCGCGGGTGGCATGGCGCGACGAAGAGGTTCGAGTGACCGTCGAGGTGGAGGAGCGATCGGGGGCCAAGCAGCTGCCGATCATTTTCGCGGCTCGCGATGGCCAACCACTGGCGCGGGCAAGCCTCCAACCGGATCGCGCGGACCGCGTTGGCGGCGGGATCTTGCCCAACAGATATTCGGGCACCGTGGGATGGAAGCCAGGTGAGGCTGGCATGCAGACACTCGTCGTCCGGCCCGATGGCGAGCAGGCCGCGGATGACGCCGCCGGAGGAATGGCGGGTGCGACGCTCGTCGTCGATGAACCGGTGTCGGTGCTCATCGTCGATGCCGTGCCACGGTTCGAGTTTCGGTTTCTCGAGCACCTGCTCGCGTCCGACCGACGGTTTCGCGTCGAGGCGTGCCTGCTCGACGGCCGCAGCCGAGCAGAGGGCGATGGGAGACCGGCGCGGCTCGCGGCGCCGTTGCCGAAGACTGCATCCGACTGGAGCAGGTTCGACGTGGTCGTGCTCGGCGACATCCACGGCGACGACATCCCGAGCGACTCCGCGGCCGGTCTGCTCGACGCGGTGCAGAACGACGGCGTCGGCGTGGCGTGGTGTCCCGGCCGCCGCTGGCACGAGGGCGTTTCAGCGGCTTCACCGCTTGACGACTTGCTGCCCGCGTCTCGCCGCGTCGGCGTGGCGACGCAGGCCTCCAATGGCGGCCGACTCGATTGGCTGCCGGCCGCATTGCAGGCGGGCTGGAAGGTTGGCGCGATGCCGACACCAGCGGGGGCGAAGCATGCCGATGTGTGGACGATCGCCGAAGGCGTCAGCCTCAAGCCGACGGCCCGTGTTCTGGCGATCACCACCTTTGAAGACGCCGCACCGGCGGCCGCGGTCATCCTCGATCAACGCGGGGCGGGCACCATCCTCGGCAGCCTGTTCACCACCTGGCGGCTGCGCGGGCCGACTGGCTCCAAAGCAGGCTCGATGGACCACGCCGCGTTTTGGCGACACTCGCTATCGAGGCTCGCCGAAGGCCGCATCCTCGCGCGATACACCCCCGCCATGCTCAGCCTCGAGCCATCGCGGCCGGCCGCCGGCGATACGATGCGGATCGACATCGAGCCGACGCGGCCGACCACCGATCTCGCCGGCTGGCAGCTCGAGCACACGGGGCCCGACGGTCGGCAGGAGCCTGCCGATGCCTCGTCGGGAACGGTCTGGCTCGATCATCTCGACGCGGGCTGGCACAGCGTCGCGATCCACACCCGGCCGACCATCTCGCGGGATTTCCTCGTGCTGCCGGCGAAGCCCGAGCAGCCGGGGCCGCCCGCCATGACTGCGGCCTTCGAGGCGGCCGCGGTCGCGAGCGGCGGCGATCGTATCTCGCTCGAGTCGATCGGCTCACTGCCCGAGCGGATCCCCCGGGTGGCGGCGGCACGGGCGACGAGCCGGGCGTGGCTCCACGGACCGACGGCGACGAGCCTGCTCATGCTCGCGTTCGTGGCCGCCTGCGCCATCGAGTGGTCTGCCCGTGCCCGGCGGGGGCTGCCATGAGGAGCATCGCCCCCACTTCTGCCGAACGACTGCGCACGGCGATCGACGGCCGGGTCGCAAGGGCCCGTGTCGTGCATGGGCTTGGCGTCATCGGCCGGATCGGCTGCGTGGCGGCATGCGTCTGGGCAATCGCGATCATCGCCGGCCGCGTCACCGGCGCCGGCGTGGATGCACGTCTCGTCGCGGCCACCGTGCTGACGGCGACCGCGATCGCCGCCTGGTTTTTCGCCCGCCGCGCGATTGCCTCGTGGCCCACGCGTCTGGCGATCGCGCTGGCAGCCGAGCGAACGCAGCCGGAACTCGGCGAGCGAATCTCGCGGGCGATCGACTTCCTCGAGGAGACCACTGCCGCGGGCGACGGCTCGCCGACGCTCAAGGCACTCGCGATCGAGCAGGCGGGTGATGCCGCCGACCGGATCGGCGCGGCGCCGATCGAGGACACCGCGCGGCACGTCGGCTTCGCGGCGGTCGCCGCCGTGGCGCTCTCACTGCTCGTGATCGCTGGCACGCGCCGCGATACGGTCACCACGCACGCGACGACCACGACGGCGGCTCCCGCAGACGATTCGTCGCGCGCCGCGGTTCGGCCGACATTCGACCCGCAGTCGGCACCGGGGCAGGCAGCCGCGCGGATCGCCGCACTGGCCGGATTCGAGCGCCGGCTCGCCCATTCCCTCGCCGGCTGGTTTGCCGAGGCCCCCGGATTTGCCGCCGTCGATGTTCCACCTCGCCGTCGCCTGCTCATCGCTGAAGCGGCAGCGCTGCACGACGACTGCCTGGTGAGCGTGTCTGCGGACGCCGACATGCTCGCGGCCGCGGCCAAGGCGGCCGATGAAGCCGCGCTGAGCATCGCCCTGGCGGATCTGGCTGCGGACGTTGATTCCGCGAAGGCAGCCGTTTCGGCCGCGATTCGCGACCATCGGCTCGCGGCGGCGGCTGAGGCCGCGGGCCATCTCGCGGATCGGTTGACGGAGGCGGCCGCGCTTCTTGGAATCCCCGTGGCGGCCACCGGCAACGGATCGCTCGAAGCGCAGCGGCCTCTGGGTGGCAACGAGCCACTGTCGCTCGACCGCGATCCCCGTGCGCTGCTCGACAGGCTCGATCGGCTCGACCGAGCCGTGGCGTCGGCGTCGGTGGCCGAGGGCTTGGCCGTGACGGTGCCGGGAATGCCACCTGAAACAAATGCCTCCGCCGGCACGGCGACAGGCTCCGGAGATGGCGGCGCCCCAGCCGAGACGCCGCAATCTGCCGGCCTCGCGCCGGGCGGCGACGGCATCGAGCGAGTCTGGTCGCTCGTGCCCGAGCAGTCGCAGACACTGCGGCCCCAGGCTTCAGACGCCGCGACATTTCCCTCGCACCAGCGGGCCATCGACGCCTACTATCGTCTCTTGCTCGAGCAGGAGCGATCGAAGCCATGAACAACCGCCTCCATCCATGCCACCTGACTCTTGCCTGCGCAAGCATCTGGCTCATGCTCGCCGGCGTGGCCGCAGCGAACGACTCCGAGATCGAGGCCTCGACCGCCCGCGGGCTCGACTGGCTCGAGACCGCGCAGCAGCCCGACGGCTCCTGGGGTTCGGCCGCGTTTCGTGGCAGTGCCGCCGTGACGGCCACCTGCACGATGGCGATGGTCGGCTCGGGCAGCACGCCCACGGAAGGGCCGCGGGCGCGAGCCGTCGCGCGGGCCGTCGCCTTCCTGCTGGCCTCGGCCGGGGGCAGCGGCCTCATCGCCGGCCGCGAGCAGGCGGCGCACGGCCCCATGTATGGCCATGCGTTCGCGACGATCGCGCTGGCGGAACTCTACGGCGAGACGGACGACGACGCGGCGGTGGCCGAGGCGCTTGATGGCGCACGGCGCCTCATCGAGCGCACGCAGAACAAAGAGGGTGGCTGGCGATACCAGCCCGTCCCGCGCGACGCCGACATCTCCGTGACGGCCGCGATGCTCAACGCCCTGCGGGCACTCCGCAACGCCGGCTTCGACGTCTCCGCGGAGGCGGTCGATCGGGCCGTCGCGTACCTCGGGCGGCTGCAAAATGCCGACGGCGGCTTCCGCTACCAGTCGTCGGCCGGGCCGAGCGCCGCCCCGCGGACGGCCGCGGCGCTCTTCGCGCTCGTGGCGGCCGGCGGCGGCAAGGAGGAGCCGGTGCGGCGCGGCTTTGATTGGCTCAATGCCCATCCAGTCAAGCTGGGCACGACGATCAAGCTCGAGTCGGGCGACGGATATGCGCTTTACGGTCTCGCTGCCACGGCGGCCGCGCTCTGGCAGCGGGGAGATGCCGACTGGGAGGCCTGGTATCCCGCCACGGCGGCGACGCTCATCGCCGCCCAGCGCGACGACGGCTCCTGGCAGGATCCATCCTGCCCCGAATATGGCACGAGCGCGGCGCTGACCGTCCTGCAGATGCCAAACGACCTCACGCCCCTCTACCAACGGGATCGGCCATCCCCATGACACGATCGTGTCGCCACCGCGCCATGCTCTGCGCCGCCATCGCGTTGGTCACGACCGTCGCGCACGCGATCGCCCCCGCGCAGCACGAGAACGCCGCGCTCGAAAGCATTACAGCCGACAGCGCCGTCTTTCGCGGCCGCGATGGCGCCGCGATCGAGATGCCGGCGGCAAGCCTTGTAGCCTGGGGTCGCTGCCCGCCTCTGCCGCTCGGGCCGCACGTCGTGCTCGCTGACGGCGGCATGATCGCCGGCACGCTCGCAGCCTTCGACGGCACGACGGCCACGGTGAAGTCGGCGGCACTTGGCACCATCCCGCTGCCGGCTGCCGACTTCGCAGGCTTTCGCGCAACGGCCGCGAGCCGCCCGGCCGACGCCGAGATCGAGGAGGGGAGGGCGGCCGGCGCCGATTCGCAAGCCCGCTGGTTCATCGAACTCCGCAACGGCGACCGCTTGTCGGCCCGATCGCTTCGCCTCCACGACGGCCGCCTCGAGATCGATTGGCAGGGCCGCTCCTTGGCGGTGCCGATCGAACGCGTGCAAAGCATCACGACGAGCGCGTCTGACGCCCCGCAGCCCGCGGCCGCACTCCGCGTGGCCCTCGACGATGGCTCACGTTTTCCGCTTTCGATCGCCCAAAAAGCCGCGGCGGCGATCGCCGCCGATCCCAGCCTCGTCGTGGCGATGGAGGGGCAGGCCGCGACGAGCCTCGCTCGCACCATCCCGAGCGCCATCGTTCCCGAGGAATCGACCGCAGGCCACCGCTTCGCGCGTGGCCGCACGCTCGCCGGCGATTGGCCGACGGCCCGCGGCATCACAGGCTTCCAGGGAATGTCGATCGGAGCAGTCGGATCCCCCGCACGGATCCGCTACGACTTGAGCCGGCCCGCCCAGCGGCTGGAATCGACCGTCGCCATCGACGACACGGCGGGGCAGGGGAGCCGAGCGATCGTGCGGGTCTTCGCGATGCCTGCCGATGGCACGCGAGTGGAAAAGTTCGCCTCTCCGGTGCTGCAGCGGGGTGACGAGCCTCTCTTCATCCGTGCAAACCTCGACGGCGCGCGGCAGATCGAGCTCGTGGTCGAGCCGGCCGACGGCGATGAGGCGAACATCGCGACGGTCTGGATCGACCCACGCATCATCCTGCTCGAATAACCGACGGGTAGACCGCTTCGTCATGCCTCAACTCGCCTAACCCGGCACGAGGCTGCCTGTACCCTCTCGGCGGACGTTCGCTACGGACATCCTGTCCTTCGCTCACTGCATGTCCGCTTCGCTTCGGCATCCTGCCTGCGCTCGCTTCCATAGCCCGCGAGAGGGCACAGGCAGCCCCGTGCCTACCCGCTTTATTGATTAGTAGGACAGGCTTCAGCCTGTCTTGATTGATGACAGGCTGAAGCCTGTCCTACGAGACGGAGGCTTCGGGCGACCCGTACCCCGCTCGCCGGCGTTGCTGACAAGCGCAGGCAGGATGCCCAAGCGGAGGCGCTCTGGCTGGCGCAGTCAGCATCGAGCGAGCGAAGGACAGGATGTCCGCAGCGAGCGTCCGGCGACGGGGTACGGGTCGCCCGAAGCCGGGTTGGGCGCATAGCACTAGGCCTGGAGGGCCGGGCGAGAACCAGCAACCGGAGGTTGCCAAGAAAAAATCGCCCGGATGGCGATGTTTTGCGTGAAGACAGATCCGCTTCGGGACGAAGCGGCCTACTTTACGAAGCGGTCGACGCGGGTTTCCGCGGAGCGGTAGACTCGCGGCATGTTTTGGATCGCGTGGAAGATGCTGATCGGCAACCGGGCGAAGTACCTCGGCATCGTCTTCGGGGTCGTGTTCGCTGCGCTCCTCATCGCGCAGCAGGCCTCGATCTTCTGCGGCCTCATGTCGCTCACCGTCAGCCAGATTCGCGACGTGCAGGGGCCGAGCATCTGGGTGATGGACGAAAACGTCCAGTTCGTCGACGACATCAAGCCGCTCTCCGACACCGAGCTCTTTCGCGTGAAGGGCGTGCCAGGGGTCGACTGGGCGGTGCGGTTCTACAAGGGGATCGCACGGGCCCGTCTCGAAGAGGGCTCCTACGAGCAGGTGATCCTGCTGGGCCTCGACGATGCCACGCTCGTCGGCGCGCCGGGGGGGGTCTTCATGGGCTCGATCGCCGACCTGCGCAAGCCCGATGCGGTGATCATCGACGACGCCGGCTACAAGCGGATCTGGCCGGGCGAACCCTTCCGGTTGGGCCGCGTTTTCGAGATGAACGATCACCGGGCCGTGATTGTGGGGATCACGAAGGCCAGTCGCACGTTCCAGAGTTTTCCCATTCTCTACACGCGGTACAGCCAGGCGGTGACGTTCGCGCCGCCGGAGCGGAAGGTGCTGTCGTTCGTTCTGGCCAGCCCCAAGCCGGGGCTCGCGGCGGAGGATGTCTGCCGCCGGATCGAGGAACAGACGGGCCTGCAGGCGGTCACCCGCGACCAGTTCCTCCGCAAGACGATCGTCTACTACCTGCGGAAGACCGGCATCCCGATCAACTTCGGCATCACCGTGTTGCTTGGGTTCTTCGTCGGCACGGCGATCGCGGGGCAGACCTTCTATCTCTTCACCGTGGAAAACATCCGCCAGTTCGGCGCCCTCAAGGCGATGGGCACGAGCAACTGGATGATCCTGCTCATGGTGCTCTCGCAGGCCCTCCACGTGGGGCTCGTGGGCTATGGCGTGGGCGTGGGGCTGGCGGCCCTCTTCGGCTGGTGGTCACGCAGCATGACGCGGCTCTCCTTCTTCATGCCCTGGCAGGTGCTGGCGATCACGGCGGCGGCGGTGTTCGTGATCGTGCTCGTGGCGAGCGTGCTCTCGATCCGCAAGGTGCTCGTGCTCGACCCGGCCGTCGTCTTTCGCGGATGAAGCCTGCCATGACCACCCCGCACACGTTCGACGACATCGGCACGGAGGAGATGGCCATCCGCGTGAGGGGCGTGACGAAGGAATTCGGCAGCGGCGACTCGATGACGCGGGCGCTGCGCGGCGTGGATCTCGACGTGCCCTACGGCGAACTGCTCATGCTCGTGGGCCCGAGCGGCTGCGGCAAGACGACGCTCGTCTCGATCATCGCCGGCACGCTCGAGCCGTCGGCCGGCGCTTGTATGGTCTTGGGCAGGAATCTGGTCACCATGACGAACGGCCGTAAGGTGCGATTCCGCCGCGAAAACGTCGGCTTCATCTTTCAGTCCTACAACCTGCTGCCCTCGCTCACGGCCGTCGAGAACGCCGCCGTGCCGCTGCTCATCGCCGGCTGGCGGCGGTCCGACGCCGTCGCCGCTGCCGCCGACGTGCTCGACCGGCTCGGCCTCGGCGATCGGCTCACGAATCTGCCGAGCGAGCTCTCGGGGGGGCAGCAGCAGCGGGTGGCGATCGCGCGGGCGCTCGTCCACGAGCCGCGGCTTCTGGTCTGCGACGAGCCGACAAGCGCGCTCGACGCCGAGAATGGCCGGATCACGATGGAACTGATTCAAGACATCGCCGTCCAGCCTGACCGGGCCGTGATCGTCGTCACGCACGACTCGCGGGCTTATTCATTCGCCGACCGCATCGCATCGATGGAGGACGGTCGGATCGAGTCGGTGGCGTCGGGTCCTCACCACGTCGCCGCGCCGGCCCCGCGTTCGCCCGAGCGTCCTTGACGCCGGGCACATCCGGCAAAGAATGACTGCATGCAGCCTTCGCCCCTTCCCTCGCGCCCGCTCCCTCCCCCGCGAATAGGTCTCTGGCTCATCGGGGCGAAGGGGGGCGTCGCCACGACGCTGATGACTGGGCTGGCGGCACTTCGCCGCGGGGCGATCGACCCCGTGGGCGTCGTCACCGCGCTCGACCCCTTCACGCGGCTCGCGCTCGTCGACTTCCAAGACATCGTCGTCGGCGGCCACGACATCCGCGCCGGGCGGCTCGGTGACGAGGCCCAGCGAATGTGGGCGGAGAGCCGGGCGATCACCCCGCAATTGCTCGCCGACGCCGCCGGGTTCTTCGCTGAAGTCGAGTCGAGGCTGCGTCCCGGCACGCTCGTCGCCTCTGGAGACCGCATCCGCAGCCTCGCCGACCCGCGCACGGCGGCCGTGGTTGAGACTCCGCGGGCGGCGATCGACCGCGTACGCGGCGACATCGAGGCCTTCCAGAAGGCCGAGGGGCTCGGCCACGTCGTCGTCGTCAACGTCGCGTCCACGGAGCCGCCGCCGGCCCTGCCGATCCCGGACGATTTCTCCGCCGTGGAGCCGCTGCTCGGCAGCGCGGAGAAGTGCCCGCTGCCGGCCAGCAGTCTCTACTTCCTCGCGGCCGCGGAAGCAGGGGCCTCCTACGTCAATTTCACCCCATCCACCGGCTCGACGCCTGCCTGCCTGCAACAGGTGGCCCGCGACCTACGGATCGCCCACGCGGGCTGCGATGGCAAGACGGGGGAAACGCTCCTCAAGAGCGTGCTCGCGCCAATGTTCGCCGCCCGCAACCTCGAAGTGATGAGCTGGGTGGGCCACAACATCTTCGGCAACATGGATGGCAAGGTGCTCGACGATCCGCGCAACAAGGCGGCGAAGGTGCGGAGCAAGGACCACCTGCTCGCTGCCATCCTCGGCTACCCGCCGCAGACCCACGTCTCGATCGAATACATCAAGAGCCTGGGCGACTGGAAGACGGCCTGGGACCACATCCATTTCCGCGGTTTTCTCGGCACGCCGATGACGCTCCAATTCACCTGGCAGGGCTGCGATTCGATCCTCGCGGCGCCGCTGGTGCTCGACCTCGTGCGGCTGATCGAACGGGCCAGCCGCGCGGGGGAATACGGTGCGATCGAGTGGCTCGCCTGCTTCTTCAAGAGCCCGCTCAATGTCGCCGAGCAGGATTTTTCGAAGCAGGTGGCGATGCTCGACGCTTGGGCGAGATCCCACGCCGAGTTGGCGGCTTCCCCGGCCCACGGAGGCTGACAGCATGGCGGTCGCTCCCGACGACATTGCGCCGCCCGCCCGCGGAAAGCCGCGGCTGAACCGTCGCCGCAGCGACGGAGACTTCGTGACGCAGTTCGTCCTGCCGCTCGTCGCCCTCTCGCTCTTGGGCTTTGCGGGCTGGTATGTCTGGCGAAACCGCGTGATCGTGCAGACGCCGCCACCGCCGATCGAGCCGGCCCGCAGCCCGTTCGCCGCGACGCTCGCGGCAGCCGGCGTGGTGGAGGCCCAGACGGAGAACATCGCCGTCGGGTCGGCGACGCCGGGCGTCGTGACGGAGGTGCTCGTCAAGGTCGGAGACGAAGTGCAGCCGGGCAAGCCGCTCTTCCGCCTCGACGACCGGCAGCTGCAGGGGGAACTCGCCGTGAAGCGGGCCGCGGTGGCGCAGTCAAAGAGCGAACTGGTGCGGCTCGAGGCGGAGCCCCGCAAGGAAAAAATCCCGGTGCTCGTGGCTCAAGTCAACGAGGCGCAGGCAAACGTGGCCCGCGAGACCGACGCCTTGCGTCGCACCGAGGACACGTTCGCCCGCAAGGTCACGACCGAACAGGAACTGATCGCGCGGCGCGAGGCGCTCGCGGCTGCGCAGGCCAATCTCGAGCGGTCGCAGGCCGATCTTGCGCTGCTCAAGGCCGGCTCCTGGGAATACGACCGCGACGTCACCCGCGCTGGTGTCTCGAAGTCGGAGGCGGAGGTGGCCAAGATCGAGACGGATCTCGATCGGCTGATCGTTCGGTCGCTCGTGGCCGGGCGGGTCCTTCAGGTGAACGTGCATCCGGGAGAGTTCGTCGGCGCCCCGCCGGGCCAGCCGCTCGTGATCCTCGGCAACATCGAGCGGCTCCACGTGCGGGTCGACATCGACGAGTTTGACATCTCCCGATTCGCAAGCAACGCCAAGGCCTCCGCCGTGCCGCGCGGCAGCCTCCAGGAGCGGTATCCGCTCGAGTTCGTCCGGGTCGAGCCGTTCGTCGTGCCGAAGAAATCGCTCACCGGCGACAACACGGAGCGGGTGGACACGCGGGTGCTGCAGGTCATCTACGAGTGCGACCCCGCCGACCGGCCGCCGCTCTTCGTCGGCCAGCAGATGGAAGTCTTCATCGAAGCCCCGCCGAATCAGTAGGACAGGCTTCAGCCTGTCGCACGCTCACGCGCCAAAAACCGGCTTCGGGTGACCCGTCGCCGGACGCTCGCTACGGACGGTACGGAAGCCCGACGCGCGAGCGAGGAGAGTTGGGGGCGTTTCTCGCGGGGCAGGTGGGAGCGTAACTGGTCGAAGTGGAGAGCGGATGGACCTTGCTTGCGCTGCGGGCTTCCGTAGCTTGTCAGCACCGCCGGCTCCCGGGGCACGGGTCACCCGAAGCCTCCCCGATGTAGGACAGGCTTCAGCCTGTCTGAGACAGGCTGAAGCCTGTCCTACTTCAGACGCGGGTAGGCCCGGGGCTGCCTGTACCTTCTCGCGGGCTATTGCTCGCGAGCGTAGGCAGGATGCCCAAGCGGAGGCGCTCTGGCTGGCGAGCGGGCATGCTGGCGGAGGACAGGATGTCCGCAGCGAACGTCCGCCGAGAGGGTACAGGCAGCCTCGGGCCGGATTGGGCGTGTTTTCAGGCCCCAAAAACGCCTTGCCCCGCGGGGCGTCGGCTGGGACATTCCCCCCCCCACCGATGCCCCCCAATCCGTTCCACATGTTCGACGCGGTGAAGCGATCGGCGTTCGCGCGCGCGGCGCTATCGGCGCTCGTGATCGCAATCTCCGCGTCGCTCGCCTGGGCCGACGAGCCGCCGGCGACCCCCGCCGCGGAAGATGCCGGGGGCATGTTCCTGCCGAGCGAGAACGGCAGGCTCCTCTGGCGGCAGACTTTGGCCACGGTTGCCACCGACTGGCCGATCGTGCGGGCGGTCGAGCCCGACTTCACGTCGACGCCGCCCCGCGAGGGCGTCATCGAATCGGCCTGGGTCGAGCCACCCGGTGAACCCCCTGCGCCGGGATCGCTGCCGATCGCCGCGGCGGCCTGGCCACCGCGACGGCAGCGGGTGGTCGTGCGTGTCGTCCCCACCGCACACGGAGCCTGGATCGATGTGATCGTCGAGACACAGGCGATCGCCGCGGCCCAAGAGGCCGACGTCCCCGGCCGAGTGGAACTCACCGGCGGCTGGCCCGCCGCCTCATGGAACGGCGACAGGAGGAACATCACCACCCAATTCGCCGCGCGAATGGCCCCGACGACGGAGCCGGTCTACTCACTGCCGCCGCTCACCGGGGAGAGCATGCTCGCCGCTCGCAACGAGCCCCCGTGGGCCCATAGCAAGCATCCGCGGGCGGCGCGGTTCGGCTACAAGGTGCTGGAGGATTACCGCAACTTCTATTCCTGCGAAAGCCTCGTCTGCATCACCGGTGCCTTCGGCGCCGGCGCCTTGATGGCCAACACCGGCTTCGACATGACGATGCAGGATGCCTGGCAACAAAGCGTGGAACCCACCGATGTCGGCACGTTCTTCCGGGGCTGCAAGGATATCGGCGAGGGGCGGTATGCATTGGCCATCTTCGGCGTGGCGGGCCTCACCGGGCTCGTCTTCGAGGGCCAGCCTGGCGGCGACGTGCTGGGCGAATGGGGCTCGCGTTCACTGCGCATGTTCATCGTCGGCGCGCCGCCGGTCTATGTCATGCAGCTGGCCACCGGTGCGTCGCGTCCCCTCGAAAACAGCTCGGCCGGAAGCCAGTGGAAGTTCTTCCAGGATGACAACGGCGTGAGCGGCCATGCCTTCGTCGGAGCGATCCCATTCCTTGCGGCGGCCGACATGGTGGAGAGCCCGCTGGCAAAGGGAGCGCTCTACGTCTGCTCGACGTTCGTCGGATTCTCGCGCATGACGACCGATTCACACTTCCCGTCGCAGGTCTTCCTCGGCTGGTACCTCGCGTGGGCCAGCTCGCGGGCAGTCAGCAATACGGAGCTCCATTTCGGCGGGATGGAGGTGAGCGTCGTGCCGCTGCCGATGGCCGACCTGGGCGGCCTCGGCGTCGAGACCCGTTGGTAAGCCCTGGCTCTTCAGCGGCCCGCGGATCGCTTGACGGGACGCGGACGAAACAAACGGGGCGGCCGGGCTTGGGCCTGCGGCTTCGGGCCGGGCCTGGCCTCGGCGTCATACCGTCGAACGGCCGCCGGACGCCGCGACTTTTCGATCTCGAGGATCCCGAAATACGGGTCGGGGTATTGCCAGTCATTCTGCGCATGCACACGCCCGCCAGGCGTGAGCAGGGCGAGCGCTGCAATGGCACACATGATTCCTGTGCAACGACTCAGGACCGAGACTCCTTGACTGGCAATTAGCCCATCATCAAAACGGCGATGGCAACGACCGCGGCGCCAACGCCGACGGGCAACGTCACGAATGCCCGAATGGTATCAGAATCGTCTGCAAGGGGCCTCTGGCCAGCACCGACCAAACCGAGCAGCCGCTCCAGGTCGCGGAACGTGATCGGCGCCGACAGGAGCGAATCCGCTCCCACCTCGGCCGCCTCGCGAACGGCGATGTCCCTATCGCGGCCACGACTTTCCACAGTCTGGACGATCGCGGCCTTCGAGCCCTCCAGCCGCGACTGCAGAAGTTCGAGAAAGTCGTGCCCGGACATGTCGTCGAGCTCGAGCGCGACGAGCCAGGCATCCACTCGACGGTGTTGAGCGAGTTTCAGGGCATCGACGCCACTGGAGCGGAGATGCAGGTTCAACTTCCCAAGCCGGGCGCTGGCGGCCAGAGGCTTATAGGACTCAAAGTGCGGGTCCACGACGACCACATTCGGGACCATGGAACTGGACATGCCGGAAACGGCATCGTTCCGCGTGTGCGCGGCACTGCTCATGGGAAAATCCCCCAAAAAACCCTATCCCCAAAAAGACAAGTCAAACGGGCTGCAGATCAAAGAAGAGAAAAGACGGACAAGAACCAGACGAGCCGGACAGGAACGAACCTTGGCTTACGATTGTGTCACGGGCATCGAGATCGGCAGCAACGAGGAATCGGCCGGCGACCGCGTGGCCCTGATCACGTCGAGCGTGACGGGGCGAACGAGATAGCCGGCGATGCCGGAGGCCAATGCCCGCTGCTCCTCCTCGAGGCGATATTCATCGCCGACGATGAAGACAGCCGAACGGGCCGCCTCGCCAATCCGACCAAGCGAAATCCGCGATCCGGCCAGCATCGGGTCGACATTTCCTTGTACGACATGCGGAGAAAGCATCTCGAGCAGATCGAAGCCGGACATGTCTTGCAGCTCGGAACTCACGAGCCAGACGTCGGCGCGGAAGCGCCGAGCCATCCGCACTGCCGAACGGCCGTCGCAGCAGAAGTGGAGCCCCACGTCGCCGGCCTGCGCGGCCTGCACGAAGTCGCTATAGCGGTCGCAGGAGGGATCGACGATGACGATCTCGTTGATCCCCAGCGCCCTCAGCGAACTGCGATTACCTGTCGCATTGTTATTGTTTGGGTTGACCGTATTCATGAGCATGCTCCAAGTTGCGATTTCAATGAAGAGATTTCGATGGATTGAACGAACGGGACCGCTATCGCACCCCAACGGTGCGGCCCGACATCACCTCGGATCTGGCCGATGCATCGGCCGGCACCACGTCACTCACCAGCAGGGGAAAAGCGACTTTTGAAAGGCCGAACAGCTCCCTTGCCGGACTCTCCTTGCTGCGGGGCGACACTCCCCGGCGGGAAATCCAGGGTAGCGTGATCGCCTCGCGAGACTGCGTTGACTGCCAGACGACAGGCCTTACCGCCCGATCGATATCCGGCACCGTGACAGCGGGGATCGCGGCATTCACCACCCCGACGTTAACTCCGTCAGCGTGCGTGTCTTGCAGCAATCCCAGCGTCAAAAACAGGAGCGTCAGGAGCGTCAACACGCAACTGACCGCCAGCGACGAAAATGCGCGGGAGGCGCGGGACAGGAACGAACTACGGCAACGAGGCATTGGGCATCCTTTCACTTCTGTCATTCCAGCAGGACCACCAGAACCACGAACAGCAGTCACGACATCAGACGAGCGAAACGATCGACAGAAACAGGGCAATCGGCAGCGCGCAAAGCACGACGTCGGCCCGCGTGAGCGACCAACGGTTCGTCGATGGCACCGAGACAGAGGACTTCATGAGCGTTCTCCTGAAACAGGCGTTCCAAAACCAGCCGCGCCGCGGTGTTCAAACCACCGGCGAGCGAGGTCGTGTTGCCCCTCGCCGCGTTCAAGAAATGCACATGGCGTGCCAATTCCGCCTGAGGCCCTGCAACATCGCCGCCCGGAAGGCGAAGAAAGCGGATGCAGGCCGAGAAAAATCCGTTTGTCGTCGTCGATTTTTTTCTAAAGCCACGCCGGGGGAAGACGCACAAAAATGTCGACGAGGCGATTCGCTCCAGCCGGGCTGGTCGCTGGCGACCGGCGCTGGAGCGAATCGCCCCAGCGCCGGCGACCAAGGGTGGAGCGATTCGCCCCAGTAGGCTTGCCGTCGACAGGCTGAAGCCTGTCCTACTAGGCCCCGTACTTGCCAAACCGCTGCGCGTGGGCCATGGCCAAAAGCATCAAGTGCTTGGCCGGGAAGATGCCGAAGCCGCCGCGGAGGCACTCTCGCTCGGAGAATTTCGTCAGTCCATCGGGGCGACAGGTGTTGGCCGAGAGCAGCGTCGGCACGGGGTGCCAGCTGTGGCTCTTGAGCAGGCTCGGCGTCGAGTGGTCGCCCGTGACGATCAGCACGTCCGGCCGCAATTTCTCGATCCGCGGGATGATGCGATCGAGCTCCTCGACCCGCTTCACCTTCTGCTCGAACGCCCCGTCCTCACCGGTGGAATCGGTGTATTTGAAGTGCAGGAAGAAGAAGTCGTAGTCGTTCCAGCACTTCGCGAGCTCGTCGATCTGCTCGTCGAGCGACTGGGCCTTGCCCACGAGCGTCATCCCAACGAGCCGAGCCAGCCCCTTGTACATCGGGTAGACGGCAATCGCCGCAGCCCGGAGTCCGTAGAGCTGCTCGTAGGTCGGCAGGGCCGGCTTGGCCGCGAATCCACGGAGGACGAGGCCGTTTGCCTTGGGCTCGCTCTTGAGAATCGCCCGCGCCTGCCGGACGAATTCTGCGGCCACCTCGGCCGTCCGCCGGGCGGCCGGCGTGAGCGGCTGGGGATCGAGCGGGGCCACGCCCAGAGCCTGCGGATCGGTGTCGGCGACGCCGCCATCGAGACCTTTTCCGCGGAAGACGACGACGAATCGGTGCTCCTTCACGGGCTTCACGAACGTCTCGACCCCATCGATCTTCACCCCCTGGAGCCGCTCGATGACCTTGAAGCTCTCCTCCGAGGGAATCCGCCCGGCGCGGCGGTCGGCGATCAGCCCGCCGGCGTCGAGCGTGCAGAAATTGCCGCGGGCGGCCACGTCGTCCGGGCCGAGCTCGAAGCCGATCCCGGTGGCCTCCAGGGCGCCGCGGCCGATCTTGAATTCGAGCGGGTCGTAGCCAAAGAGACCCAGGTGGCCGGGCCCCGACCCCGGCGTGATGCCCGGAAGCACGGGCACGCTCGACCCGCTCGTGCCACGGGCGGCGAGCCGGTCGAGGTTGGGGGTGGAGGCGGTCTCGAGTTCGGTCCTGCCGCCCGGCTCCATAGGCAACCCGCCCAGCCCGTCGGCCACGAGCATGACGATCTTGGAGGAATTCTTCTCGGCGAGTTCGCGGACGAGTTCGTGCTCTTTCATGGCGCTGATTCCTTGGGTGGCGCTTGGGTGACGCTTGGGTGACGGCTGGGTGGCGCTGATTCCTTCGCTGTTTGCTACATTTCGCCGGAAAGAATACCGGCACAGCCCCCGCAACAATAGTCGAGGCCATCCCCATGAGCGTCATCCGCCCCAAGCCGCCCGAGGATCCGATCCAGTACGACCCATCCGCCGTCTTCGCCACCGGCGGCCTCGCACGAAAGGATCTCGACTCGCTCGCCGGCCGGCTCGACGAAGCCCGGCGGGAATCCCTCGCCGATATCGATCGCTACCGCTCCGGGGCCGTGCAGCCGGGCGAGGTGCTCGACCCCGCCTTCATCGACCTGCCCGACCGGCTGCTCGCCGACTACACGACGAAGCGGCCCGAGAGCGAACTCTTCTCGATCCTCACGACGGCCCGCCGGATCCGCGATGCCGTGGACCGCGTGGTGGTCCTCGGCATCGGCGGCTCCTACATGGGCACGCGTGCGCTGTTCGAGGCCTGCTGCCATCCGTTTCACAACGAACTGCCCCGGGGCGAGCGGGGGGGCCGGCCGCGGCTCTCGTTCGAGGGCTTCAACATCGACAACGACTCGGCGCAGGGGATGCTCGATCTGCTCGCCGCCCCCGGAGGCGCCGACGATCTGCTCCACCGCTGGGCCCTTCTCATCGTCAGCAAGAGTGGCGGCACGCTCGAGACGGCCGTCGCCACGCGGCTCTTCCTCGACGCGCTCTTCGCCTCCGTGGGCGGAGACCGCAAGGCGCTCGCGGAACGGGTCGTGCCGATCACCGGCAAGTCCGGGAAGCTCGCCGATCTGGCCCGGGCGATCGGCTGCCCGGATGTGTTCGACATCCCGGACGGCGTGGGAGGGCGGTTCTCGGTGCTCACGGCCGTCGGCCTGCTGCCCGCCTCGATCGTGGGGATCGACGTCGTGCGATTGCTCGAAGGGGCCGCCGCGATGAACCGCCGGTTTCGCGAGGCGCCGGTCGCCGAGAATCCCGTGCTCCAGTATGTCGGCGTCTCGCATCTCGCCGAGATCCGGATGGGGGCGTCGATCCGTGTGCTCTCCACCTGGAGCAACCGGCTCGAGGCCGTCGGCCTCTGGTACGACCAGCTGCTCTCCGAAAGCCTCGGCAAGGCGGAGCAGGGGGCCACGCCGCTCACCACCGTCACGACCCGCGACCTCCACTCCCGCGGCCAGCAGCACCAGGAGGGGCGGCGCGACAAGTTGATCACGAACCTGCTCGTGGGCGAGCCGCGGCGCGATCGGCTCAAGCTCCCCGCGATCAGCGGATTTGCCGCCAACGAAGACAAGCTCGACGATCTCGTCGGCAGGGCCTGGCCCGACATGCTCGCCGCCGCTGCCGCGGGGACGAACGAGGCCTACGCGAGCGACAAGCGGCCCACCGCCGACATCCTCCTGCCGCGGATCGACGAGCACACGATCGGCCAGGTGCTGCAGATGCTCATGCTCGCCACCGTGGTCGAAGGCCGGCTCGTCGGTACCAATCCCTACGGCCAGCCCGGCGTCGAGGCCTACAAACAGTGCATGATGCGCCGGCTGCGGCCCTGACCAACTGCGGCCCTCATCGGAGACACCCATGCCTGTCACGCTCACCTGGACCGGCCACGCCACGTGGCTCATCGACACCGGCAGCGGCACGCTGCTCGTCGATCCGTTCTTCGACGAATGCCCGACGGCGTCGATGAAGGCGGAGGACGTCCGCTGCGACGCGATCCTCGTGACGCACGGCCACTTCGATCATGTCGCCGACCTCGTCGCGATCGCGAAGCGGACCGGCGCGAAGGTGTATTGCAATTGGGAGATCGCGCAGTGGCTGGCGAAACACGGGGTGGAGCAGGCACAGCCGATGAACCTCGGCGGGCAGGCCGCGATCCCCGGCGGGACGGCGCGGATGGAGATCGCCCATCACTCGTCGAGCCTTCCCGACGGCAGCTACGGCGGCAACCCGGCCGGCTGGGTGCTCGACGTGGCGGGGGTCAGAATCTATCTCGCGGGCGACACGGGGCTCTTCTCCGACATGGAGCGGATCGGCCGGCCGCGCGACGGCAAGGGGATCGACGTCGCGGTGCTGCCGATCGGCGACCTCTTCACGATGGGCCCGGACGCCTCGCTCGAGGCGCTCGCGCTTCTGAAGCCGCGCATCGTGCTGGCGAGCCACTACGACACCTGGCCGCCGATCGAGCAGGATGCGGCCGCATGGGCGCGGCGAGTGGCCGCGGAGCGACTCGCGGAGCCGCACGTGCTCCCACCGGGTGGCTCGCTCACCGTGTCGGCGAAGTAGCGGGCAACTCCACCGGCTTCACCGGTGGAACGCGAACCTCGATCGCATCGCCGACGACGCGCACCTCGAAGACATCGACCTTCAGCTTCGGGTTGTCGCACCAGGCCCCGTCGCAGAGCCGAAACCGCCAGGCGTGCCACGGGCAAGTGACGACGCCGTCGCGAAGCGGCCCGGTGCCGAGCGAGGCCCCCATGTGCGGGCAGAGGTCGTCGATCGCCGAGTAGGACTCGCCGTCGAAGAAGATGGCCACGAGCCGTCCGCCGGCCTCGTAGGTGCGGCCCTCGCCGGCGGGAATGTCGCCCACGCGGGCCACGGAAGTGAAGGGGATGTCGTCGGGGGAGGGCGTCATGGCTCCACTTAGTACCATACGGGGCATGCCCGTCACACCAGCAGCCCGCCATCCGGCCGCCATCCGGCTCGTCGTCCTCGACGTCGATGGCACGCTCAGCAACAGTCGCCACGAGATCACCGACGCCACGTGCGCGGCCGTGGGGCGAATCCGCGCCGCCGGGATGCGGGTGATGATCGCCACGGGGCGGCGCTACCGCGACGTCCTCCCGGTGGCGGAGCGGCTTGCGATCGACGCGCCGCTGGTAACGGCGTCCGGCGCGCTCATCAAGGATGTCCGCACCCATGCCACCCTGGAGCGGGCGGCGTTCGCCCCGGGCGTGCTCGAGGGGCTGCTTTCGACGATCGTCGACCGGGGCCACGAGCCGATCCTTTACACCGACAGTTTCGCCGCGGGCTACGACTTCCATTGCCGCAGCCTCGCCTCAGCGGCGGCCGGCGGCGTGCCCGGAAGCCGCGGTGTCGCGGAATACCTCGACCGCAACCGGGCGCTCGCCAACGTGGTGCCCGATCTCCATCTGGCCCCGCCGGAGGGCGTGTTCGCCGGGTTTGCGATGGGCACGCACGCCGAGATGCTCGATCTCGAGCGGGCGCTCGACACCTCCTGGCCAGGCATGCTCTCGCTGCACACGATCCGCAGCCCGCGCTATCGCGACTGGATGTGCGAGATCGCGCCGGCGGGCGTCACGAAATGGTCGGGGGTGCTCTCCTTGGCGGAGCGGTTCGGCATCGCCCCCGAATCGATCTGCGCCGTCGGCGACGACGTCAACGACCTGCCGATGATCCGCGGCGCGGGTCTCGGCATCGCGATGGGCAACGCCACCCCCGACGTGCTCCAGGCTGCCGACCGCGTCGTGGCCGCCCACGATGACGACGGCATCGGCGAGGTGGCCGACATGCTGCTCGCCGGCCTTTCCCAGCCTGCCCCGCTTCGCGGCGACAACGCGGGTTGAGCGGCGGCAGTCCATTCCCTACTGTCTCGCCCCGTCGATCCTTCGCGGCGGCCCCCGGTGCGGAACGTCCATGGACCTGAAACTCCACCGACCGAATGGCTGCTGCGGAAAGAGCGGACGCGGCTTCGTGCCGGGTGAGCTGTTTTATTCGGCGCTCGTGCGCAGCAAGGGCACGCTCGATCGACTCGACGTCTCTGCCGAAGCGTGGGACGGCCCTCCAGAACAGTCCCTCGCCTGGTGGAAATCGACCTACCCGGCCGCCGACGCAGCCGGATCCACGCTCGCCCCGGTCGAGGTGCTCCTCGACGTGCTCGAGCAGCTCGACGGGCGGCCGGACGAGACGGCGCTGCGGTATCTGCTCGCGCTGGAATTGGTGCGCCGCCGCGTGCTGCGGGTGGTCGACCGCCACGGCACGACGACCGCCATCGATCCCGACACGATGCACCTCGCCTGCCGGCGCCGCGACAGCGAGTACCGCGTGCAGGTGGTTCCGGCCCGGACGGCCGCGGCCGACGGCGTGCAGGAGCGGCTCGCCGCGCTGCTCTGGTCGGGAGGTGCGGCATGACGGCAAGGCTCTCGTCCCACCGGCAACGCATCTCGCCCGCCGCGCTCTTCGCGGTCATCGCGATCACCGTCGCGTCGAGCGGCGCAACCTGCCCGCAGGTGCTGCGTGGCTACCAGGTGGGCACGATGCCACTGCCCCGCGCGCTGCCGCCGCAGGCTTCGCTCGACCAGATCATCGCGAACGTCCACGACAACACCCAGCGGGTGCGGAGTTACATGGCGCCGCAGGCGGTGCTGGTGGTGCCGGGCGTGCCCCGGCTCTCGGCCCAGGTGGCCTGCGAGCCGCCGCGACGCTTTCGGCTCCGGGCGCAGACGAGCGTCACGGGCAGCGAACTCGACATCGGCAGCAACGACGACCTCTTCTGGCTCTGGATTCGCCGCCACCAGCCGCCGGTCATGCTCTTCTGCCGACACGATCAGTATGCCCAGTCGTCTGCACGGCGGCTCCTGCCGCTGCGGGCCGACTGGATGCCGGAACTCTTGGGGCTGGTGACGTTCCGTCCCGAGGACCGCCACGAGGGGCCGTTTCCGCTTCCCGACGGCAGGCTCGAGATCAAGAGCCGCGTCACCGCCCCCGACGGCGAACTGCTCAAGTCGACGATCCTCGACGGCACCACCGGGCTCGTGGTCGAGCAGCACCTGTTCACACCGGCCGGCGAGCGGCTGGCGAGCGCCCGCACGTCGAAGCACCGCGTCGATCCGCAGTCCGGCGCCGCTCTGCCGCGGCTCGTCGAGGTGTCGTGGCCGGCATCGGGCATCGAGTTCCAGCTGGAGCTGGCGGCGATCACGACGAACGCGCCGACCAGCGACCCCGGCCAGCTCTGGCAGATGCCGGCCTACGAAGGCTACGAGCCCGTCGATCTCGCCGATCCGTCGGTCGTGATCGGCCCACCGCCGGCCCAGTAAACCAACAGTAGACCGCTTCGTCCCAAGTAGACCGCTTGCTCCGCAAGCGGATCTTCCGTGTCGCACCGGCTCGTGGGCGGCAGAAGGTTCCTCGCGGTGTCCCTCGCGGACTCGGTCCACAAGCTCGTCACGCTTCCGCCGACCCACTCGCCTCCGTCCCTCAGAGTAGGACAGGCTTCGGGTGACCCGTGCCCCGGGAGCCGGCGTTGCTGACCAGCGCAGCCAGGATGGCCAAGCGGAGGCGCTCTGGCTGGCGCAGTCAGCATCGAGTGAGCGAAGGGCAGGATGCCCGTAGCAAACGTCCGGCGACGGGGTACGGGGCGCCCGAAGCCGGGTTGGGCGAGTTGCTAGCCCGCCGCCGCGGCACCCTCGCGCATCTTCTGCCTCGCCCGCGAGAGCGCGGGGCCGATCGAGCCGATCGGCAGGCCGGTGATCCGGCTGATCTCGCCGTAGCTTCTGGATTCGAGGTGGTGCAGCCGCACGAGCTGCGCATCCGAATCGTCGAGCCTGCCGAGCAGGACCTCGATCTCCTCGCGGTCGGCGATGTCTCGTTGCTCGCTGCGCGATGCCGCCGGCTCAACGCGATGGGCCGGCTGCGCTGCCTGCCCATCGCGGCACAGCGAACGCACCACCACGCGGCGGGCGATCACGGTGAGGTAGGCGGCAAGCGTGGAGCGGCCGGCGAATCCCCGCAGCGCCGCGGCGTCGTTCTTGAGCAATTCGACGAGCACCTCGGCGATCAAGTCATCGCGGTCGGCCGAGGCGAGAGGCCACCGTCGCTGCGACGTGGTGCGATCGACCACATGGGCCAGCAGGCCGGCGTAGCGGCCGACCAGCGCCTCCCAGGCCCCCGGGCTCGCTGCGAGGCAGCCCTGCACGAGGTCGAGGTCCTGCGGAGACGCACCCCCCCCCTCCTGCCTCGGGGGACCACTCGATTCAGACTCGCGACCGACGGCCATGGCACACCTTCGCGGCGAACGGCGTTTCCGGAAAAAATCATAGAGCCCCCCCGCCGCGGCACCAACGTCATTCGCCGCGGACTCACGAAATCGGCCCGAAATGCCGATTCCTGATTCGTTGACAGGCTCCCGCGATCAACCTAGGATTCGCGCAGTTTGATCGAACGGCCATCGAGGATTTTCAGCTTTCCAAGGAGTTTTCGCTCATGACGCACGTCGTTGCCGAGCCCTGTTTCGCCTGCAAGTACACCGACTGCGTGGTGGTCTGCCCGGTCGAGTGCTTCTACGAGGGTGACAAGATGGTTTACATCCACCCTGACGAGTGCATCGACTGCGAGGCGTGCGTCCCGGAGTGCCCGGTCGAGGCGATCTTCCACGAGGACAACCTTCCGGCCGAGTGGAAGGACTTCAAGGAACTCAACGCCGAAATGTCACCGCAGCTGCCGGTGATCACAGAAAAGAAGGATCCGCTCTGCTAGTTACACGCGAAACATCGGCATCCTGCCGCCCCGATGGGCGGAAGCCCGTCCGTAGATAGTCCCTGGGCGGGCTCCGCCCGCTGGTGCTCACTCGGCGCTGAAGTAGGACAGGCTTCAGCCTGTCGCCGCTTCTGACAGGCTGAAGCCTGTCCTACTTTCGGCAGCCTGGAGGCTACCCTACCGCCGAACAGGATTCAGTCTACCGCAGGTCGGCGAGCCAGTAGGCGTTGTCCACGAAGCTCTTCCAGCTCTGGTATTTCGGGTTGCCGAGCTTGATGGTGAGCAGCGGGCTGCGTTTCGGCTTCATGGGCTGGCGAATCATCTGCATCCGCGCCTCCTGAGGCGTGCGACCGCCCTTGCGGACGTTGCAGGCCACGCATGCACAGACGATGTTTTCCCAGCTCGTGTTGCCGCCGCGGCTGCGGGGCACCACGTGGTCGAGCGACAGCTCGCTCGTGGGAAAGTGATGGCCACAGTACTGGCATAGGTTGCCGTCGCGGGCGAACACGTTGCGGCGGTTGAACCGCAGTCCCTGGCGGGGGCCGCGGTCGCACGACACGAGCCTGATCACCCGGGGGGCCTGAAGCTCGTAACCGACGGCCTGCACCCAGTCTTGGTCGGGCGTGCGAAAGGCCGCCTGGAGCGACGAGAGTTCCCGCCAGGAATCGAGCGAGTGGGCGGCATACTGCCCCTCCTCGATATGCACGACCTCGGCGAGCTCGCGGAAAAGCAGCGTGATGGCCCGCCGCACGTTGGTGATGTGCACGGCCACGAACGACCGGTTCAGCACGAGCACGCTCAAGCTGAGCGCCCCCGGCAGCGACCGCGACGGGGCTGAGATCTGGGCCGCGGCAGCGAGACCGGACATAAAGATCCCCTCGAGGAAGATCACCGAAGATCACCAGGATTCCATCAGTCTAGCCTCGCAACCTTTCCCTTGCCAAATCGCCCAGCCTCTCACCAACTCTCTCCCCAACAAGAAGGCATGCTGAAGACTTGCCTTCGACGCAAATTGCAGGCAGACTCAGGACATACAGTAGCGACCGCCGGGCGGGGCCGCGTTTCAGCCCAACTTTCACCGGAGAAATCGATGCTCCACTATTCGTGCGATGTCTGCAAACGGCCCATCAACCTCCACTCCGATGTTCGGCATGTCGTGAAGATCGAGGTGTTTCCGGCAGTGGAAGACGTCGCCGCCGGCCACAACGACAACGGCTGCTGCGACGGCACCGAAGCGGATCATCTCGAGGAGATGCAGGAATTGCTCGAGAGCATCGACGAGCGATCGACCGACCATGACGGGCTCTACGACGACGGCACGCGGTCGATGCGATTCGATCTCTGCGATGCGTGCCGCCAACGGTTCGTGAAGAACCCTCTCGGCATCAAGTCGGGCAAGCAGCTCGATTTCAGCAACAACTAGTTTCACGGAAAACATGAGCATCCTGCTCATTTTTCCTTGGCGGGCTCCGCCCGCTGGTGTTCACCCGGGCATCCGGCCCTAGTCTTCATGTGGAACAGGCCTCTCTGCCTGTTCCTGGCAGGCTGAAGCCTGTCTTACTTCACACAGGCAAAAACGCCTGTCCTACGAGAGCGCGAGGCCTGTGGCTGCACATGCTCTCTCGCGGGCTGTGGGAGCAAGCGAAGCCAGGATGGCGAAGCGCAGCGGACACGCAGTGAGCGAAGGACAGGATGTCCGCAGCGAACGTCCGCCGAGAGGGCATGTGCAGCCACAGGCCGGATTGGGCCGGTTGACCTCGGCCACAGCGGCGATGCATCGGGAATCACGCGGGGCGGTTCCACTCGCTGCGGCCGTCGGCTAGATTCCGCTCACCATTCATTTCCTGGCAGCAAGGAGCCCACCATCCATGGCCTCAAAGACGCTCAAGATCGCAGCAATCCCCGGCGACGGAACCGGCCCCGAGGTCACCGCCGAGGCGATGAAGGTCCTGGCCGCGGTCTCGAAGCTGGAAAACATCTCCTACGAGGTGGAGACGCTCGACTGGGGCGGCAACCGCTACCTGAAGACCGGCGAGATCATCCCCGAGGGCGGGCTCGACCTGCTCCGCACGAAGGACGCGATCTTCCTCGGCGCCATCGGCCATCCCGATGTCGCTCCCGGCATCCTGGAGAAGGGGCTCCTCCTCGACCTGCGGTTCAAGCTCGACCAATACATCAACCTCCGGCCGGTGAAGCTGCTGCCCGGCGTGGAGACGCCGCTGGCCGGCCGCGGCCCGAAGGACATCGACTTCGTCGTCGTCCGCGAAAACACCGAGGATCTCTACTGCGGCGTCGGCGGCTATCTCAAGAAGGGCACGCCCGACGAGGTGGCCGTGCAGCAGGCCATCTACACCCGCAAGGGCTGCGAGCGATGCATCCGCTGGGCCTTCGAATACACGCGGCAGCGCAACAGCCCGAAGAAGACGCTCACGCTCGTCGCCAAGACCAACGTGCTCACGTTCGGCCACGACCTCTGGTGGCGGACGTTCCAGGAGGTGGCGAAGGACTACCCCGACGTGAAGACCGACTACAACCACGTCGATGCCTGCTGCATGTGGATGGTGAAGAACCCCGATGCCTACGACGTGATCGTCACCACCAACATGTTCGGCGACATCATCACGGATCTCGGCGGCATCCTGCAGGGCGGCATGGGCGTGGCCGCGGGCGCGAACCTCAACCCCGACAAGGGGGGCGTGAGCATGTTCGAGCCGATGGGGGGCAGCGCGCCCAAATACACCGGCCAAAACGTCATCAACCCCATCGCTGCCATCAACGCCATGGCGATGCTGCTCGAGCACAGTGGCCATCCGGCCGCCGGCAAGCGGATCGACAAGGCCGTGGCCCACATCACCGGCACGAAGATGAAGAGCCAGGCCGCCGGCAAGATGGGGCATGGCACCCGCGAGATCGGCGACCTGGTCGTGGCGGCACTGTAGGGCAGGCTTCAGCCTGCCGGTGCCGTGGCCGGCTCGTTTTCCGAATCGTCCTTCAGCGCCGCGGCGGGCTCGTCGTTGGATTCCACCTTCGACTCGGATTCCGGTTCTTGATTCGCCATAGCGTCCGTCTCGCCCTCGCGGAGTGCATGGCCGAAGACCGACCAGACCACGCCATCACCGACGACCGACAGGCTCATGCGGCCCTCGGCGTTGATGATCAGGTTCAGTCCGCGACCATGCTCCACTCCGGAGAAAAGGTGCGCGTCGTCGGTCTCTCGGACCGTGTCGAACTTCGTCACCTCGCCGCGCCGCGACGCCGGCGCCAGCAGGGTCAGTTCCTTCTTGACGGCATCCACTCGAAAAAACGTGGGGCGTTCCCGGTCGCCCAGATCGGGAGGGCCCACCGTGCCGTCCTCATCCACCGCAACGGCCGAGGTCACGGAACAGAGCCACGCCTGTTCGGCCCATGCGCCGCCGCACCAGGAGAGATTCGCCACCAGTGCCACCAAAACCGTCTTGATCGATTGATTCATCGTTCATCCACTCCTTTGAATACCGACACTCGTTTACGGGCATGAGAAACCGCATGCCGCAGTGAATACCGATCGCCTTCCCATCGCTATTTCACCGAGTAGCCCATGCCTTCCATGGCCGCGATGAAGTTTCTGTCCCAAAAAGCGAACTGCTGCTGGTAGGCCGCCGCCGCTGCATTGGCCGATCCTCCCGCCGCCTTCACGGTCCGCCGCGAACGCATGCCGCCGGTCATGCCCCCCGCCGTCGCGCCGATGGCCGCGCCCTTGCCCGCATCGCCGGCAATGGCACCGATGGCGACGCCCATGAGAGCACCGCCCGCGCCGCCCTTCACGGCACCGCCCACGGCAGCGCCGGCCTGCTGCGCCGCGCCTTGGCTCTGCTGGTCGAGCATGGCCTTTGCCTGGTAGGGATCCCAACCGGTTTGCTTGGTCGCCCAATCGTAGGCGGCGGCTTCGTCCACCCGCTGCTGCTCGGGGCTCTGCCCCCGCGCGGGAAAGATCGCATGCCTGCCCGGATTGGTGCTGAGAGCGGGCGGCCCTGCCTGCGCCACGGTTGCAACAACCACGAACGATGCGAGCGTCAATGCGGAAAGCCTTTGAGCCGTCTGTCGCCGGAATCTCTGAATCATCACTTTGTCTCCTGTGTGGTCCCGCTGCCGGGCAGTCGATTGATAACCCGAAGCCGATGCCGGCGTGAATACTGCTTTTCTTCCACGGCGTACGCCGCAATGGCATTGCCGCGGACCGCGGCCCTAGAAGTAGGGAGGCTCGGATCGTACTTCTCGCATGCCTCGCTGCATTCGCCGGCCTTGGGCGCGGGGGAACGCGTCGCGTCACACGCCCACGCGGCGGCCTTCGGCCTGGCTCGTGGCGGCGGCCTGCACGATCCGCATCGCCTTCAGGCTGTCGTCGAGTCCGCTCACGGCGCGGACGAGGCTCGTCACCTTGCGGTGAAACTGCACGAGCATGTGTTCGCCCACGGGCCGCTCGCTCTCGAGCGACTCCTGGTGGCGGCCGGCAGTGTCGAACCAGACGAGGCTCGAGGGCAGGTCGATGAAGGCGATGCCGTTCTCGCAGACCACCTGCAGGGCAGGGGGGGGACGGAATCCGACCGCCTCCTCCCACTGCCGCGGCATGTAGTAGCCGCAGCTGATCTGCGCGATCGCCCCGTCGCCCGGCCGGCCGCTCTGCGAGAAATCGAGGCTCATCATCTGGTAGTCGTCGATTTCCGCGCCGGGCGTCTCGGCATGCCGGACGGCGACCACGCTCGTCGGCTCGGTGCCCGCGGCATAACGGCACCAGTCGACGAGCTCCATCAGGTCGCGGGCCTCGCTGGCGCGGTCGCGGGGCGGGGCGGAGGCGGCCACGGAGAGCGGCACGCGGCGGTGGCAAAAAAGCATCCGCGGCGGGCCGAGCCGCGTGGCGATCAATTCCTTCAGCCGGATCGTGGCCGGCGCATGCCGCCGCGGCAATTCGGCCATGAAGGCGATCCCCGACTCCTCCACGCGGCGGCGGAGCAGCTGCACCTCGTCGTCTTGGACGGGAAACGAGATCGCGGAGTAGACCGCCTTGCCGAAGTCGCAGGCGGCGAGAATCGGCGCAGCGCCGTACCACTGGTCGGAAAGGTAGAGGATCGCGTCGATGTCGTCGCGGGACGCCAGCGCCCGGTAACCGTCCACGGGCATCGCGCCCACCTCGGCGGCCGCCCGTTGCGCCCGATGGGCCACCTGCTCGCAGATGCCGCGAACCTCGAAACGGTCGGCCAGGCTCCGCAGCGCCGGCAGGTAGCGCGACTCCCATTGGCCGCCGAGCCCCACGATGCCCACTCGGAGCTTCATGAGGCGGCCCCCGGCCCGGCCTCGGGCGCCGCGAGCTCGTAGGCCATCGCCTTGTCGGAGATATCCTTGCGGCACCAGGCGCCCTGCCAGCGGATCTCCCGAACGGCCGTGTAGGCCTGCAGTTTCGCCTTGGCCAGCGACTCCGCCACGGCCGTGACGGCGAGCGTCCGGCCGCCGTCGCTGACAACGGCGCCGTCGACGAGCTTCGTCGCCGCATGAAACACCTGCACGCCCTCGATCTTGCCCGCAGCTTCCAGGCCGCGGATCGGCCGCCCCTTTTCCACCGGGCCGGGATAGCCCTCCGAAGCCATCACGACCGTCACGCCCGCGCCGTCACGCCAGACCGGGGGCTCGACCGTCTCGAGACGCCGGTCGGCGGCCGCGTCGAGCAGGTCGAGCAGGCTCGAGTCGAGCCGCACGAGCAAGGCCTCGCATTCCGGATCTCCGAAACGCGCGTTGAATTCGAGCACCTTCGGGCCCTGCGCGGTCAGCATGAGTCCCGCGTAAAGCACGCCCTGAAAGGGAACCTTCGACCGGCGGAGCGAGTGGACCGTGGGAACCAGAATCCGGGCCTCGATGTCGGCGAGCAGTTCGGCATCGACGAAGGGCGTCGGACAGTAGGCCCCCATGCCGCCCGTGTTGGGCCCTTGGTCGCCGTCGTAGGCCGCCTTGTGATCCTGCAGGGGCGGCAGCGTCACGATCGTGCGGCCGTCGCTGATCGCCATCACGCTCACCTCCATGCCGTCGAGCTTCTCCTCGATCAGGATGCCCTTCGCCGCCGCCGAGAATTGCGGGTCGCCGCCGAGCGTGGCGACTGCCTCGAGCGCCGCGGCGCGGTCGCCGCAGACGAAGACTCCCTTGCCGGCCGCCAGTCCGTCGGCCTTCACCACCACCGGCATATCCTCGCGCGCCTCGAGAAACTCCCGCGCGGCCGCTACGGAACGAAACTGCTGAAACATTGCAGTCGGCACGTCGCCGCGGTGCAGGATCTGCTTGCAGAAGATCTTGCTGCCCTCGAGCTGTGCCGCCTTGGCGGTGGGACCGAAGACCCGCAGGCCCGCGGCCGTGAAGGCATCGACGATGCCGGCGACGAGCGGCGCCTCCGGGCCGACGACGGTGAGATCGACACCGCGTTCCCGGGCGAGCTTCACGAGGCCGGGAATATCCGTCGCGGCCACCGCGACGTTCTCGGCGATCGCCGCCGTTCCCGCGTTCCCAGGAGCCACGAGCACCTCCGCGCCGTCGCGGGCGAGCTTCCAGGCGAGGGCATGTTCGCGGCCGCCGCCGCCTACGACCAAAACACGGCGGGATGCGGGCACGGGCGGATCCTTCCACAAGGAGGGGCTGGGCTGGCGACTGGCGACGGCCGCGGATTGTGGCGGTATCACTGCCGCCTGGGCAAGGAGGGACGGTGTTGCGGGGGGTTCCGGGGTACGCTGACGTTGACACCTCTGCCGCGGTCGATACAGTTAAATAGAGTTCGTGAAAAAAATCACGAACCCTGGAAAAGCGTCCGAAAACGATGGTTTTGGACTGATTTTGCTCCCGGCAGGGCAGGCCGACGACTCGCAGAACACGGCCTTCTGCTGGTAATCGCGCGAGGCAAACCGATGGCAGACAACAAGAAAATGTCGGTCGCGGAAATTCTCGCGGCCGCTCGTGCGCAGAAGGGTGGCGGTTCCGGCCCCGAAACTGCAGAGGTCTCCGCCGAACCAGCGGCCGATAAGCCGGCAGCTTCAGAGCCCCAAGCCACAAAGGCCGCGGCGAAACCGGCGGCCGCCAAGCCAGCCGCCGGCGGTCGCCCGAGCGTCGCCGATATCATGAAACTCGCGCGGGCCAAGGGCGACGCTGCCCCCGCCGAAAAGCCGGCGGCGAAACCGGCGGCCGAGAAACCGGCCGCGAAGCCCGCCGCCGCCAAGCCGGCCGCTGCCAAAGCCGCGGCCCCGAAGGCGGCCGTTGCCCGCGACACGGCCAGCATCCTTGCGGCCGCCCGAGCGGGTGCGAAGCCCGGCCCCGTCAGCAAGGCCGAGGCGCCGGCGCGGCCGGAGCCGCGGCCCAAGCCAGCCGTGGAGCATGCCGCCAAGGCGGCGCCGGCGATCAAGGCAGCGCCAGCGATCAAGGCAGCGCCGGCGATCAAGGCAGTGCCGCCAAAACCGGCGAAGCCGGTCGCCAAGAAGGCGGCCGAAGGGGAGGAAGACCGCCGCGGATTCCTCGAGATGGCCCTCGGTTCGTTCATGGCGATGGGATTCACGGCGCTCTCCGTCACCGGCGGCCTCTTCACGCTGGGCCTCGCCCGCTACATGTTCCCCAACGTCCTTGCCGAGCCCCCGAGCCGTTTCAAGGTGGGGTTCAAGGAGGGTTTCCCGACCGGCAAGGTCGAGACGAAGTACGTTGCTCAGTACGGCGTCTGGGTCGTCAACAGCGAGGTCCAGGGGCAGCAGCAGATCTACGCCCTGAAGACCGTCTGCACCCATCTCGGCTGCACCCCCAACTGGCTCGAGGCCGAGCAGAAGTTCAAGTGCCCCTGCCACGGCAGTGGGTTCTACAAGGACGGCGTCAACTTCGAGGGGCCGGCTCCTCGTCCGCTCGAGCGCTACGCGATCCGCGTCTCCGACGACGGCCAGCTGGAGGTCGACAAGAGCCGCGCCTTCCAGGAAGAGCTCGGCCAGTGGGCCGACCCCGAATCGTTCATCACGGTCTGACACTCATACCGCATCCTCCGACAGCGAAGCCCTGATTCATGGCCATCGGCGAAACCATCCGTAACTCACAGATCTGGAAGAGCATCTTCCGCCATCCGATGCCGCTCGACCGGCGCAACCGGATCGTGGTGATGCTCACCAATTTCTTCCTCCACCTCCACCCGGTGTCGATCAAGAAGCAGGGCATCGCCCTGTCTTTCACCTGGTGCATGGGTGGCGTGACCTTCTTCCTGTTCCTGGTGGAGACGGTCACGGGCGTGCTCTTGATGTTTTATTACCGGCCGACGCTCGAGTGGGCCTACAACGACATCCTCGCCCTGCGCGACGTGACGAGCCTCGGCATCCTGCGGGAGCTTCATCGCTGGGGCGCCCACGCGATGGTGATCACCACCTGGCTGCACATGTATCGCGTGTTCCTCACCGGCAGCTATAAGCCGCCGCGGGAGTTCAACTGGGTGATCGGCGTGATCCTGCTTTTGCTCACGCTGCTGCTCTCGTTCACCGGCTACCTTCTCCCGTGGGATCAGCTGGCGATCTGGGCCATCACGGTCGGCTCGAACATGGCCCGTGCCACGCCGATCCTCGGCTACGAGGGCCCGGGCCAGCAGCTCCTCACCATCGGCGGCATCGACATGATCACCGACGCCTCCGACGCGCGGTTCGGCCTGCTCGGCGCCCGGTTCGTGGGCGAGGAGACGCTCAATCGCTTCTACGTGCTCCACTGCATCGCGATCCCCCTGGCCGTCGCGCTCCTGCTGGCCATCCACTTCTGGCGCGTGCGAAAGGACGGCGGCATCAGCGGCCCGCTGTAAACCCACCCCATGCATTCCAACGGCCTGTTCCTCAAGGACGTCTCCGGCTTCCTCGGCTCGTATTACACCTGCCTGGCGATCATGAACGCGATCGCCGCGCTGCTCCTTTGGCGGAAGCACGGCAAACCGGGCTGGGCCATCACCTGGGCCGTGTTCTCCGGCGCCATGATGATCCTCGCGAGCCTGGCGCTCTCCGGCTCGGAGTCCCTCGTGCCCGGGTTGCCGCTGAGCGTCCGCAATCTCGTCAACAAGCTCTCGGGGCCGGTGCTCTACACGCTGGGCACCACCGCGTTGTTCACGATCCTGTTCGTGTTTCGCAAGTTCTTCGTGAAGCCGATGGCGGCTTGGTCGGTGTTCAACGCGGCGCTCGTGCTGATGGGCCTCTCGATGGCAGACGAGAATTTCGCGGCGATCGTCATGAAGCCCGACAACGTGCCGATCGTGGGGCTCGTGTTCCTCTTGGCGTTCTTCACTTGGGTGGCCACCAAGCAGGCCGTCGTCAACGACGAACGGATCGCCCAGGGACTGCCGCCGATGGAGAAACTCGACGACGAGAAGGTGCTCGTGTGGCCCGACCTCGTCTACACGGAGCTCATCTGCATGGTGGCCGTGTCGGCCTTCCTGCTCGTCTGGGCGATCTTCCTCCCGGCCCCGCTCGAGGAGCCGGCCTCCAGCGTGAAGACGCCCAACCCCTCGAAGGCTCCGTGGTACTTCCTCGGCCTCCAGGAGATGCTTGTCTACTTCGATCCCTGGTATGCGGGCGTCGTGCTGCCGAGCCTCGTGGTCTTCGGCCTGATGGCGATGCCCTATCTCGACTTCAACAAGAAGGGCAACGGCTACTACTCGATCGAGGAGCGGAAGTTCAGCTATCTCGTCTACCAGTTCGGGTTCTTCGAACTCTGGATCACGCTGATCATCCTCGGCACGTTCCTCCGCGGCCCCAACTGGAATTTCTACGGGCCGTTCGAATATTGGACGCCCTACAAGGTCGAGGTGCTCAACAACGTCGACCTGCCGCAGATGTTCTGGGTGAACCTGCTCGATCGGCCGCTGCCGCGGGCCCCGCAGGGCGCCGGCACACTGACGCAGATCGGCACCATCCTCCTTCGCGAGGCGCCCGGGCTGGTGGTGCTCGGGGCCTACCTGCTGCTGCTGCCGCCCCTGCTCGCCGTGACCGTCTTCCGCGGCTTCTACCAGAAGATGGGCTTCATCCGCTACATGATCATGGCGAACCTGATGCTGCTCATGCTCTCGCTTCCGCTCAAGATGATCCTGCGCTGGACGCTGAACCTGAAATACATCGTGAGCATCCCCGAATTCTCGCTGAACTTCTGACCCATGCCCGCAACAGAACAGACTTGGCGTAATCTTAAGATCTTGCACGTCGTCTTCGGCGTGGCGGCACTGCTGCTCCTGCTCGCCACGGTCGTGATGCTGGCCGTCGACCACAACCGGCCGTGGAAGAAATACCAGCGGGAGTTCCGGTCGCTCGAGACGTGGTCGGCCGCCGCGCGGGTCGATGAGCAGGATTCACGGGGTTTCGCCGAGAAGACGCAGGAACTCGACGCGGTCCTTGCCGAGGCCCGCCGCGCCGATCTCGATCCGGCCCTCGTGAAGACCTTCCTCGATCAGGTTCGCACGGTGCCGGCCGATGCCGAGGCGGCCGACCGCGCCCAGCTCGACGTCGACACGCTGCGCAATCAGACCGATCCCGCCGAACGGCTGGCCCTACGGGGCGATCTGCTCGAGCGGCTCCGCGACATCGCGAAGCGGGCGAAGTTTCGCGAGGACCTGCGGGCCGGCGAGCTCAAGCTCCGCAAGGCCGAGCTCGACAAGAACCGCGCCGACTACGAGCTCGCCGTCGCCGACAATGCCTCCGAGGAGAAACTGGCTGCGCTGCTCGCCGTCGCCGACGCGAAGCGGGCCGAGGTGGCGTCCGCGACGCTCGAGAACCAGACCGCCAACACGCACCGCAAGACGCTCGAGGGGCTGCTGCGGCAGCTCACCGCCGGCGAGGACGTTGCCGCGAAGTCGCTTGCCGACCACCGCCAAAAGCTGCTTGCGCTTTCCAAGACGCTCAAGGACCGGTCTCCGAACGTCGGCAAGACCGTGCTCGAGCTGCCGGTGCTCGACGCCTTCAACGGCCCGCTGCGGGTCGACCAGATCTGGCTCCCGCAGCTGACGCTCAACAACAACTTCCGCGACGTTGCCCGGTTCGATCGCTGCACCACCTGCCACAAGGGAATGGACAAGTCGCTCCCGGGCTCGCCAACGGAGCCGGCCTACGACGATCAAAAGGCGGTGGCCGTCTCCCTGCCGACGCCGGCAGCGGCGCCGAAGTCCGAAGGTGACGAAAACGACCAGCTGGAGGCTGCCTACGGATTTCGCCTCGCCCCCCGCGGCCTTTTCCGTCAAGAAGCCCCGACCGTGAGCATGGTGCTGCCGGAGTCGCCGGCCGCCGCGGCCGGCCTGATGCCGGGCGACGTGATCGCCGACATCGGCGGCGGCAAGACGCTGGCCCGCCGGGTGGCGATGGCATCGCTGCTCGAGACCCCCGCCTGGGGCAAACCGCTCGACCTCGTCGTGCAGCGGGGCGTGCCGCAGCCCTACTCGACGCATCCGCGGCTCGACCTCTTCGTCGGCTCGACGAGCCCGCACCCGATGCAGACCTTTGGCTGCACCGTCTGCCACCAGGGGCAGGGGAGCGCCACCAGCTTCAAGTGGTCGTCGCACACGCCCAACACGCCCAAGCAGGCGCACGAGTGGCACGACGAGCATGGCTGGTTCAACAACCACCACTGGATCTTTCCGATGCTGCCGCAGCGGTTCGAGGAGTCGAGCTGCCTGAAGTGCCACCACCAGGTGGTCGATCTCGAGCCGAGCGAAAAATTCCCCGAGCCGCCGGCGCCGAAGCTCGTCGAGGGCTACCATGTGATCCGGCAGTATGGCTGCTATGGCTGCCACGAAATCAACGGCTGGTCCGGCCCCGAGAAGCGAATCGGCCCCGACATGCGTCTGGCGCCCAACTTCCACGAGGTGGCCGAGGCCCTCGCGGTCGATCCGGGCCTTGCGTCCATGGGCGACACCGTGGCCCGCTGGGTGGAGGACGTCCGCTCCAGCCCCGATGGCTCCGCTTCGCGGGAGCGGCTGCGCGATGCGATCGAACGCGACGCGGCCGCCGGCGGCGATGCCAAGCTCTCGAAGCGTTCCCACGAATTGGCGGCGATCCTGAAGGATCCGGAGACGCCCGGCACGCTGCCCAAGGTCGGCCCGAGCCTGCGGCACGTGGCGAGCAAGGTCGGCTTCGACTGGCTCTATTCCTGGCTCCGCAATCCGCAGGACTTCCGCCCCTCGACGAAGATGCCGCGGTTCTTCGGGCTCTGGGAGCACCTCGAAGGCAAGGGGCTCGAGGAGTCGAAGCGCTATGAGCCGATCGAGATCCGCTCGATGATCAACTACATGCTCGCGGCGAGCGCGCCGTTCGAGTATGTGAAGCCCTACGAGGGGATCACCGCGGCTCCGGACGTGGAGCGCGGCCGAAAGGTGTTCCAGGTCCGCGGCTGCCTTGCCTGCCACCAGCACGCCGACTTCCCCGAGTCGAAGAGCACCCACGGCCCGAATCTCTCGCGGATCGGCGCCAAGACGGCATCGCATCCCAACGGTCCGGCCTGGCTCTACAGCTGGCTGCGTGAGCCGGCGCGCTACCACCCCAAGACGATCATGCCGAACGTCCTGCTCGAGCCGGTGACACTCGCCGACGGCAAGGTGAGCGATCCCGCCGCCGACGCCACGGCCTACCTCATGGGCTCGACGGAAAACTGGAAGCCGGCCGACGTGCCGGCGGCCAACTCGCTCACCGCCGAGGAACGGAAGGCGACGGAAGAGCTCGCGCTCATGTATCTGAAGGATCGCTTCACGGCCGCCAAGGCCGAGCAGGTTCTGAAGAACGGGCTCGGACCGGAGCAGGCCACGATCCAGGGCGACGAGCGGATGCTCGCCGGCCTGGCCGGACCGCAACGCGATGCCACGCTGCTCAACTACATCGGCAAGAAGACGATCGCCAAGCTCGCCTGCTACTCCTGCCACGACATCCCGGGCTTCGAGGATGGAAAGGCGGCAGGGGCGGCGCTCGCCGACTGGGGCCGCAAGGAGCCCTCAAAGATCGCCTTCGAGCAGGCCGCCCACTTCGTGATGCACCAGCTCGAGCACGGCCACGGTGCGGGCGGGCACCACGGTTCCGCCGGCCATCACGGGCATGCCTCCGAGGCCCCGCACGCCGCCGACGGGAAGTCGCCGGCCGACGAGCCGCTGGCCCCGGAACTCGCCTACGCTGCGCCCGCCGCCAAGCATGTGACGCCGGAATCGGTCGATCCCGACACGGGCTTCTTCCTCGAAAAGCTCCTCGCCCACGAGCGCGAGGGCTTCCTCTGGCAGAAGCTGCGCCAGCCGCGGAGTTACGACTACAAGAAGGCGGAGAACAAGAGCTACAACGAGCGGTATCGCATGCCGCAGTTCCCGTTCAACGCGGAACAGCGCGAGGCGGTGATGACGTTCGTGCTCGGCCTGGTGGCCGAGCCACCGGCTCCACAGTTCATCTACAAGCCGTCGCCCCGCGAGGAGGCCCGTCTGAACGGGCTCGTCGTGGCCGAACGCTACAACTGCGGCGGCTGCCATACTCTGCAGATGGATCGCTGGGATCTCCGCTACCAGCCCGAATCGCTCGGTCCGGCCCAGGCCGTGGCCGACTACCCATTCCTGTCGCCTCACTTCACGCCGCAACAGGCCGAGAAATCGCTCGTCACCGACCGCCAGGGCCGCCGCCATACGACGCTCGTCGGCATGCCGGTACTCGACCCTGTCACCGGCAAGCCGCAGCTCGTCGATGAGGATGGCGTTCCGGTCGAAGAAGGCGACACCGAAGTCGTTCCCCACCGGCAGGTGATGCTCTGGCACGACGCGCTCGTGGACGGCGAGGCCCGCATCGTGGGCGGACAAAACATCATGGTGCCGGAGAATGCGATCCACGCCGGCAAGCATTACCCGGCCCGCGGTGGCGACCTCGCCCGCCAGCTTTTCCCGGTGGTCATTGCCGACGAGAAGCAGGTGAATCCGAACGTGAAGCCGGATGACGCCTGGGGCTGGCTGCCTCCGCCGCTCGTCGGTGAGGGACGCAAGGTGCAGTCGGGCTGGCTGCACAAGTTCCTGCTCAACCCGCATCCGATCCGGCCGCCCGCCGTGATGAGGATGCCGAAGTTCAACTTCCAGTCGTCGGAGGCGGCGGCGCTCGTCAACTACTTCGCCGCGGTGGACGGGTCCGAATATCCGTATGTCTACGATCCGCGGCTCGACGAGTCTTCGGTCATGGCGAAGGAGCAGTCTGCACCGGGCCATCTCGATGGCGCGATGAAGATCGTCACCAACAACAATTACTGCGTGAAGTGCCACCTCGTGGGGAGTTATGCCCCGCCGGGCAATCCCAAGGCGCTTGCCCCGCAGCTCGAGCGGGTGCACGAACGGCTGCGGCCAGGGTATGTCCACGACTGGATCGCCAATCCGAAGCGGTTCCTGCCCTACACGGGCATGCCCGTGAACATTCCGTTCGACAAGCCGGTGAGCCAGGACCTCTACCGGGGCACGAGCGAGCAGCAGCTCGACGCGCTCACCGACCTGCTCATGCACTACGACCTGTTCGCCAAGCGCAGCCTCTCGCTCGAGGCCTATCTCCGGCAGACTCCGGCGGCCCCGGCCACCGCTCGGCCGTCGGCGGCCGTCCCTGCCGGCCAAGAGTCCCCGCCAAATGCGTCCCAACCGCCAGCCCCCCGCCAGAACGTCTCCCGCCAGCCGGGCGTCGCGCTAAACTGATGTGGCGGTTCATTCCGCCGATCGCCCCTTTGCCACTTCGGAGAAGAGCCATGATCTTCCGCCTGCCCGCTGTCGCCACGATGGCTGCCGTCGCGTTCGCCGCCTGTCCTTTCGCCGCTTCGGCGGAAGAGTGGGGCACGCTCAAGGGCCGCTTCACGTTCGGCGGCGCCGCGCCCACGGCCTCCGAACTGAAGGCCGATAAGGACGTCGAGGTGTGTGGCAAGCACAAACTGCTCAGCGAGGAGATGGTCGTCGGCGCCGACAAGGGCGTGGCCAACGTCGTCGTCTTCGTCCGCGACAAGGCCGTCAAGGTTCACCCCGACCTCGCTGCCACGAAGAGCGAGAAGATCCTCCTCGACAACAAGGACTGCCGGTTCAACCCGCACGTCGCGTTCGTGCAGACCGGACAGACGCTCGTGCTCAAGAATTCCGACACCGTCGGTCACAACAGCAACGTCGCCACGATCAAGAACCCGCCTTCCAACAGCCTGATCCCCGCCGGCGGCGAGACGACGATCACGTTCTCGAACGACGAGGCGATCCCCGCGCAGGTGACCTGCAACATCCACCCGTGGATGAAGTCGTGGCTCGTCGTGCGGCCCAATCCATATGCGGCCGTCTCCAAGGCCGACGGCTCGTTCGAGATCAAGAATGTTCCGGCCGGCGGCGAGCTCGAACTGCAACTCTGGCACGAAAAGGCCGGCTACATCGGCGAGGTCACGGTCGGCGGCAAGGCCGAGAAGATCGCCAAGGGACGCAAGAAGGTGAAGGTCGCCGCCGGCGACAACGATCTGGGAGAGATGGTTCTCGATGCAAGCCTGTTCAACAAGTAGTTTTTCCGTCGTCTGTCTCGCGGCAGCGATCACCGTCGCCTCCGGGTGCACGGCCGATCGCGTCGCAGCCCCCACGGCTGACGCCGAGGCCGCGAAGCAATTGCGAGTCACGCTCGCGAGCACTGGCGGTGCAGCTGCGACCGGCGAGGCCGCCGCCTCCACCGGTACCGGCTGGGGCACGCTCAAGGGGCGATTCGTCTTCGCGGGTGATCCCGGCGCCCCCAAGCCGCTCGTCGCCGACAAAGATACCGAGGTCTGCTCCAAGGCCGGCATGAAGCTGCTCGACCGGTCGCTGCTCGTCGACCCATCGACGAAGGGCCTGGCAAACGTCGTCGTCTTCGCCCGGAAGGCGAGCCGCGTGAAAAACCCCGTTCCGGAAACGCCGCTGGTCTTCGACCAGAAGCAGTGCGAGTTTCTCGCCCCCGTGTTTGCCGCCCGCGTCGGGCAGCCGATCGATGTCAGGAATAGCGACCCGATCGGCCACAACACCAACATCGCGGGAACGGCGTTCAATCAGCTCGTCCCGGCGGGGCAGGGGACCATCTACAAGCCGGAGAGCGAGACCGGCATGCCGACGATGGTCACCTGCAACATCCATCCATGGATGAAGGCCTACGCTGTTTTTCGCAAGGACGGCTACGTGGCCGTGACGGCGGCTGACGGCTCCTTCTCGATCCCCGATCTGCCGGCCGGCGAGACGATCGAACTGCAGGTCTGGCACGAACGGTCCACGGGTCCCAACGGCGCCGTCGGGCTCGACAAACCCGACCTCAAGTGGACGCCCAAGGGCCGCTTTCAGATCAAGCTCGAACAAGACGAAGTCAAGGATCTCGGAACCCTCGAGGTTCCGGCATCCGCCATCGGCACCTGATAACAACCCCGCGCATGACCATGGCATACTCCCTCCGCCCGCTTTGGATCGCCTGTTCGCTCGGCTGCCTCGTCGTTGCCGTCGGCTGCGGCACGACGCCCGCTGCATCCTTTCGCCCCAACATGGTGGAGGCCACGAAGCAGCGGCTGACGCCGGCGCAGGAGAAGCAGGTCGCCACGGTGCTCCTGGCGATGTTCGGCACGCCCGACGATCCGGTCGCCCTGCCCGAAACGGGCCTCGATGAGGCGAAACTGCGGCTGGCAGCCGGCCCCGTCCGCAGCGACATCGTCGGCCGCAAGAACGGCCTCTATCGCGAGCACTGCGCCCACTGCCACGGCATCACCGGCGATGGGCTCGGGCCGACGGCCGCCTTCCTGAACCCCTACCCGCGCGATTACCGCCCCGGTGTCTTCAAGTTCAAGAGCACGGAGCGGGCCGACAAGCCGACCCACGCCGATCTCGTCCGCATTCTCCACAAAGGCATCGCAGGCACGTCGATGCCGTCGTTCGCGCTCCTGCCCGAGGCCCAGGTGGAAGCCCTTGCGGAATACGTGAAGTACCTGAGCATCCGCGGCGAGACGGAGCTCGCGCTCATGCGGGCATTCTTCGAACTCGATGACGATGCCCAGGGCAATCTCCCCGAGACCCGTGAATTTCTCGTTGACGAGACGCTCGCGCCCGTCGCCGAAAAGTGGAAGGCGGCCGCCGACGCGCGGATCGCCGTGCCTGAGATGCCGGCCGACATCGACCTCGTCGCCTCGATCGCCAAGGGCAAGGAGCTCTTCTACGGCGACAAGGCCAACTGTGTGAAGTGCCACGGCGTCACCGGCCTCGGTGACGGCCAGGCCAACGACTACGACGACTGGAACAAGGCGATCGTCGAGATCGACAAGGAGGTGAAGAGCACCTCTTCCAAGGCGAAGGAAACAAGCACGGCGGGCATGAGCCCCGACGAGGCCGCCGAATACCGGGCCCAGCTCGCCTGGCTCGACAAGTTCCACGCCGTCCTGGACGGCGACGCGCTCGCGCCGCGGACGATCCCGCCCCGCAACCTGCGGCAGGGCATCTACCGCGGCGGCCGCCGCCCGCTCGACCTCTACTACCGCATCCATGCCGGCATCAACGGCGCACCGATGCCCGCGGCGAAGGGCACGATTTCGCCCGAAGACATCTGGCACATCGTCAACTACGTCCGTTCGCTTCCCTACGAGCTCGACGGCGAGCTCGGGGCCGACCGCCCGATGGTCGCCCGCGACCGATTCTGAACGCATTCCCCGACACGCATCCGGCAGGAGACCAAACCAGTGGGCAGCCGCTTCTCAGGAATCTTCTGGAGCCTGTTGTTTCTCGCCGTTCCGGTGCTCGGCGTGGCGACCTTCGCCATCGCGCCGGCCATCGACGTCTGGCTGCCAAAGGACGTCTCGGAGCACGGCAAGGCGATCGACGGCCTCTTTTACTTCATCCTGGGGCTGACGGGAGTGGTCTTCATCGCCACGGAGGTGATGCTTTTCTGGTTCCTTTGGAAGTACGACGCCGCCAAGAACAACGGTCCGGCGAAATACATCCACGGCAGCCACACGCTCGAGGTGGTTTGGACGATCATCCCGGCGGCCACGCTGCTCTTTCTGGCGATCTACCAGATGAACACCTGGGCCGACGTGAAGATGCGGCGGCCGGCCATGGCGCCCACGGTCGAGGTCGTGGCCCGGCAGTTCGAGTGGCGGCTCCGCTACCCGGGCCGCGACGGCACGCTGGGCACGGCAGACGACCTCTTTCTGGTCAACGACATGCACGTGCCGGCCGACGAGGACATCCTCGTCCAGCTCAAGAGCATGGATGTGCTCCACAGCTTCTTCATCCCCAACCTGCGGATCAAGCAGGACGCCGTGCCGGGCATGAAGATCCCGGTGTGGTTCAAGGCCACAGAAAACGGGCAGTTCGACATCGTCTGTGCCGAACTCTGCGGCTGGGGCCACTACAAGATGAAGGGCCGCGTGACCGTGGAATCCCGCGAGGATTTCGACCGCTGGCTCGAGACCCAATACGCACGACAAGAGGCGACGCAACCGGAGCCCGATCCGGCCGAAGCGGTCGCCCAAAACTGATCCGACACAACTGACAGGCACGAACCGAAGGAGACCATCCCCATGAGCACCGCCACCGCATCCCCTGTGGCTCACGGCACCGCTCACCTTCCGCCCGCGCGGAAGCCGCGGCCCGTCGCCGAGTTTCTCTCGACCTATGTCTTCTCGAAGGACCACAAGGTCATCGGCCTGCAGTTCCTCTTCTCGACGCTCGTCTGGTTCCTGATCGGCGGGCTCCTGGCGCTGGCCGTCCGCTGGCAGATCGCCTGGCCGTGGTCCGACGTGCCGGTGCTCGGCAAGCTCTTCGCCCAGGAGGGCGGCCAGATGGCGCCCGAGTTCTACACGATGCTCTTCACGATGCATGCCACCGTGATGATCTTCCTCGTGATCATCCCGATCCTCGCGGGCGCCTTCGGTAACTTCCTGATCCCGCTCATGATCGGCGCCGACGACATGGCGTTTCCGACGCTTAACATGCTCTCCTACTGGTTCATGTGGCCGGCCTTCATCGCGTTCGGAGCCAGCTTCTTTGTGGAGGGCGGGGCGGCCTCCAGCGGCTGGACGAGCTACCCCACGCTCTCGACCAACGTGGCGTCATCCCCCGGCAGTGGCTGGGGCCAGACGCTCTGGCTCATCGGCCTCACGATGGTGGGCGTCTCGAGCATGCTCGGCAGCGTCAACTACATGACGACGATCATCCTCATGCGGGCCCCCGGCATGACGATGTTTCGCCTCCCGATGACGATCTGGGCGATGTTCATCACCGCCGTGCTCCAGGCCTTCGCGCTGCCGGTGCTGACGGCCGCGGGCTTCATGCAGCTCTTCGACCGCACGCTCGGCACTGGCTTCTTCTCGCCGGAAGGCAACGTCGTCAACAACTGGATGCAGGCCACCGGCGGCGGCCAGCCGCTCCTCTGGCAGCACCTCTTCTGGTTCTACAGCCACCCGGCCGTCTACATCATGATCCTGCCGGCGATGGGCATGGTGAGCGACATCCTCACCACGTTCGCCCGCAAGCCGCTCTTCGGCTACCGCCCGATGGTCTACTCGATCGCCGGCATCGCCGGCCTCGGCTTCATCGTCTGGGGCCACCACATGTTCATCTCGGGCATGAACCCGGCCCTCGGCATCACGTTCATGGTGTCGACGATGATGATCGCCCTGCCGAGCGCCGTGAAGACGTTCAATTGGCTGGGCACCGTCTGGGGCGGCAAGATCCAGTTCACGACGTCGATGCTCTTCGCCCTCGCCTTCGTCTCGATGTTCATCATCGGCGGGCTCTCGGGCATCTTCATGGCAGCCACGCCGGTCGACATCTTCATCCACGACACCTACTTCATCGTCGCCCACTTCCACTACGTGCTCTTCGCAGGCACGGCGATGGGCGTCTGGGCCGGCATCTATTACTGGTTCCCGAAGATGTTCGGCCGCACGATGAACGAGTTTTGGGGGAAGGTCCACTTCTTCCTCACCTTCATCTTCATGAACGGCACCTTCTTCACGATGCACATCCTCGGCGCCGTCGGCTTCCCCCGCCGCCTCGCCGACGCCTACCACTACGAGACGTTCCATCACCTGCAGCCGATGAACGCCTTCATGACATGGTGCGCCATCGGCATGGTCGCCTCGCAGATCATCTTCGCGATCAACTTCTTCTGGAGCATGTTCTTCGGCCCGGTCGCCGGCCGGAATCCGTGGAACGCCAACACGCTCGAGTGGACGGCGCCGAGCCCGCCGGGCCACGGCAACTTCGACTTCCAGCCGGTGGTCTACCGCGGCCCCTACGAGTATTCGGTGCCGGGCGTGGAGAAGGATCATCTGATGCAGACCGACCCGCCAAACGCGGCCGCGGCGGCTGCGGCTGCCGCCGCGCACTGAACCGGAGATCTCTACGGAAGCCCGCAGCGCAAGCAAGGACCTTCGGCGGTCCACCCCAAATACTGGAAACCCGACTCGGGGATCGGCAGAAGTCGCCTCGCGGAGAAACTTCCTCCGCTGACGACCTACGGCGATTCCTTCCTCAGAAGGTCGGAAGTTCCTAACGCTCGTCGAGCTTCTGCCGATCCCCTCGTCTCCCCGTGGGTGAGGGGGCGAGGGTGAGGGCTCGAGGGTGATGGGTCGAGAAACAACATGCCTCAGATTTCAAGCCTTCGCTCCTTCAACTGGTCGCATCTCATCTCCTGCCTGCTCGTGGCGGTGACGGCGGTGCTGCTTTGTTTCGGGGCGCTCGTCACGACCTACGAAGCCGCGATGGCCGTGCCCGATTGGCCGGCGACGTATGGCCGCAACATGTTTCTCTTTCCCTGGGCCGAGTGGTTTTGGGGCCCGTGGGACCTGTTTCTCGAGCACGGCCATCGGCTGCTCGGCGCGCTCGTGGGGATGATCTCGCTCGTGCTCGCGGCGGTGGTCTGGCGGACGAGCCGCTCGCCGGCGGTGCGTGCCCTTACCGCGGCGGCCGTCGTGCTCGTGATCGTGCAGGGCCTGCTCGGTGGCGCCCGCGTACTCCTCGACGATAAGACCGTCGCCAAGATCCATGCCTGCACCGGCCCGCTCTTCTTCGCCGTGGCGGTCGCGGTCGCCACGCTCACCCGCGGCGCGGCGCGGAAGGCCGAGGCAGTTGAGCTGCCGTCGTCTCCGCCCGGACCACGCACCTTCGCCGCCCGCGTCGGGGCCGCCGGCCTCGTGATCGCCTCCTACGTGCAGCTCGTCGCGGGAGCGCAGCTCCGGCACCTCGATGCCTCGATCGATCCGGTCACGTTCCGCTGGCTCGTGGCCTTCCA
>JBIIOK010000080.1:0-11491 GCA_044336985.1 Pirellulales bacterium | reverse complement strand
GCCGACGTGCGGGCCGTGCCGCTCGCCGCCAAGCCGAGCGGCTCCCCGATCCCGCCAGAGCCGAAATTCGCCTACAGCGGCGAGTACCCCCTTGCTCGGCAGCTCTTCATGAGCGTCAATTACAAGCCTGGAAGCACGCTCGACCCGCTCCGCCGCGAGTTCATCCGTTACATGCTCAGCGCCGAGGGACAGGCCGACGTGAAGAAGGACGGCTATCTGCCGGTCACCGCGCCGATCGCGAAGCGGGCGCTCGAGAGCGTCGGCTTGGGCGGCCAGTGACCCGCGCCCCCCAGCCAACGCTTCGAGGCTCCCTGCGGGCATGAATACGAAGGCCACCTTCACAGGTCGGGCGCGGCGACGCAGCACCCACTCCTGGGTGAAGACGGGTGACACGCTCGCGCGCATCCTGATCACACTGGGTGGCATCGGCACGATCGTGACCGTGCTGCTCGTCGGTCTGTTTCTGCTCGCCGTGGCGCTGCCGCTCTTTCGCTCCGCCCGCATCGCGTTCGAGCATGCCACGCCGCTCGCGCACGATCCCTCGACCGCGTCGGCCCTCGGCACCGACGAGACCGGGGCGGTGGGCTGGCTCCTCGACGGGGACGGCGACGCTGCGGGGGGCCGCATCCGGCTCTTCGGAACCGCGGACGGCGCGTCGCTCATCGACCGCGATGCGTCCGAGACCGGTCTGGCCGGTGCCACCGCGATCCGCGTGCAGCCGACGACGCTGCAGGCGGTGGTGGGCTACGCGGACGGCTCGGTGCGGACGGGCCGCCTCGGACTCGAATCGTCATTCCTCGCCGCCGGCGATCTTCCTGCCGACGTGGGCAAGCTACGGCTGGGCGAGGTGCGGCGTTCGGGCGACAGCGTGATCTTGCGCGGTGGCAATGACCGCCATGCCCGCATCCGTCTGGTGGCTGAGTTTGCCGGCGAGCCGTCGCGGGCGCTCGATGGGCGGATCGTGGACGTCGATGTCACGCAGGCCTCGGGCGGGCCGCTCGTGGCGGCGCTCGACGTCAACGGCCGCGTGCGGGTGGAGTCGATCACGAGCCGGCGCAACCTCCTCACCGACGAGATCGTCTCCGAGTCTTCCGGCACGACGATCGAGCCGGCCGCGGGGAGAGACGCCGGCACGGCGCGTTTCGTCCGCGTCTCGGAACTCGGCGACCAGCTCTTCGTGATCGATGAGGATGGGAGCGCTCGGCGGCACGCGATCCGCTCGATTGAGGAGCCGGTCTTGATGGAGACGTTCGACGTCGCCCCGGGCCCCGCGAAAGTCACCGCCGTCGCGCGGCTCTTCGGCGGCAATGCGTTGGCCGTCGGCGATTCCGCTGGTGCCGTGCGGATCTACTTCACGACCCGGGCCGACGATGCCGCGGCCGCGGACGGCCTGCGGATGGCGGCAGCCACGACCTTTCCGGCCGCCGGCACCCGAGCGGCCGCCGCCACCCTTCCGGCCGCCGCCATCACGGCGTTGGCCGGATCGCCGCGGTCGCGTCTCATTGCGGCGGCCGACGCCTCGGGGCGGATTCGGCTGCTCCAGTCGACGGCCGGCTCGACCGTGCTGACAGTCGATGGCCGAGGGGCGGGCAGGCTCGCCGCGCCGGCCGACCTGCTGCTGGTCTCGCCCCGCGAGAATAGGCTGCTCGCCGCCGACGCCCGCGGAGTCGGAGCCTGGGCATTCGACCCGGGCTATCCGGAGATCTCGTTTCGCGGGCTCTTCGGCCGGGTGTGGTACGAAAACTATCCCGGCGCCGTGCACGCCTGGGAGACGACCGGACACGAGTCGTTCGAGGCCAAGTTCGGTCTCGTGCCGCTCATCTTCGGCACGCTCAAGGCCACGCTCTATTCCATGCTCTTCGCGACGCCGATCGCCATTCTCGCCGCGATCTACTCGAGCCAGTTTCTGCATCCGCGGTGGAAGGCGCGGGTCAAGCCGACGATCGAGATGATGGCGAGCCTGCCGAGCGTGGTGCTGGGATTCATCGCGGGCCTTGTCTTCGCACCGTTGGTCGAGCCGGCGGCGATGGCCGTGATCACCGGGTTCTTTACCGTGCCGCTCACGCTGCTCCTGGGCGCGCATCTCTGGCAACTGCTGCCATCGGGCTGGCGGAGCATCCTGGGTGCCTGGCGGCTGCCGGTGATCGCGCTGGTCGCGTTGCCGGCCGGCGTGCTCGCGGCGCGGGGGGCCGCGCCGCTCATCGAGCAGCTGCTCTTCCAAGGGGATTTTCGGGGCTGGCTCGACGGCCGCGGGGGCAGTGGGCTCGGCGGCTGGGTGCTCGCGCTCTTGCCGCTCGCCGGGATCACGGCGGCGATGATCTGCGGCCGCTTCGTGAGCCCGTGGTTGCGGCGGAAGACCGCCAGCTGGTCGCGCGGCCAGGCGGCGCTTGCGTCGCTCGGCACCTTTCTCGTGGGCATCTGTCTCGCAATCGTGATCGCGACGGCCGCGGCGATGTTTTGCGACGCCCTGCGGCTCGACACCCGCGGCGGCATCTTCGGCACCTACGTGCAACGCAACGCCATGATCGTGGCCATCGGCATGAGCTTCGCCATCATCCCGCTCGTGTTCACGATCGCCGACGATGCGCTCTCGAGCGTGCCCGACCATCTGCGCAGCGCATCGCTGGGCGCCGGGGCGACGCCCTGGCAGACCGCGGTGCGGGTCATCGTGCCCGCGGCGGCCAGCGGCCTCTTCTCCGCGGTCATGATCGGGCTGGGCCGGGCCGTGGGGGAGACGATGGTCGTGCTGATGGCGGCGGGCAACACGCCGCTCATGGGGTGGAACCTGTTCAATGGATTTCAGACGCTCTCCGCCGCGATCGCCACCGAATTGCCGGAGGCGGCCCGCGGCAGCGCGCATTACCGCGTGCTCTTCCTCGCGGCGCTCGTGCTCTTCGCGATGACGTTCGTCGTCAATACCGCGGCCGAGATCGTGAGGCAGCGTTTCCGGAGGAGGTCGCATGAGCTCTGATGCGATACCTGCCTCGGCGGGCGCGAAGGGCGGGCGGCGCCGGCTGCGAAGCGCCTACACGAATGTCACCGCGCAGGGCGAGCCCTGGGTGTGGCTCACCGGCGGCGCGCTGGCCACGGCGCTCGCGATGATCACGGGGCTATTGGTCTTCATCGTCTTCCGCGGCGCGAGCACGTTTTGGCCGCAGCCGCTCGAACTCGTCGAGCTCGTCGATGGCCGCAAGACGCTCGGCGAGATCACGAGCCGCGAGCAGGCCGCAGAGGGGCCGCGGCGGCTGGTGCGATCGGAAAACTTCGAACTGACCGGCAGCCACTACGAGTGGTTCGACGACTCGCAGATCGCGGCGAGCAAGCGTCCGGAATGGGCGACGGCCGTGGAGCGGCTCGAAGGGGGGCGGTTTCATGGTTTTCCTGCGCGGCTCGTGCACGGCGACGAGGTGATCGCCGAGGGGCCCGCCCAGACGTGGGAGGCGTTCGAGCGGCTGCATCCCGACGCCCGCCGCCGCTGGCGGCAGGCCCTGCGGATCGATCGGCACGATCGCGGCGACCTGCAGCGGCAGCTTCGCGCGGCGCGACTGGCCGTGGTGCAGGCGGACCTCCGGTCGGGCCGCGACAGCCCGGCCTGCGTGGCCGCCCGGGCTGCCGAACAGGCCGTCACGGAGCGGGTCGCGGGGCAGTTCGAGGTGGTTGACCAGGAAGCCGCCCGATTGCGGCAGGAGAACGCCGGCTGGGGCATGGAATTCGAGACGGCGTCGGGCGAAAAGCGCACGCTGCCGCTCGACGGCATCGTGCACGCCTGGCAGCCCAACCGGCTCTCCTGGTGGGGCAAGCTTGGCATCTACCTGGCGCGGTGGCGGGAGTTTCTCACCGACGACCCGCGGGAGGCCAACAGCGCCGGCGGCGTCTTTCCGGCGATCTGGGGCACCGTGGCGATGACGCTCATCATGGCGATCCTGGTCGCCCCCTTCGGCGTGCTGGCCGCGCTCTATCTCCGCGAATATGCCGGGCGGGGGCCGGTGACCACGGCCATCCGCATCGCGATCAACAATCTGGCCGGCGTGCCGAGCATCGTCTACGGCGCCTTCGGGCTCGGGTTCTTCTGCTACGTGCTCGGCGCGGGCATCGACGACCTCTTCTTCAAGGCCAGTCTCGTGGCCGACGGCCAGCCCACGTTCGGCACCGGCGGGCTCTTGTGGGCATCGCTCACGCTTGCGCTCCTGACGCTGCCGGTCGTGATCGTGGCGACGGAAGAGGCGCTCGCCGCGGTGCCCAATTCGATGCGCGAGGGCTCCTATGCCTGCGGGGCCGGCAAATGGCAGACGATCCGCCGGATCGTGTTGCCGCGGGCTCTCCCCGGCATCATGACCGGCCTGATCCTCGCGATGGCCCGGGGCGCCGGCGAAGTGGCGCCGCTGATGCTCGTCGGCGTGAAAAAGCTAGCCGTCGATCTGCCGATCGACGGCACGTTTCCCTTCGTCCATCCGGAGCGGGAATTCATGCATCTCGCCTACCTGATCTACGACGTGGGATTCCAAAGCCCCAACAGTCAGGCCGCCCAGCCGATGGTGTTCACGATCACGTTTTTGCTGGTCACGATCATCGCGCTCTTAAACCTCGCCGCCATCTGGCTCCGCTCCCGCCTCAAACGCCGCTTCGTCGCCCAGCAGTTTTGAGCCGCCCCCGTGCCGTCCGGTATGATTCCGATGCCATCCGCCACTACTCGCCAGCCCCTTCTCACCAGCCACTAGAAAGCCCGTCACGCATGCAGGCGCCGACCGAACACCCGCGCGAGTCCGCCGCCGTCGGCCGGCCAGCCGATCCGGGGCTGGGCGACCGGCTCGTGGCAGTGGCCGCCGGCCGCGAGGTGCCCGCCGAGGTGCACGAGCAGGTGCTCGCCGAGCATCCGGTGCTCGAGATCGACCGGTTCAATCTCTGGTATGGCGCCAAGCAGGCGCTGCACTCGATCACGATGCCGATCCCCCACAACAAGGTGACGGCACTGGTGGGCCCGAGCGGCTGCGGCAAGTCGACGTTGCTCCGCAGCGTGAACCGGCTCAACGATCTCGTACAGAGCGTGCGGATCACCGGCGACATGCGGCTCAACGGCGACTCGATTTACGACCCGCGGATGGACGTGATCGATCTGCGGAAGCGGATGGGCATGGTGTTTCAGAAGCCGAACCCCTTCCCGATGAGCATCTACGAAAACGTCGTCTACTCGCTGCGGATCGACGGTGAGAACAGCCGCGGCGTGCTCGACGAGGTCTGCGAGCTCAGCCTGCGGGGCGCGGCCCTCTGGGACGAGGTGAAGGACCGGCTGCACGACAGCGCGCTCGGTCTTTCTGGCGGCCAGCAGCAGCGGCTCTGCATCGCCCGGGCGATCGCCGCCGAGCCGGAGGTGCTCCTCCTCGACGAGCCCTGCTCGGCGCTCGACCCGATCGCCACCGGCAAGGTGGAAGACCTCATCCAAGAGCTTCGCGGCCGCTATTCGGTGCTCATCGTCACCCACAACATGCAGCAGGCCAGCCGCTCGAGCGATTACACCGCCTTCATGTACCTCGGCCGGCTCATCGAATACGGCCCTACCACCGAGATCTTCACCAAGCCCGTTCTCCGCGAGACCGAAGCCTACGTGACGGGCCGGTTCGGCTGATCCGCCCTCCAGTGAACCCATGACGAAGCACATCGAGCGCCAGGTCGACCAACTGAAGGAGCGAATCCTCCGCGTCGGCACGCTCGTGGAGGAGGCGATCTCGAAGTCGATCACGGCGCTCATCAAACGCGACGTGCAACTGGCCCAGCGTGTGGCCGCCAGCGACGAACAGATCGATCGCATGGAGGTGGAGGTCGAGGAGGAGTGCCTCAAGATCCTCGCGCTCTACCAGCCCGTGGCCGCCGACCTGCGGTTCGTGGTGGCCGTGCTCAAGATCAACAACGACCTCGAGCGGATGGGCGACCTCGCCAAGAATATCGCCAAGCGGGTCGCCCAGCTCGCCAACGGCGAGCCCTGCGAGTTGCCTCCGGAGATTCGCACGATGGCGATGCAGGCCCAGGAGATGGTGAAGCAATCGCTCGACGCCGTCGTGCAGGCCGATCCGGCCCTCGCCCGCCAGGTCCGCGAGGAGGACGACGCGGTCGACGAATACCGGCAGCAGATCCGCCGCAAAGTGCTCAAGGGAATCATGGAGCACCCGGAGAACGTCGAGAACCTGCTCCGCGTGAACTCCGTCTCGAAACACATCGAGCGGATCGCCGACATGGCGACCAACATCGCCGAGGACGTGATCTACATGGTGGAGGGCGACATCGTCCGCCACCGGTCCACCGACGGCTAGCTGCACGCGTAGGCCGCTTCCTCCAATGGAGACCGCTTCGTCCCGAAGCGGATCTTCAAAGCGTGCCGATTTTTGGAAGGGCGTTGGCTCGCGGGCGGCAGAAGTCGCCTTCACGCTGCCATTTCTCCCTTGACGACCTGCGAAGCTGCTGACCTCAGAAGGTCGAAATGGCATACGTTCGGCGAGCTTCCGCCGACCCACTCGCCTCCCTCCGGCTGAAAGTAGGACAGGCTTCAGCCTGTCGAAGCGGTCTACGGCAGGTATTCCCCGGCAAAATCGCAGGTGGGCAGGCCGCGCGGGATCGTGGTACGCTTTCCCCCCGAATTGAAAGGATCCTCGGGAGGAAGCCGGAGCATGCGTTCACGTCGGTTGTGCCCCATCGTCGGAGTTCTCTGCCTGCTGGCCGGCATCGCTGGTGCGGCGCGGGCAGAGGATCCCGTGCTCGTGAACATCACCGGTCCGCTGGCAGCGCGGGTCGGCGAGAAGGTTACATTCGAGGTGGAGCTCGTGAACCGCGCCGGCCGGCAACTCAACGGGCTGCGGGTGGTCGATTACTTCGACAAGGGTTTTCACCACGCGGCGTCGGCAAGCCCGATCGAGCAGCGGGGGACGATCGACCTGGCGCCCGGCACGACCCGCCGGCTCAATCTCGACTTCACGCTCGACGAGCCGGGCCGCCAGTGCCATCGCGTGGAGATTCTCGACCAGGCGCACAACTACATGGGCGGCGCGACCGAATGCGTGCAGGTGGCGGCGGCGACGACTCCGCCGCCCGTGACGCAGCCGGCCCCTTACACCGCCCCGGCGCCGATCGCGAATCCGGCGCCCTCCACGGCTCCGAGCTATACCGCCCCTGCCCCCGTGGCCAGTCAAGCGCCGCTCATGGCTCCGGCCCCCGTCTTCGCCCCGCCGGCTCCGGCTCCGGCTCCGGCTCCGGCTCCGGCTCCGGTGGTGCAGAATCCCCTGCCGTTGCCTGTGGCTGTGCCGCAGATGACGCCGTCGCCGGCCGCGTTACAGCCGTTGCAGACGGCGGCACCGCCGCTCACGGCAACGGCCACGGCTCCCGCCGCCGTGCCGACACTTGAACTCGACATCACCGGCCCGGCCGAGGCAACGTCAGGCGCGGTCGCTGAGTTCGTAGCGACCGTGCGCAATACCGGCGCTGTTGCATCCGGAGCCACGACGCTCGAACTCTCGTGGGAGAATGCCTTCTCGCCACTCGAGGCGTCCGACGGCTACAAGCTCGGCACGTCGAGCGTCTCGTGGAATCTTCCGGCGATCGAGCCCGGTGGGCAGTTGCGGAGGCAGATCAATCTCCGGCCGCAGGCGCCCGCGTCGAGTTATCGTGACTCGCCGGCCTCGCGGGCCTGCGTCCGCGGCGTTCTCAGCGGGCTCTCCGGCGGCGTGATGGTGGCCGACGAGGCTTGCACCTTGGTGCGTTCGACCGCGTCTCGTCCGCGCACTCCGCGCGAGGCAGGGCTTCGGCTCTCGATCGCCGACCTGGATGATCCGGTCGAGGTGGGCGCGGCCACGACGATCGTCTGCACCGTGTCGAACAACGGCAGCGCGCCCTCCGGTCGGCTCGATCTGGTCGTCGTTATTCCCGATCAGGCCCGGCTCGTCGGCGATCCGCGGCCGTCGCGGGTGAGGATCGACGGCGCGACGATCGCCTTCGACTCGATCCAGAGCATCCCGCCGGGGGGCTCCGAAACGTTCGAAATGTCGTATCGCCTGTCGTCCCCTGCCAGCGCCAAGGCAACGGCCATCCTGACGGGCTCCGACCTCGATGGCTCGCTCGAATCGGTCTGCACGACATCGTTCCTATCGCCCGTGTCCCCGTAGGACAGGCTTCAGCCTGTCGCTTGCCCTAGCCGGCACGACCGGCAGAGTTTCGCGCTGGCGCCGAGCCGCCGGGTCGAGCGCGGCCACCCTGACGGTCGATGCCTAGTGCTGGCGGCTATTGGGTTCGCTGGCAGGGGGCAGGTGGGGAATGCTGGTCGTCACCTCGAATTGGTCGATCACCGACGGCACGCTCGTCGATCCGCCCTCGCGGTCGCGGTGCGCCGAATTCCTGGCCGGTATCCGCCGGTCGGCTGCGCGGGCCGGAATCCGGCGCGACGGCGGGTATCGTCCTGTCGACCGGGTCGATGTGATCCTGGCGGGCGATACGTTCGATTGGCTCGTCAGCGCCGCATGGCTGGGGGATGAGCGGCCCTGGCAGCGGCGGGCGCGGCGTGGCGCGGCGCGCGATTGCGTCATGCATGCCGCGGTGAGGCGGGGCATGCGGCTGCTCGGGAAGCTCGGTCGCCTGGCGAAAAATGGCCTCATGGTCGCCGGCGCCGACGGCCGCGGCCGGCCTGTGCTTGGTTCGCAGGTGCGGGTGCCCGTGCGCGTGGTGATGCTGGCTGGCGACCGCGATGCATGGCTCGATGAACCGCGGAGCGTGGAGTTGGCGGGCAGGTTCGGCATCGCCGTAGGGCGATCGTGGACCGACCACCCGGTGACGATCGTGCACGGACACTCGCTTGATCCGCTCTGCGGCCCCGCTTCGGGCGATGCCACCGACCGTCCCCCCACCCTTCACGAGAGCCTTTCGGTCGATCTGCTCGCGCGGTTCGCCGCGCTCGTGCATGAAGCGGAGCCCGCGGCCGTGGCCCGACGGGTCGTGGGGACGCTCGTCGCCGCATCTCCACTCGATGTTCCGAGAAGGTTGCAGGCGTGGCTCGACCGTGCCGGCGACATCGGGTCGCTTTCGCACGATGCACGGGATCGAATCGAGGCCGCGTGGGGGCGGGCCGTCGATGGCTGGCAGCGGCGGGCGCGGCGCGAAGTACCGGCGACGGAACTGCAGTTTGACGCGGTCGATTCAATCGCGAATTGGTTGCGGGCGAACACCGTGGCGATGGATGCGGCGATCCCTGTCGCCCCGACGACGATCGCGGCCACCACGGGTGGCCTGCCCGACGGCTCTGCGATCGTTGTCTTCGGGCATCTGCCCGCGGGAAGCGAGGGCTGCGCGGAGGCTGCGGGAACGAACGTGATTTGCCTCGGGCCGGAAACCGTGCGACGATCCCTGCATCGCGGCCAAGGTGACGGCGACGCCCCCGGTGCCGTTGCCATGATCGCGCCAGAAGTCAGGGCGTTCGACTCACAACCGAAGACCGTAACGATTTTCGGACCGGGTGAGGCGGGGGCTGCTGACTGGTCTGCTTGGTTCGCGGGCGGCCCAGCAGCCAGTGACGCGCGGCCGGCGCCCGTTCGCGCCCCTTGGATCGTCGATGCAGCCTGAATACAAAAAGCAGCCGGACAGTGCGGCCACGGCGAATCCGGCACTGACCGAGATCCGCACCACGTTTCCGACCCGCGAGTCCGCCGAGGCTTGTGCCGCCGCGCTCGTGGCCGATCGCGTGGCCGCGTGCGTGCAGATCGACGGTCCCGTCCAGAGCACGTATCGCTGGCAGGGGGCCGTCGAGCAGGCTTCGGAATTTCGCTGCACCTGCAAGACCGCGCCGGAGCGTGCGAGTGACTGCATCGCCGCGATCGTGCGGATGCACGGCTACGAGACGCCCGAGATCCTCGTCTCGACCGTCATGGCATCGTCGGGCTACGCCGCCTGGGTGCGGTCGTGCATCGCCCAGGATCCCGGAGACGCCCGATGACGGCAGAGCCTCTTTACGCATTCGACATCACGTTGCATCGGCTCGATCCGGAACGCGTCGGGCTGCACGCGGGCTCGGTGCATGTCGATGCCTGGGGGGCCTGGTCCACGCTCGAGGTGCCGCGCGATGCGCTCGTGGTGCCGCTCGGCATTGGGTTTGACGACGCCTTCGACCGCCTGGGGCAACTCGAGCGGATGTATGCGGAGCCGGATGGCTCGTTTGTCTGGGCGAGCCCGCGCGAGGGGCTCTCCTGGCAGGTCGACGGCAATGCCTTCGAACGCAACGGCCGGGTGCTCCTGGTCGATCTGAAGGGTTCCTGCCCGCCGCGCGAATTCGACCGGCTCATGGAGTCGTTTGGCTGGCCTGCCGAGCAGGTCTTCATGCAGCTCACGCGGCCGGCCGTCTTTCTCGACGAGGCGACGTTTCGACGCCATGCCCTGGCACGGGGGGCGGCGGGGGATGGGAAGGTTTTGCGCCCGCGCTGATGGCCGCCGGCTGCCCGCAGGCCCGTTCTGCCGATACCGATTACGGCATTTGTCCCGGAGAAACCAGCCATGCGCTCCATGACCGCCTTCCTGTTCCTCGCGCTCGTCATCGCGGCACCGTCTGCGCGGCCATCGCTCGCAGGCGACATGCCTCCGGCGCTCGCCACCGGCTACGGCAATGGCGTGCATGCCTACAACGAAGGCGACTACCAGTGCAGCTACGACGAGCTGTCTCGGGTGATCGAGGCTGGCAGCAATGATCCGCGGGCGTTTTATTTCCGCGGCTTGGCGGCACTGAAGCTCGGTCGCGTCGACGAAGCCGACGCGGATTTCCAGCAGGGGGCGAATCTCGAGGCCGACGGCGTCGGCGGCCGGGCGGTGTCGCGGGCGCTCGAGCGGATCCAGGGCTGTGATCGGCTCAAGCTCGAACAATTCCGATCGCAGGCCCGCGTCTCGGCAGTGCAGCGTGACCGCGAGGCGATTCGCCAACGCTATTCCGACATCTACGAGGCCGAGCCCGAAGTGCTCCGTCGCCGCCGTCCGGAGCCGGTCGAGCCGGTCCAGGCACCCGCGCCGAAGGAGACCAAGCAGGAGGCCGAGGCGGCTGCAGATGAAACCACGGAAGAGCCGGCAGCCGAACCGTCCGAGGAGCCCGCGGATGAGGCTACGGAAGAGTCGGCCGACACGTCCGACCCGTTCGGCGACACGCCCGCGGCGGAAGAAGAAGCGCCTGCCGAAGACAACGCGTCGTAGGACGGGCTTCAGCCTGTCCCCGTAGGGCAGGCTTCAGCCTGCCAATGGAGACCGCTTGCTCCGCAAGCGGATCCCCACTGGTATCGCACCGGCTCGCGGGCGGCAAAAGTCGCCTTCGCGCTGCAATTTCTCCGCTGACGACCTACGGCGCTGCCGACCTCAGGAGGTCGAAATTGCATACGCTCGGCGAGCTTTCGCCGACCCGCTCGCCTCCCTGTCCCCGTAGGGTAGGCTTCAGCCTGCCAGCAAGTCGGCTTCAGCCTGCCAGCAAGTCGGCTTCAGCCTGCCA
>JBIIOK010000210.1:0-3415 GCA_044336985.1 Pirellulales bacterium | reverse complement strand
CAAGTCGGCTTCAGCCTGCCAACAAGTAGGTCTACTTGCTCAGCCAGCCTGCGGCGGCGAGGCAGCCCCAGCCGACGAGCAGGAGCACGCCGCCGATCGGCACGATGGCGCCCAGGATCTTCACGCCCGTCAGGGCCAGCGCCGCGAGCATCCCGCTGAAGATCGCCGTGCCGACGAGGAAACTCCAGCCGGCTACCGAGACGAGCCCGCGGGCCCCCGACGCCTGCGGCAGCCCGGCAAGGATGCCCACGATGACGAGCGCGATCGCATGGAAGAGGCAGTAGCGGACCGCCGTCTCCCAGTTGGCCGATTGGCCATTCGACTCGAGCAGGGATTTGAGACCGTGGGCGCCGAACGAGCCGGCGGCCACGCCGAGAAACCCAAGCAGTGCACCGGAGACGAGCCAGAGGCGGGGCATGGGGGTGTCCATCAGGGCCGCGAGTCGCCGAGGAGTTTGTCCTCCTCCTCCTCCTGGATGATGATCCGCGGCGTGACCATCAGCATCAGGCTGTCGGTCGTGCGGCCCAGGCCGACGTTCTTGAAGAGCCGGTTGATGTAGGGGATCTTCGAGAGAATCGGCACGCCGAACTCGTTGCGGCCCTCGCGGAGCCGCTTGATGCCGCCGAGGAGCACGGTGCCGCCATCGGGGACGCTGACGGTCGTCGTGACCGTCGTGAAGAGAAACTCGGGCAGCTGGATCGTGGTGCCGCTCGACCGGACCTCCTCCTCACGCTCGCTGGAAGCTCCCGTGTTCAGGCCTGCCTCGAGGTCGACGACGCCGGCCGCATCTCCGGTCACGCCCGACTTCTCGTCGCTGCTCTTCGCCTTCGTCGACCGCGAGCCCTCGAATTGGAACTGCTCGACCTTGCCGATCGTCGAGAAGAACGGCACGAGCGTGAGCCGGACAAACCGGCGGTCGCTGGAGACGACCGCCTGCACGTTGACGGCCGTGCCTTCGGAGAGCACGGTGATCACCGGCTGCTGGGCAGCCGCGAAATCGCCCACGACCGGCACGACGCTCGTCACGAACGGCCGCTGCCGCGTGTCGGAGACGAACGCATTCTGGCCGTTGAAGAGTGTCACCTTCGGGGCCTGCATCACGTTCGACCGCGTGTTGCCCTGCGCCGCCTGGATGAGGAAGTAGGCCTCGATGTCGGAGAGGATTGCGAAGCCGAAGTTGGCCGCCGACGTGGCCGGGTCGGGAAGTCCGGGCAGGGATGGCACGGTGGCGCTGCCGAAGCTGTTTTGCCGGAACGGGATCGAGAAGTAGTTCTGCCGGCCGGGCAGAATGTTGGGCTGCCCAGTCGTCTGATTCAGGGCGAGCGGGTTCGCGAGCGGCGACAGGGCCACGCCGGGGTTGCCGCTGTTGTCGAGGCCGATCGTCTGCGAGGGGCCGCCGGGGGAGGCGCTGATGCCCAGCTGGGTCGGGTAGGTCGAGCCGTTCGTCTGGGTCGGGACGGCCGACATGTTGAGCGGTTCGTTGACATTCGTCTGGATGTTGAAGTCGAAGTCGACACCGATCCGCTCGAAGAACGTGTCGTTGAGCGAAATGAACCGCACCTCGATCGTCACCTGCAGATCCTGCAGCCGCCGCAGCTGCTCGAGGAGGTTGGCGATCTCGTCGTGCACCTCTTGGGTCTGGCTGACGACGATGCTGAGGTTCGTCGCGAAGGGCTGGATGGCTCCCGGGCCGCCGACCGTGTTCCAGGTCTGCGGGGAGACGGTGTTTTGGATCAGGTCGATGAGCGACTGGAAGTCGGCCTGGCTGCCGCCGACCGTCGGCGGGCCGAACGGGATCGACGGATTGGAGCCGGTGGCCGGCGGGCCGTTGTTGAGCCCGCCCTGAAACTGGGCGAGTGATGCGGGATTGACGGCGGCATTGGGGGGCGACGTGCTCGCGCCGTTGATGCCGGCGGGCGCCGGGCCCGTCTCGACCGCGAGCGTGTTGCGGGTGGAGATACGGGAATAGCCGTCCCGGAGGGCGCCGGTGATGCCGAGGCCCTCGGACGAGAAATTCGGGATCGGCACGACGAGGTCGGCCACCTGGTAGGAGACGCTGTAAACCTGCCCCCGGGCGAGGCGTGGGCTTGTGATCTTCAGCACTTCGTCCTTGATCGTGTAGTCGAGGTGCAGCGGCTCGAGCAGCAGCTTGAGGGCGCTCTTGAGCGAGATCGGCTGGTCGAGCGAGATCGTGACGGGAGTGTCGCTGCGGACCGATTCGCCCTCGAGCCCGACCATGTCGAGGTGGATCGGCACGTCGGCCTGCTTGGCGAGCGCCGCCAGCACGGCGGCCAGGGGCTCGTTGCGGTAGGAGGCCCGCACCTGCACGCCGAGTTTCTTCTGGATCGCGAGTTCGGCCGGCGAGCCGCGGCGGCCCTCGGCGGCGAGCCGGGAGCGGTTCTTCGTGAGGTCTTCCCAGTCCTTGGTTTCGGGGAATTCGATCGGGCCGACGAACGGGGCGCTGGCCCGCTCGCCGTCCTCGGCGTCGTCCAGGAAGCCCGCCTGCTTGGCGCCCTCGATCGTCTTCTGGGCATCGAGCCGGCGGACCATCCGGCTCTGGGCCAGCAACTGCCGAACGACCGGGTTATCGGGGGCCAGTTGCGCCGCCTTCTTGGCGATCGCCTCTGCCTCGGGAAACCGTCGCTCGTCGACGAGCACGTTGTATTCCTCGACGAGCATCGCGAGCCGCTCATCGACCTCCACCCGCTTGCTGCGCTCACGGTCGATCTGTGACTCGATCTTGGCATTCCTCTGATCGAGGGCGATCTCGGCACGCCGCTTGCCGGTCGACTCTTCGACGTCGCGGCGGGTGCGTTCGATGCGACGTTCGAGCTGGCTGCGGGCCTCCGCCGGGAGATCCTTCCCGGCTAGCTCCGCGGCCACAGCATCGAGGATCGCCATGGCTTCGGCCGGCGAGCGTCTGGCCACCCGCTTCGCCTCGAGCTGCTTCGCGGCCACCTCCGCGGAGAGTTTCGCAATCACGAGATCCTGCGGCACGGCCGTGTTGGCTGCCGGCGGGGCGGGGGTCTTCGCGGTTTGCTGCACCGGGGGCGCTTCTTCCGCGGCCTGATCCTTCGATCGATCGATCGCCTCGGCGATCACGCGGCGGGCGGCTGCAGCCTCCGCTGCGCCGGGGGCCTGAGCAGGCGCCGGCAGGTCCTCGGCTCGCGCTGCAGTGAGGCAGAAGGCGAGGAGAACGGCGGGCACGAGGTGGCGGGCGTGGAAACGGACCATGACCGAAAATTCCTCGGTGGCAGGGCAAAGTCGAGGGGAGAGAAGTACTTGCGCTGCCGGGAGCGGGTCAAGGTCATGTCCAGACCACCAAAGCCACCCGTTTTGCCGCGAAAAGACGCCGTCACCATAGGTGTTCCACCGGCCCGAGGGGGTCGCGCCGGCTCCGGCATCGGCAGAAGTC
>JBIIOK010000035.1:0-20671 GCA_044336985.1 Pirellulales bacterium | reverse complement strand
GCTACACAGCCTTCGGTGCGGCCAAGGCGCGTTCGACGGTGTCGAGGAGTTGGTCGACCCGGAATGGCTTGAAGAGCACAAGTTCGATGCCGGCCTGCCGGGCCTTCACGATCGAATGGCCGGGGTCGTAGCCGAAGCCGGTCATCAGGACGAGCGGCACAGGGTCGAGAATTTCCTGGAGCTTCAGAAGGAGCTGGTAGCCGCTCATGTCGGGCAGGCGGATGTCGGCGATGATGACGTCATACGTTTCATGGCCCAGCGCCCGCACCATCGACGCGGCCTCGGCGCCGTCGCGGGCGGTTTCCACGGTGCAGCCGTAGCGCTCGAGCAGGGCGTGGGCCGCGGCACGCACCTGCTCGTCGGCATCCACGACGAGAATGCGGCGGCCGACGAGCGCCGGCCGCCGTTCGCCGTGGCGCAATTGGGCATGGGCGGAACTCGGAGCCATTTTCTCGCCCACCCTCTGGATCACCTGCTTGATGTCGCGGGCGTTTCGCAGGATGCGCTGCAGTCGCTCGACCACCTCCGCATCGTGGCCGATATAGCGCTCCATCACGTTGACGGCGTCATTGAGGATGTCGTCGACCGGCAGGGCGACCGCCCCGTGGATCGCCTCGATGCTCTCAGCAGCCGTTGAAGCCTTCTCGGCCACGAGCAGTTCGAGCGTGTTGAGCGCCGCGGCCACGTCGCGGGAGAAAATCTCGAGAAATTGCAGGTCGATGTCGGTGAAACCGCCCGGCTCCGGGCTCTCCACGTTGAACGTGCCGATCACTTGGTCGTGCAGCATCAAAGGCACGGTGAGCGAGCTCTTGGCTCCCTTGCAGCCCTCGAGATACCGCGCATCCTTCGTGGTGTCGCTGCAGAAATAGCTCTTGCCCGTCGCGGCCACGTAGCCGGTCACGCCGTTGTTTTCGGGGCGGGCGTAAAGGATGCGGGCCTCGGCCTCCGGCTGCATTCCCTCGGCCAAGAGTGGCTCGAGCCTGCCGGTCTGCTGGTCGAGCAGCCGGATTTCGACGACGTCGAACTGCAGCAGGTCTTTCGAATAATGCAGGATGTTGCTTTTGAGCAGTTCGATCCGCTCCTGGATCGTCATGTCGGCCAGTTCGGCGGGTGAGAGGTCGGCGAGTTTCTGGCCAGCCTGGTGGATCGCCGCACGCTTCTGCTGCTCGAGGATCGCGGTCGTCACGTCGCGGACGGCGGCCACGACCTCCGACGGCCCGCCCGCCGTCGCCATCGGCATCGCGAGGAGGTGCAGGTAGCGGTTGTCCTTCGTCCGGAGCGTCGTGCTCGCAGCACGGCTGGTTGCCAGCGCCGTCCGAAACGGATGCAGGTCGGGTCCGAGCACTTCCGGATCACCGAGAGCCTGCAGGAAACCGCGGCCCCGAAGGCTCGTTGGTTCACACCAACTGCAGAAGCGGCCGTTGGCCCAGCGGATCGTGGCGCCGCCATCCGACCCGTGCCCATCGTTCACCGAGATCGCCACGAGGGCGACACCGTCGGGCAGGTGGTCGAGGATCAGGGACGGCGTTGGCTCGCCCGTCGAAGCCGGCGCGGCCGGTGGGCCGGTGCCCTGGTCACGCTCGGTGGTTTCGCTCGAATCCGACACCAACTGCCCTCCATGCCGGGCCATTTCGTTACGCAAATGAGTATAAAATCTTGCCGCAGCGACGCCAAATCATCGTTCAGCGTTGCCGCCAGCGGCGGCGAACCTATACTCCGAACGGTAATTCCGCGGTCTGTCGACCGCGTCCGCACACCAGTTGCCACGAGGCAGTCAGTGACCGCCAACGATTCTTCGGAATCCTTCTTCACCCGCCATCAGTTTCTGATCTACAGGCTGTTTTCGCTGTCCGGCCTGATTCCGGTGGGGGCCTTCCTGGTCGTCCACTTGGTCACCAATGCTTCGGTGCTGGCCGGTCCCGGCTCGTTCCAGTCGCGGGTCGACCTGATCCATTCGCTAGGGCCCCTCCTTGTGCCGATCGAGTGGGCGTTCATCTTTCTGCCGATGCTCTTCCACGCCGCCGTGGGCTTCGCCATCATCGCCGGCGGCCTGCCGAACGTGGGCTCCTATCCTTACGTCGGCAACGTGCGCTATTCGCTGCAGCGGGCGACGGGAATGATCGCCTTCGCCTTCATCGTCTGGCACATCATCCAATTGCACTGGATGGGCGCCCCGCTCGGTGGCGGCAAGTTCGACCCACATCATGCCTCGAGCTCCGCGGCCGTCGCGCTGCAGCCCATCGGCGTCGCGATTCTCTACGTGATCGGCATCCTGTCGGCCGTCTTCCACTTTTCCAACGGCCTCTGGACGCTCGGCATCACATGGGGGCTCTGGACGAGCCCGGCCGCCATGCGGCGGGCCAACTGGCTGAGCATCGCGGTGGGAGTGCTGCTCGGTGGGGCCGGCCTCGGGGCGCTCTCCGGCATGCGTTCCCTCGATGTCGAGCAGGCGAAGGTCATCGAGAATCGAATGGACGAGGTCAAGCGGATGCTCGAGGGACAGGTGCCCGCGGCAGGCCCGGCCGTCCGCTCCGCCCCCGGAGGTTCGCCGGTCGTTCCCGCATCTTCGACAGGAGACTGACACCCATGGCCCAACCACGTGTTCTCGTCATCGGCGGCGGCCTCGCCGGCCTGTCGGCCACGATGCGGCTCGCGGAACTCGGCGTGAACGTCGATCTGGTGAGCCTCGTGCCCGTCAAGCGCTCTCACAGCGTCTGCGCCCAGGGGGGCATCAATAGCGTCAACACTCTCACGCGGCAGCAGGGCGACAGCGAGTGGAAGCACTTCGACGACACGGTCTACGGCGGTGACTTTCTTCAGCACCAGCCGCCGGTCAAGGAGATGGCCGACTGGGGGCCGCGGATCATCGATCTCATGGATCGCCTCGGCGTGCCGTTCAACCGCACGCCCGAGGGATTTCGCGACCAGCGGCGGTTCGGTGGAACGCTCTACAAGCGCACCGCTTTTGCAGGGGCGACCACCGGGCAGCAACTCCTCTACGCGCTGGACGAGCAGGTGCGGCGCTATGAGTCGGCCGGCAAGGTCAAGAAGTGGGAGTTTTGGGATTTCCTCGAGCCGGTGACGGACGAGAAGGGCCGGTGCCGCGGCGCGATCTGCCAGGATCTCGTGACCATGCGGTTCCACGCCTTCCCGGCCGACGCCGTCATCTTGGCGACCGGCGGGTGCGGGCTCGTCTACGGCCGCTCCACGATGTCGATGGTCTGCACCGGCAGCGCGGTAAGCCGCGCCTACCAGGCGGGCGCCTGGTATGGGAACGGTGAATTCATCCAGGTGCACCCGACGGCGATCCCGGGTGCCGACAAGCTGCGGCTGATGAGCGAAAGCGCCCGCGGCGAAGGCGGTCGTGTGTGGGTGCCGCGGAAGCCGCAGGACGCCCGCGACCCGCGCGACATTCCGGAGTCCGAGCGGTATTACTTTCTCGAGGAGCGGTATCCCAAATACGGCAATCTCGTCCCCCGCGACATCGCCACGCGGGAAATCTTCGACATCTGCACGACCGACGGACTGTCGGTCGAGAAGGACCGGCTCTGCGTCTACCTCGACCTCACGCATCTCTCGCGGGAGATGCTGGACCGCAAGCTCGGGGGCATCCTCGAGATCTACGAGAAATTCCAGGGGGTCGATCCGCGTTCGGTGCCGATGAAGATCTTCCCGGCCGTGCACTATTCGATGGGCGGTCTCTGGGTGGATTACCAAAAGTCGGCCTCGGGCGGCCTCGAAGAGGGCTCGCCCCGCAACCAGCAGACGAACGTTCCGGGCCTCTACGCCATCGGCGAATGCGACTACCAATACCACGGCGCCAACCGGCTCGGGGCCAACTCGCTGCTCTCGTGCATCTTCAGCGGCCTGTTTTGTGCGCCGAGCGTGATCGCCGCCGGGGCCGGGGCGAAGAGCCTCGCCGCCGAGGAGTCGTCACGGCTCTTCGACGCGGCGCTCAAGCGGCAGGAGGCCCGCCACGAGGCGCTGCTGGCCCGCCGCGGCGGCAATGAAAATCCGTACGACCTGCACCAAGAGCTCGGCGGCCTCATGACGCGTGCGGCCACGGTCGTCCGGCGGAACGACCAGCTCGCGGCGGCCTACGACGAGGTGTGCACGCTCGAGGAGCGGTGGCAGCGGTGCTCGCTGTCGGATAGCGGAAACTGGACGAACCAGAACGTCGTGTTCACGAAGGCGCTCGGCGACATGTTCCCGATCGCCAAGCTGATCCTGAAGGGGGCGCTCCTGCGGGACGAATGCCGCGGCGCCCACTTCAAGCCGACGACGGCGATGCCCGGCATCTCGGCCACCGAGCCGGCCGCGCAGCGTCGCGAAGCCGAGCAGTGGTGCGACCGGTTCGAGGAGAACACCCGGCGGTGGCTCAAGAGCACGATCGCCAAGCACGGCGCCGACGGCCACCCGCAAATCTCGTATGAGGATATCGACACGTCGCTCATTCCGCCTCGGCCAAGGCTCTACGGCCTCGTCGGTGCCGACGTGATCGAGGAGGTCTGGAAGGAGAGGCAACGCAACGCCAGCGACGGGCATGCCGTCGCGGGAGCCCGGCCTGTGGGGGCCGGCGTCTAAACCACCGCACGCACGCTCGTTGGAGAATCAAGCCATGATCCAGTCTGTTGCAATCGAGGATGACTCCCGCGTCGATTCGAACGGCCACGCAGGCGAAGCCGCCCGTACGCTCCACGTGCGCGTGCTCCGGCAGGATGCGCCGGGGCAGGAGAGCTACTGGGAACGGCACGCGATTCCCTACGAGCTCAACATGAACGTGATCAGCGTGCTGCAGCGGATCGCGGCCCGCGCCCGGGCCGAGGATGGCAGCCGCGTGGCCCCGGTCGCCTGGGACTGCAACTGCCTCGAGGAGGTGTGTGGTTCCTGCACCATGATCGTGAACGGACGGACGCGGATGGCTTGCTCGGCCCTCGTCGACAAACTGCTCGAGGAGAACCCCGAGGAGATCGAACTGCGGCCGATGTCGAAGTTTCCCGTTGTGCGTGACTTGGTCGTCGATCGCCGACGGCTGTTCGGGGCGCTGGAGCGGGTGAAGGCGTGGGTGCCAGTGGACGATTCCTACGACCATGGCCCCGGCCCCCGCATCTCGCCGGAGGAGCAGGAGGACGCCTATCCGCTCTCGACCTGCATGAGCTGCGGCTGTTGTCTCGAAGCCTGCCCGCAGTACACGAAGATCGAGGCCGTGCGGCGCGAGGACGAGTCGGTCGAGGAGTTTGAAGCCCGGCGCAAGGGGGCGTTCGACCGCGGCTTCGTCGGGGCCCATGCCATCAGCCAGGCCATGCTCTTCAATAGCCATCCCACCGGTCGGATGATCGCCGACGAGCGGATGCAGGCGATGACGGCCCAGGGGGGCATCCAGATGTGCGGCAACGCGCAAAACTGCGTCGCCGTCTGTCCAAAGAGCATCCCGCTGACACGGTCGATCGCGCGTGCCGGCCGGGCCGCGACGGTCTGGGCCATCAAGAAGCTTTTCGACCGCTGAGCTTGATGGATGACCCGCTCCCGATGCTGAGGAGCCGGTCGGCTGAAGCTCGCCGAGCGTATGCAATTTCGACCTTCTGAGGTGGCAGCTCCGTAGGTCGTCAGCGGAGAAATTGCAGCGCGAAGGCGACTTCTGCCGCCGGCGAACCAATACGGTCGGCCAACGCATGCTCACGCCAGAGGACGGGCATGACAGGCTGAAGCCCGTCCTACGTCATGCAGGCGGGATTGGAAACAGCGCGATTCCCGCTGGAAAACCGATGCTCTGCGGGGTCGCGTTTGCCGCGGACCCCCTGCCGTGGTAGTTTCTGCTTGTCAAAAAAGATGTTTGGAGGCCGTCGCGGAATGGCGGCCTGAAGGCTGAAACGAGGATCGAGAGTGTTTGTGGAACAACGGGGCGGATTCCCGGCGGAGCCGGGCAGGTCCGCCGCACCGGCGGGCAGGGCCATCGCAACGCATGGCCTCCCGAATCAAGACGGTGGGCATGACCAGTCGGCGGCTGTCGCCGGTGGATTCAAGAACCTTGGGCTTTCCGCGGCGACGCTCGAAGCGGTCGATCGCGCGGGCTACACGACGCCCACGCCCGTGCAGGCGGGACTCATCCCGCGGGCGCTCCAAGGCATCGACGTGCTGGGGCAGGCCCGCACGGGCACCGGCAAAACGGCATCGTTCGTGCTGCCCATCCTCGAGCAGGTGATGAAGCCCGGCCGGGGCGGCGGTCCGCGGGCGCTCGTGCTGGTGCCGACGCGTGAACTCGCCGTGCAGGTTCGCGACGAATTCGAAAAGCTCGCCCACGGGACTCGCATTCATTGCGTCGCCGTCTACGGCGGCAAGCCGATCAAGGGCCAGATCGACAAGCTCGCGAAGCATCCGGCCGTCGTCGTCGGCACGCCGGGCCGCGTGCTCGACCACTTGAGCCGCGGCACGATCACGCTGTCGGGGCTCGAGATCGTCACGCTCGACGAGGCCGACCGGATGCTCGATATCGGCTTCCGTCCCGACATCGAGAAGATCCTCCGCCGCTGCCCCGAGAGCCGGCAGACCCTCCTGCTTTCGGCCACGGTGCCGCCGCCGGTGGCGAAGCTCGCGACCCGCTATATGCGGGATCCGGAGATTCTCGACTTCTCGACCAACGAGATTTCCGTCGAGACTATCGAGCAGTTTTATTTCACGGTCGATCCGACGCGGAAGTTCGATCTCCTCGAGCGGCTCCTGGAGCGGGAGAATCCGCGGCAGGTGATCGTGTTCTGCCGCACGAAGCGTGGCACCGACAAGATCCATGAGCGGCTGTCGCGGCGCCGTGGCTGGCAGCCGGGCGAGGTGGCCTGCATCCACGGCGATCTCGCGCAGAGTGTCCGCGACCGCGTGATGAAGCAGTTCCGCGAGGGCACGGTGAGGGTGCTCGTGGCGACCGACGTGGTCGGCCGCGGCATCGACGTCTCCAGCCTGTCGCACATCATCAACTACGACATCCCCGAGTTTTGCGACGACTACGTCCATCGCGTGGGCCGCACCGGCCGCATGGGACGCGAGGGCGTGGCCTACACGTTCGTCGCGCCCGACGAGGGGCCGCAGCTCACGCGGATCGAGATGCGGATCGAGAAACTGCTCCAGCGCGACGAGATTGCCGGTTTCGAGGCATTCGATCGGCGGCCAAAGCCCGCGCCGGTGGTGAGCATCGGTGGCGGTGAGGATGCCCGCAAGCTGGCGGATGCCCAGCACGACGCTGCCGAAAGCCCCGCCCCCGCGGCGCCGCCCAAGCCGTCCTCCGCGGCCCTGCTCGGCAAGGGACGCGGACCGAAGCGGCATCGCCGCGCCCTCTGACAACTCCGCCCCGGGTTTGATGGAAAGGACGCCATGGCAGCCGGTGGAAACTCGCGAGAGACCGGAGGTCCGGGGTCTCGGCGGGCGGTCCGTCAGCGGCTCGAGAGCCTCGCCGATGCCGGGGTGACGGATGTCCCCAAGGCCGGTCGGGGGCGACAAGGCTTGCCAGCTCGCGAGCCGGCACCGTCTGCAGTCGCCGCCGACGGTGCCCGAACCGGCGTCAACGAGCCGCTTGCCCCGCGTGACCGCGAAGCCGGCCTCGAAGTCATCCGCCGTGAGGTGGCCGCGTGCGTCCGTTGCCAGGAGCTTGCCTGCAGCCGCACCAACACCGTCTTCGGCACCGGCCCGGCGAACGCCCGGCTCTGTTTTTTTGGCGAGGCCCCCGGTGCCGACGAAGACGCCTCCGGCATGCCGTTCGTGGGCCGGGCGGGGCAACTGCTGACCAAGATCATCGAGGCCAGCCACCTCTCCCGCGACGAGGTCTACATCTTCAACGTCCTCAAGTGCCGGCCGCCGAACAACCGCCCGCCGCTTCCGCAGGAGGTCGCCAACTGCCGCGAATACTTTGAGCGGCAGCTGCAGGTGATCGCGCCCGAGTTCATCTGCTGCCTCGGCACCTCGGCCGCGCAGGCGTTGCTCGAGACCGACGAGCCGATCGGCAAGCTCCGCGGCCGCTGGTTCACTCACGGATCAGCGCAGGTGATCTGCACCTACCACCCCTCCTACCTGCTGCGGAATCCCGGTGCCAAGCGGCACGTCTGGGACGACATGAAACTGCTCATGGCCCAAATGGGCGTGGATTTGTAGCGGAGTGTTGATTTTCTCAAGCCGACGATCGTATCGATCCGATGAATTGTGCGGGTCGTTGGGGTGGGGGAACAGCCGCTGCTTTTTGTTTGGGGAGTGCCGGCCGAATGGCCGGTGAACCGGGATGACGAGACGGAGAGGGGACAGCCCGTCGCGGCCCGGTATCGCCTGGGCCGCCATGCTGCTGGTGGCGGCCTCGACGGGCTGCACGATGTGCCCGGATCCGTTCGACTACTCGGGGCCGGTGCCGAACGGCTCGGCCCCGCAGAATGATTTCTGTGCGCGGAGCAACGGCATCCTGCCGCTCAACGCGGCCCCACGGCCTTGGCCGCTGATCGTGAAGGATCAGGAGCAGCCGACGCCGGCTGAGCCGCTGCCAGAAGTCGTCGCGGAATCGCCTGACGATGCCGCCGGGTCGGCTGAAACGCAAAGCGTCTTGCGGTAAGGGGCCTGCGGGGCGAATTCCCGGCCGCAGTCACGCCTTGGCTAGGCTCGGCTCGGGCAGCCAGCCGTCGGGCACGACGGCATCCTTCGGAACCACCGCCACGTGGTCGCGGACGGTGAAGCGGTCGCTGTCGGCGATCTCCTCCCAGCCGTGGTCGTTGACGATCCGGGCCCGGCGGCCGATCCGGACGTTCTTGTCGACGATCGCGCCCTCGATGATCGTGCCCTCGCCGATGCCCATCGGCGGGATGCCGCGGGCGGTGTTGGCGGCGATGTCCTCCTCCGCCTCGTAATAGTCGCAGCCGAGGATCACCGAGTTGCGGATCACCACGTTGCGGCCGATGCGGCACCGCAGTCCGATCACGCTGTTTTCGATGACGGCCCCCTGCTCGACGATGCAGCCGTCCGACACGAGGCTCGCGCGTATGCTCGCGCCATCGATCCGCGACGGGGGCAGGAAGCGGCCGCGGGAGTAGATCGGCGCCTCCGCGCTCGAAAGCTCGAAGGGGGGGGCGGCGCTCGCGAGGTCGAGGTTGCACTGGAAGTAGGAGCGGATCGTGCCGATGTCCTCCCAGTAGCCGTCGAAGGGATGCAACTGCACCCGCTTCGAGCGGATCGCCGCCGGGAAAACCTCCCGGCCAAAATCCTGGTAGTCGGTCTTCGTCAGGAGGTCGAGCAGGCAGTCGCGGTTGAAGAGGTAGATGCCCATGCTCGCCATCAGACTGCGGCCCTTCGCAGGGATGCCGTGGCGCTCGATCCACGCCGGATCGGTCCGCACGAGATCGAGCTCCTCCTTGGTCTGCGGCTTCTCAAGAAAGCCCTCGACGCAGCCCGATTCGTCGAACCGCATGATGCCGAGCGCGGAGGCGGCCTCGTCGTGGACGGGAATCCCCGCGATCGTCACGTCGGCGTTGGTGGCCGTGTGCGTCGCGAGCATGTCGGCGTAATTCATCCGGTAGAGCTGATCGCCCGACAGGATCAGGACGTGCTTGATGTCGGGCTGCTGGAGGTAGCGGATGTTTTGTCGGACGGCGTCGGCCGTGCCCTGGTACCAGCCCGCATTATCGAGCGTCTGCTGGGCTGCGAGGATCTCGACGAAGCCGCCGCTGAACGGATCGAATGTGTAGGTGCGGCGGATGTGCCGGTGGAGACTTACGGAGTTGAACTGCGTGAGCACGTAGATCCGCTGGACGCCGCTGTTGATGCAGTTGGAGAGCGGCACGTCGATGATCCGGTACTTGCCGGCGAGTGGCACGGCCGGCTTCGAGCGGTCGCGCGTGAGGGGATAGAGCCGCGTCCCGCGGCCGCCGCCGAGCACCAGAGCCAAAACACGCTGAACGGTCATGTCACACGTCCTGAAGACACCCCTGTCGGATCGGAAGTGGGCATCCTAAGGCACGGACAAGCGGCTCGCCAAATGCAAGTTTTGCGTGACGGGCGCGGGTGCCGGCTCGCGGGTGGCAGAAGTCTCCTCGCGGAGAAACTTTCTCCGCTGACGACCTACGGCGATGCATTCCCCAGAAGGTCGAAAGTTCCTAACGCTCGTCGAGCTTCCGCCGACCCGCTCGCCTCCCCGTTCGTAGACCGCTTCCCTGTAGACCGCTTCGTCCCGAAGCGGATCCATCCGCTTGTGGAACAAGCGGTCTACTTTGAGCGGATTCCGATCCGCTTGAAGATCAAGCGGTCTACGCGGGCGCACTAGCCCTTCACGACGAAGTTCACGAGGCGGCCGGGAACCGCGACGACCTTCATGATCTCCTTGCCCGCCAGCAGTTCGGCGATCTTCGGATCGGCGGCGGCGGCGGCCTTCATGGCGTCGGCATCGGCGTCGGCCGGCACGGTCACACGGCCCCGGAGTTTGCCCTGCACCTGCACCGGAATCTCCACCGTGTCGTCCTTGAGCCAGCGGGGATCGGCCTCCGGCCAGGCCGCGAGCGAGACCGGCGCAGGGCGGCCGAGAATCTCCCAGAGCTCCTCGGCCAGGTGCGGCGCGAAGGGGGCAAGGATCGTCACGAAGGGCTCGAGGATCGCCCGCGGCCGCCGCTCGAGCGGCGTGCAGAAGTTGACGAATTCCATCATCCGCGCGATCGCGGTGTTGAATGACAGCGCCCCGATGTCGCGGGTGACCTTGTCGATCGTGCGGTGTAGTTCGCGGAGCGCCTCGTCGGAAGGCGGGTCGTCGCAGACCTGCGGCGCGATCGCCACCTCCTCGGCACGCTCGTCGACGACGAGCCGCCAGCAGCGATCGAGGAAGCCCCGGACGCCACCGACCCCCGTCGTGCTCCAGGGCTTGGTGGCCTCCAGCGGCCCCATGAACATCTCGTAGAGCCGCAGCGAATCGGCACCGAAATCGCGGACCACCTGGTCGGGATTCACCACGTTGCCGCGGCTCTTCGACATCTTGTAGGCCCGGCTCTCGACGCGGATCTTCGGGGCGTCGCGGAGCACGAAGTGCTCCCCCTGTTTTTCGACCTGGTCGGCAGGCACCCGCACGGGCGAGTCATGCTCCCCCTGCTGTCCGGCCGACACCCAGCCCCCTTCGGCCTTTCGGTAGCCGGTGAACTCCACCTCGCCGAGGATCATTCCCTGATTGACGAGTTTGCCGAACGGCTCCGGGCAGGAGACGTGGCCACGGTCGTAGAGCACCTTGTGCCAAAACCGGCTGTAGAGCAGATGGAGCACCGCATGCTCGGCGCCGCCCACGTAGAGATCGACCGGCATCCATGCCTTCTCCACGGCCGGGTCGACGAACCGCGATGCATTGCGCGGATCGAGGAACCGCAGGTAATACCAGCAGGAGCCGGCCCATTGCGGCATGGTGTTCGTCTCGCGTTGGTACCGCTTGCCGTCGCGATCGACGAAGAGCCAGTCGGCCTGGGCACGTGAGAGCGGCGGGTCGGGTGTGTCGCCCGGCTTGAAGTCGGTGAGCTCGGGCAGCCGCACGGGCAGCTCAGACTCGTCGACGGCCTTGATCTGGCCGGTGGGTCGGCCCGTGGCGTCGAGTTCATGGAGGATCGGGAACGGCTCGCCCCAGAACCGCTGGCGGCTGAAGAGCCAGTCGCGGAGCTTGTAGTTCACCGCCGGGCGGCCGACGCCGGCGGCCGCCAAATCACCTCCCACCCGGGCGATGAAGTCGCGGGTGGCGAGGCCCGTGTAAGGACCGGAGGCGACCGCCCTGCCTTCGCCGGTGAACAGTTCGCCGGGCTTCGTGGCCTCGCCATCGGTCGGTTCCACGACGGAAATGACATCGAGCCCGAACGTGTTGGCGAACTCGAAATCACGGTCATCGTGGGCGGGCACCGCCATGATGGCGCCGGTGCCGTAGGTCGCGAGCACGTAGTCGGCGACCCAGACCGGGATCGGCCTGCCGGTGAGCGGGTGGATCACGAAAGAGCCCGTGAAGACGCCGGTCTTTTCCTTCGCGAGGTCGGTGCGGTCGAGGTCGCTCTTCCGGGCGGCCGCCGCGCGGTAGGCCGCGATGGCGTCGCGCTGTCCGGCCGTGGTCAGCGCGTCGAGGAGCGGGTGCTCCGGCGCAACCATCATGGAGGTCACCCCGTAGAGCGTGTCAGGCCGCGTCGTATAGATCCGCAGGACGTCGCTGCCGGGCTTTTCGGGAAATCCCGCCTGGGCGCGGGCCCGCTTCCACTCCGTGAAGGCATCCCCCTCTGCTCCAGCCGCCGCGATGAGGAAATCGACCTCGGCGCCGGTGCTCCTGCCGATCCAATCGCACTGGAGCTTCTTGATGCTCGCCGGCCAGTCGAGGCCCTCGAGTTCCTTCTCCAGCCGCTCGGCGTAGGCGGTGATCCGCAGCATCCACTGCCGCAGCGGGATGCGAACCACGGGATGGCCGCCGCGTTCGCTCACGCCGCCGATCACCTCCTCGTTGGCGAGGACCGTGCCGAGGGCGGGGCACCAGTTGACCGGAGCCTCCGATTGGTAGGCGAGCCGATGGGCGTCGCGGTGCTTCGCCACCGCCCCCTCGCCGGCCGCGGCGATCTCGGCGGGGATGGGCAGTTCGGCGATCGGCCTGCCCTTCTGCTGGGCGGTGTCGAACCAGGTGTCGAACAGGACGAGGAAAATCCACTGCGTCCAGCGGACATACTCCGGGTCGGTCGTCGCCAGCGCCCGCTTCCAGTCGTAGCTGAAGCCGAGCATCTTGAGCTGGCGGGTGAAGGTGGCGATGTTCCGCTCGGTGCTTTCGCGCGGCGGCGTGCCGGTGCGGATGGCATGCTCCTCGGCCGGGAGGCCGAAGGCGTCGAACCCCATCGGGTGCATCACCGTCGTCCCGCGCATCCGCTCGAACCGCGCGACGATGTCGGTCGCGGTGTAGCCCTCAGGGTGGCCGACGTGGAGCCCGTCGCCACTCGGGTAGGGAAACATGTCGAGCACGTATGCCTTGCGGGCCGCCGGCAGCCGCGGCGTGGCGAACGTGTCGTGCGCGTCCCACCAGTCCTGCCACTTCGGTTCGATGCGCGACGGCTGATAACGGGGCATCGGCGAAGCGGCGCGGGGCGCCGGAACTGTGACGGAATGGGATGGTCGTCGAACTGTTCAGTTCGGCTGCGGAAGACTCTAATTGAAGATGCAGATTCTAATGAACGGGCAAAAACGGGCAACGAGCCCGTCGAAATCCGCGACGCCTCGTGCAGCAGGGATTCATCCCATGAAAGCGACCGCCAAGACAGGGGAAGCGACCACCGACACCGGGCTCGTTTTGCAGCGACGCATGCTCCGCGCCTGCCGTAGCGCCGCCCGACGGCTGAAAGTCGCCGACTCGCTCGGCACCCGGCTCACCGGCCGCGAACTACTGACCCGCATCCTCGCCGCCCGCAGCGTGCTGGAGCGGGTGCTCGGTGCCGACGAGAAGATGGTCGGCGTGCTCCTGCCGCCGACGGCAGGGGGGGCGGTCGTCAATGCGGCGCTCGCCCTTTCCGGCCGCGTCGCCGTGAATCTCAATTACACGGCCAGCCAGTCGATCCTCGACACCTGCATCGAGCGGGCACGGCTGAAGCACGTCATTTCGACCCCCGCGTTTCTCGCGCGGGTGAAGCTCGAGGTGGGGGATCGCATGCTCGACGCGGGAGCGCTCCGCAATCAGCTCACGGCCTTCGACAAGATCATGGCATTCGTGCATGCGACCCTGACGCCGCTGCCGATGCTCGAGCGGCTCCTCGGGCTCGAGTCGATCCGCCCCGACGACGTGCTCACAGTGATCTTCACCTCGGGTTCCACAGGCGACCCGAAGGGCGTCGTGCTGACACAGGAAAACGTCGGCTCCAACGTCCGCGCGATCGACCAACTGCTGCACCTCTCGGCGGCCGACGTCGCCCTGGGCGTGCTCCCCTTCTTCCACTCCTACGGCTACACGACGACGCTGTGGACGCCCCTCACGCTCGAGCCCGCCGTCGTCTATCACACCGACCCGCGCGACGCGCAGGTGGTGGGCAAGCTCGCCCGCGAGCACCACGCCACGATCCTGATGGCCACGCCCACGTTCCTGCGGATTTACACGCGGCGGACGCCACCGGATGATTTTTCGACGCTCGAGGCCGTCTTCGGCGCAGCGGAGAAACTGCCGAAGGAGGTCTGCGACGCGTTCGAGAAGAAGTTTGGCGTGCGGCCGAGCGAGGCCTACGGAGCGACGGAACTTGCCCCGCTCGTGGCGGCCAACGTGCCGCCATCGCGGCATGTGCCGGGCCGTCCGCCGGACGCCCGCGAGGGTACCGTGGGGCAGCCGATCCTCGGCTGCCGCGCGAAGATCACCGACCGTGAGGGACTGCGCGAACTGCCTCTCGGCGAGGAGGGCCTGCTCTGGATCACCGGGCCCAATGTCATGCAAGGCTATCTCGACCGGCCCGACCTCACGGCGAAGGTCATCAAGGACGGCTGGTACTGCACCGGCGACGTCGCCGTGATCGACCGCGAAGGGTTCATCTCGATCACGGGGCGGGAGAGCCGGTTTTCGAAGATCGGCGGCGAGATGGTGCCGCACCTCACGATCGAGGAGGCGGTGAACGCCGAACTCGGCGCGGCGGATGGCGAACTGCTCGCGGTGGTGACGGCCGTGCCGGACCGCGCCAAGGGAGAGCGGCTCATCGTCTTCCACCTGCCGACCCGCCACGAGCCCCGCGACATCGTGAAGAAGCTCGCCCAGCGCGGGCTGCCGAACCTCTGGATTCCGTCCGCCGACAGTTTTGGCGAAATCGAGGAGGTGCCCGTCCTCGGGTCTGGCAAGCTCGATCTCAAGCGGCTTGGCGACATCGCGCGGCAGCGGTTCGCGGAGGAGCCGCCAACGTGACGGATGCCCCGCGGATCGAGGCCGTGCTTGGCAGAGCCGACGACATGCGGGCCGAAGTGTACGTGCGGCTCGTCGATGCAGCCGGAGGAAGCCAGCCCACGCTCCGAGGCAGGCTGTCGGGGCCCCGCTGCTCGCTGGCGACCACTCTCCCGACGTCGCTGCGTCTCGAAGACCTCGGCGGCACGCCGCCGGTCGCCCGCGGCATTCTTACCGAACCGTCCTACTGGACGCCCGAGATGCCGAACCTCTACCGGCTCGAGGCTGAGGCCATTGAGTCTGGCGCGGCTGTCGCCTGCGTCGATCGCCTGATAGGCCTGCGGCGGCTCGGTATCCGCGGGCGTTCGCTCTGGCTCGACGGCAGGCGCTGGGTGCCGCGGGGCGTGGTCTTGCCGGCGGCCGGCTTCGACGCGGGGGCGTTGCGGTCAGCCGCCGTGACGGCCGTGATCGACGATCCTGCGGAGGCCGTCTGTGCAGCCGCCGACTCTGCGGGCGTGGCGGTGGTGGCAGTCATCGACCCTTCGGCATCGGCCGATCGAATCGCTGCCAGGATCGTTGAATGGGCGCGGCATCCGTCTGTCATGCTCGCCGTGCTCCCGCGCGAGTGCGGGGCACATGCCGTGGCGATCGGGCAACTGAAGGGCACGATGCTCGTCGGCCTCGTCGTCGACGGAACGGCGCCACCGCAGCCCGTGCCCGCCGGTGTCGACTGCCTCGTCGTGCAATTGCCCGAGGGCGGGTTGCCTGACGCGGTATGGCGGGATCGAGCCCCGCCCGTGCCGCTCGTCGCCTGCCGGCCATTCGGGCCGGCCGCGGAGGTATCGCGTGCAGGCTGCGACCGGCTGCAGGCAGACCTCGCCGCCTGGGGAATCGCCGGGTTGGGGGCTGCGCCGCCCTGGGATTGGGCGGGGTACCTGCAAGCACCGCCCGCAAAGTAGACCGCTTGCTCCGCAAGCGGATCCTCGATGGTATCGCACCGGCTTCGGGACGGCAGAAGTCTCGTCGCGGTGTCCCTCGCGGACTCGGTCCAAATGCTCCTCGAGCTTCAGCCGATCCCTTCGCCTCCCGTCTCCCGAACGCCGCGCCGTTGCGAACCAGGAGAGCTAGGCTCGCGGGTCGGCGGAAGCTCGACGAGCGTATGCAATTTCGACCTTCTGAGGTTGGCAGCTCCGTAGGTCGTGTGTGGAGAAATTGCAGCGCGAAGGAGACTTCTGCCGCCCGCGAGCCGGCGCGATACCGTTCTCCGATTCGCTCTAACCCACGTAGCGGGCCACGATCGCGCGGGCCCGTGATTCCTCGCGGGTGCCGGCGACGATCGCGCGGCCGTCGGCGAAGACGGAAAGCTCGATGCCGGGCTCCACCTTGGCCCGCACGAGCCACGCATTGCCGGTCACCGGCGCGATGGCGCCCAGCCGGCCCGCGAGTGCCGCGAGATCGACGCTGCCGGCGGCAGGCGGTGCCACCTGCACCGCGTCGCGACCGCAGAGCGCCGCGGCCTGTCCGGCCGTCCGGCCTTCGAGCCAGGGAAAATCACCGCCCCGGCAGGTCGGGCAGCCTTCCCGCGCGAGCGGCTCGAGATCGACCGTCCGCCAGACGCCCTCCCAGAGGTCGCAAACGAAGAGGCGGTTGCCGGCACGGTCGATGTCGCCTGCGAGCATTTTGATAGCCTCGGCTGCTTGGACTGCTCCCACGACCATCGCCGTGGGCCCGAGAATGCCGGCCGTATCGCAGGTGGGCAGCACACCGGCGGCCGGCGGCTCCGGAATCAGGCACCGCAGGCAGGCCGTGCGGCCCGGCACGACGGCGAGCACGCGGCCCTCGGCGCCGATCGCGCCGCCGTGAACCCAGGGGAGCCCCTGCCGGCAGGCGAACTCGTTCACGAGAAACCGGGCCTCGAAGTTGTCGGTGCCATCGACGATCAGATCGACGCCCTCGAGCAGTCGCTCGCAGTTGGCGGCGGTGAGGTCGGCCACGACCGCGTCGATCGTCGCGGCGGAATTGATCGCCTCGAGGTGTCGCTTCGCCGCGATCGTCTTGGGCAGGCCGGCGGCCACGTCGGCTTCGTCGAAGAGCACCTGTCGCGGCAGGTTGCTCGCCTCCGGTAGGTCGCGGTCAATGAGCCGCAGAAAGCCCACGCCCGCCCGCACGAGCGCCATGGCCACGACGCTGCCGAGCGCACCGGAGCCGACCACGGCGACCTTGGCTCTCGCAAGCCGCGCCTGGCCCGCAGCGCCCAGCGGCGCATACCGCAACTGCCGTGAATAACGATCGGGATCGTAAAGGGTCATGGATTCAGTGTAGAGCTCATCGCGATCCGGTGTATCGCCGGCTCGCGGGCGGCAGAAGTCTCCTCGCGTTGTCCCTCGCGGACTCGGTCCAAAAGCTCGTCGAGCTTCCGCCGACCCGCTCGCCTCGTCAACTCGCTGTCCTAGTGTGCCATGTTGCTACTGGCTACGCCCGTCGCCGCCTCCATGATCCGCGCCTCGGTCGCCTCGGCCCGCGAGAACTCGGCGGTGAGGCGGCCCTCGGCGAGCACGATGATCCGGTCGGCGAGCGTGAGCAGTTCCGGCAGTTCGCTCGAGGTGAGGATCACGCCGAGCCCGTTGCGGCAGAGCCGGTCGATGAGCGCGTAGAGCTCGGCCTTGGCGCCGACGTCGATGCCGCGGGTGGGGTCGTCGAGCAACAGGATCTCGGGCCTGGTGAGCAGCCAGCGGCCGATGATGCACTTCTGCTGGTTGCCGCCGGAGAGACCCACGATCGAGGCATGCGGCCCCGGTGTCTTCACGCCCGTGTCGCGGAGCGGTGCGGCCACGAGCGCCTCCTCCCGCGGTCCGCTGAGCAGCCCGCCGACGAGCGCCTCTTCGAGGCTGCAAAGGCTGACGTTGGCCGCGACATCGAGATCGGGGAAGAGCCCGAGCCGCTTGCGATCCTCCGTCACCATGGCGATCCGTGCTGCGCAGGCCTCGCGGGGGTGCGTGAACCGCACCGGGCGGCCACCGACGCGGATCTCGCCGGTCCAGGTGGGCTCCACGGCGCCAAAGATCGTCTCGAGCAGCTCCGTGCGGCCGGCACCCATGAGCCCGGCCACGCCGAGGATTTCACCGGCGTGAAGGTCGAGCGAAACGTCCTTGAGCCGGTATCCTCGCGGGTGTTCAGGCCAGGGGAGCGTGAGGTGAGCGACCTCGAGCACGCGCCGGCCGCGGGGCCGCGGCTCGTGGAAGGTGTGGCCTGCGATCTCGCGGCCCACCATCCAGCCCGTGATCTCTTTCGGCGACGCGGTGGCACGGTCCACCGTTTTCACGTGCCGGCCGTCGCGGAGCACCGTGATCCGGTCGGCAAGCCGGAACACCTCATCCATTTTGTGCGAAATGTAAAGGATCGTCGCGCCCCGCTCCCGCAGCCGTTGGATCGTCCGCTCGAGCCGCGCTGATTCAGCCTCGGTGAGGGCACTGGTGGGCTCGTCCATGACGATGACCTGGGCGTCGAGCGAGAGGGCCTTGGCGATTTCGACGAGCTGCTGGTCGCCGACGCGAAGGCTGCCGGTGCGGGCGTGCGGGGAGATCTGGCATTCGAGCGACTCCAGCAGCGAGCCGCACTCGACGGCCATCGCCCTGTCGTCGACGAGGCCCAGGCGACCGCGCCGCTCGCGGCCGAGAAACACGTTTGCCATCACGGGCAGGTCTTCGACGAGGGCGAGTTCCTGGTGGATGATCGCGATGCCGGCTCGCTCGGCGTCGCGGGTGCCGGAGAAGCGGACAGCCGCCCCATCGATCTCGAGCGTGCCCTCGTCGGGGAGGTATACGCCCGAAAGGATCTTCATGAGCGTGCTCTTGCCGGCGCCGTTCTCGCCGCAGATCGCGTGGATCTCGCCGCGTCGCACGGCGAGCGCGACGCCGTCGAGGGCCATGACGCCGGGGAACCGCTTCGTGATCCCGCGCATCACGACGGCGTCTGCGGGGGCGGCGTGGCTCATCGGTTCACCCTGCCGTTGCCGCCCGGCGCGACTCCCACGCGCGGACGACCGAAAGGAGCACGAGCGACACGATGCCCGCCGCGAGCCCGGCATTGCGGCCGGCGGTCATCGCGGCGACACTCCCGCAGAGCAGCGCGAGCGTGGGGATCATGCAGAGGCCGAGGGCTCCCGGCAGAAGCCGCCGGCCATGACGCCCCATCTGGCCGAGTTGCGAGAACGTCACGGCGATGACGACGACGACCCCCACGATCAACCCCTCGTAGACGTCGGCGCCGGTCTTGATGATCTTCGAGACGGCGTCGATCACGACCCGGAGGAAGATCGTGCCGAGCACGGTGCCCGGCACGGTGCCCACGCCGCCCGCCAGCGAGCAGCCGCCGACCACAGCGGCCGCGATCGCGTTGAGTTCGTGGCCGCGGCCCTGGTTGACCGGGGCCGCGACCGACTCGTTGGCCACGTAGAAGAGCCCTGCCAGGGCGGCCGTCATGGCTCCGTAACAGTAGGCGAACCACTTCACGTTTTCGGTGCGGATGCCGGCGAGCCTCGCCGCCTGCTCGTTGCCGCCGAGCGCGTGCAGGTGGCGGCCGAGGACGGTCCGCGTGAGGATCAGCCAGGTGACGAGCGCCAGCACACCGAACACCGCCACGGGAATCCAGACATTGTCGCGGATCGTCTTGAAGACCGGATCGGCGACGTTGATGAGGGCGCTTTTCGTGGGCGTGAGCGCCGCCGTGCTGCCCTCGCAGAGGGCACGGGCCAGACTGCGCAGGCCGACGAGCGTGGCGAGCGTGGCGATGAACGGCGGCAGACGGATCGCGGTGATCAGCCAGGTGTGAAGGGTGCCGACAAGGAAGCCGGCGAGCAGGCTGGCCGCCATCGCCGCCGCCACCACGGCCGGCCCCACCGGCTTGAACGCCATCGTCGCCTGCGGGGAAAGCGCGAGCATGGTCGTGGCGCAGATCGTGCCGGAGAGCGCGATCATCGAGCCGGCGGAGAGATCGATGCCGCCGGCGATGATCACCACGGTGGCGCCGAGCGCGAAGATGCCAAGCAGGGCCGTGTTGCGGGCGATGTCGCGAAGGCTCTCCAGCGGGCGGAAGAAATAGCTGTGGTTGGCATCGATGGCGGCGGTGGCCGCCACGGCGACGACGATGGCCAGCACGAGCATCCATTCGCCCGGCCGCAGCAGCCACGATCCTCGTCGAGACGCGTCCGTTTGCGACATCGTCACGGCCTTTTCAGGAACTCGACAGGCCGTGCTTCGCGAGCCAGTCGCGGAATGTCGAGAGTGACATCACTTCGACACCGTCCCCAGAGAACGCGGCGGCCTCGAGCGGCGTGTTTGCGTCGGGGACGATCAGCCGCAGGCCGGTGGTGTAGAGATCGCCATCAACTTCGCCCACCCGCGGAAACATCTCCTTCACCGTCGCCTCGTCGCCTTCGTGCAGGGCGGTGAGCAGCCGCACCGTCTGCACACCCATTTCGAACGGGTTTTGCGCCAGCATCGCGTCGATGCGGCCGCCCGCCATGTGCTCGATCGCGGCGGCCTGGGCGTCGAACGTCACGATCGTAAGGCGGTCGCGGACGCCCCGTTCCTCCGTCACTTCCGCGATCGCGGGCGCGTTGTAGGCCCAAATCCCCACCAGACCGGCGAGGTCCGGATGGTTGACGAGCGCACTGCGGACGTTGTCGCGGGCCTTCGAGAGATCCATCTCGTCGCTCATCCGGTCCACTTCGCGATAGGCGTCGCCGGCGGCCGCCTTGAAGCCGTTCATGCGGGCGCGGGCGTTGTCGTTGTCGGTGAAGCCGGCGAACTGGACGTA
>JBIIOK010000060.1:0-15032 GCA_044336985.1 Pirellulales bacterium | reverse complement strand
CCTTCGAGAGATCCATCTCGTCGCTCATCCGGTCCACTTCGCGATAGGCGTCGCCGGCGGCCGCCTTGAAGCCGTTCATGCGGGCGCGGGCGTTGTCGTTGTCGGTGAAGCCGGCGAACTGGACGTATCCACCGGACGTCTGGCCGCGGCTGGCGAACAGTTTCTTCGCGGCGGCGCCGAGTAGCCGTCCGCCGGAGATGTTGTCGGTGCCGATGTAATACGGCCGGGCATCGCGGAACGTCGCCCGGTTCACGTCGCCATCGACCGTGATCACCTTCACACCCTTCGCGGCGAGGTTCTTCATCTCCTCGATGATGGCGGCGTTCTCCGCCTGGATCACGGAGATCGCTACGCCGGCGATGTCGGACTGGCTGGCGAACTGGCGGAGTTTCTCGATCTGCCCCTGGGCGGTGCCGTTGTTTTTCTCGAGGACCGCGCGCAGCCCCTTCGATTCGAGCCCCTGCTGCTTCGCGCCCTCCGCGAGCCCGGCGCCGAGCGCGTCCCAGAACGGGTCGTCACCGTTGGTCAGAAACATGAACCGCTTCACGGCGGAGCCGGTCGCCTGTTCGCCACCGGGATTCGACCGCTCGGCACAGCCGGTGGCGACGGCGCAGACCAGAAAGCCCGTCAGGAGCAGGAGGCCGAAACGCAAGCGATGGTGGTTGGGTTTGGTTTGCATTTCAGTAACGTAGACCATTGCGGCGCGTATGCACCAGGGCCGGCTCCCCCGAGCCGCTGCCGGCATCCGTCACCTCGGCGACGACGATCACATGATCGCCACCAACGGCCTGGGCGGTGCCACGGCATTCCAGCCAGCCTGAGGCGCTGGCGATCGCCGCCGCGCCGCAGGGGCTGCGGACGATGTCGAGCCCCGCGAACGGATCCTCGCCGGGAGCGGCAGGACGGGCGAACCGCGCCAAGAGCGGCCGCTGCGACTCGCCGAGGATGTTGACGACGAACCGCGTGCCCGCGGCAATCGCCGCGAGCAGGTCGCGCGACGCGGCCACCGCCACGGTGACCGCCGGCGGCACGAACCCCGCCTGCATCACCCAACTGGCCAGCAGGCCGCGGTCATCGCCCTCGTGCCGCCACGTGATGATGAAGAGCCCACTCGGAATCCGGCCGAGGGCCGTTGCGACGACGTCATCGCCGCGGGCAACGGCGGCGGTATTTTCGGCAGGCGAAGAAGGCTGGGGCATAAGGGTGATCGGATGAAAAGGCGAAGGCTGACACTGACCAGAACTTCGCAATCTTACCCTCTTTTCCAGGCCGATGCCCACTCCGGCCAACCGCTCATTCCACCCTGTTGCGGCGGCTCTCAGATGCCGATCACTCTGTGGCGGAAACTACTCGTGTTCGTAGAGTGTCGCGACGCTCGGCAACACCTGCCAATCCCGGTGCCTCGACCCTTCACGCAGCGTTCGTCGTTTGCCTTGACATGCCTTACCGCCTCCTTTCCCTCGTCCTCGTCTGCTTGATCCCGCTGGCAGCGCGGCCCGCGGCCGGCCAGATCAATACAGATCCGCCGGCGGCGCACGAGTTGCCGCTGACGAGCCCGCAGGGGCCGGTGGTGCTCGACATGCCCTACGAGCCGCTGCCCTCCGACGAGAGCGAGCCGTTGGTGCCCGGAACGGGCTTCCCCGAAGACTACGTCGACCTCTGGGCGCCGCGGCCGTGGTCTTGGCAAATCATGCCCAACAACCTGATCTACACGAGCTATCTCGCCGGTCCGAAAGAGCCGCGGCTCGCCACCGTCTGGTACGACGACACGGCCTCCGATCCGTTCGATCCAGCGATCAAGAACGGCTGGATGTGGGACATGACGGCCGGCGCCCGGGTATCGCTGCTCCGCTATGGATCCGATCCAGTGGTTCATCCACAGGGCTTCGAACTGCAGGTCGAGGGCGCCGCGTTCGTCCGGCTCGATCAGCAGGACGAGCTCGATCTCCGGTCATCCGACTACCGATTCGGCATCCCGCTCGTCTTCGGCATCGGCCGCTGGCAGACGAAGCTCGCCTATTACCACCTGAGCGCCCACCTCGGCGACGAGGCGATGCTCAAGCACCGGTCCTTCCCGCGGGTCAATTACCTGCGCGACGCCATGGTGTGGGGCAATTCCTACTACCTCCTCGACTGGATGCGGATCTACGGTGAAGTGGGCTATTCCTTCAACAACAGCGGCGGCTCGGAGCCGTGGGAGTTTCAGACCGGCGTGGAGCTTGTCCAGGCGCGGCCGACGGGCCCGCGCGGCGCTCCGTTCTTCGCGATCAACGGCATGTCGCGCCAGGAACTTGACTGGGGCGGAAATGTCTGCGTGCAGACCGGCTGGGCCTGGCGCGGCCGACGCAGCGAGCGGCTCTTGCGCATAGGCTTCGAATACCTGTATGGCTCGGACCCGCAGTACGAGTTCGTATTCTATAATCAGAACCGCTGCGGCATCGGGATGTGGTATGACTTCTAGCCATGCCGCTGCTTGCGATTGAAACCACGTGCGACGAGACGGCGGCGGCCGTGATCACCCGCGATCGCGCGGTGCTTTCGAGCGTCGTCGCCAGCCAGGATGAACTCCATGCGCGGTGGCGCGGCGTGGTGCCCGAGGTGGCGTCGCGGGCCCACGTCGAGCGGATCATTCCGGTCATCGACGAGGCGCTCTCGCGGGCCGGCATCACCCGCGGCGACCTCGCGGCCGTGGCCGTGGCCATCAGGCCCGGCCTCGTGGGTTCGCTGTTGGTGGGCCTCGCCGCCGCCAAGGGGATCGCCGCCGCGCTCGGCATCCCGATCGTCGGCTACGACCACATCGCCGCGCACCTCTATGCATGCCGTCTCGCCCATCCGGAGGCGAAGGTGTATCCCTGCGTGGGGCTCGTCGCCAGCGGCGGCCACACCTCGCTCTTTCACGCCCGTTCCCCGCTCGATCTCGAGCGGCTCGGCGGCACGATCGACGACGCGGCCGGCGAGGCCTTCGACAAGGCGTCGAGCCTGCTCGGGCTCGGCTACCCCGGGGGCCCCTGGATCGAACGTGCGGCAGTGGGCGGAAACCCCAAGGCATACCGGCTGCCGCGGCCGCTCGCCAACGACCGCGACCGGCTCGATCTCAGCTTCAGCGGTCTGAAGACGGCGCTACGGTATCTCGTGCGGCCGCCTGGTGCTCCCGCCGACACGCCGCCCCCCACGGGGCAGCGGCTCGCGGACCTCGCGGCGTCTTTTCAGCAGGCGGCCGTCGATGCGATCCTCGCCAAGGTGGAACTTGCGATCGACCGTACCGGCTGCACGTCGCTCGCGATCGGCGGCGGCGTGACGGCCAACACGCTCCTGCGCGAGTCGCTCGAGGCCTTCGGGCGAAAACGGGGCATCGCCGTCTTCATTCCGCCCAGGTCGCTCTGCACCGACAACGCAGCCATGGGCGCAATCGCGTGGGAGCGGCTCGAGCGTGGCGACAACGACAGCCTCGAACTCGACGTCATCCCCGGCACCGACCGCACCCGCCGCGGTGCCTAACGCAACCCGCTGGCGCACATCGCCGGCTCAGGGACGGCAGAAGTCGCCTCGCGGTGGCCCTCGAGGACTCGGGCCAAATGCTCGGCGAGCTTCAGCCGATCCCTTCGCCTCCGGCCACAGGATAGGCACGGAAGCCTGTCGTACGAAGAGCGCCAGGCCCGGAGGGCCGGGTAAGCACCAGCGAGCGGAGCTCGCCAAGGAAAAATGAGCAGGATGCTCATGTTTTCCGTGAAACTAGAAACTCGAGAACTGCTCGAATTCGTCGTAGGGGCGGTGCTCGAGGTTCACGAACCGCGTGAAGTCGTGCTGCCAGAGGAGCTTGACGTCGCCGATGGGGCCGTTTCGCTGTTTCGAGATGATGATCTCCGCCTGCCCCTTCACCCGTTCGCGATCCTCGTCGGTTGTCTGGTAATACTCCTCGCGGTGCACGAACATCACCACGTCGGCGTCCTGCTCGATGGCACCCGACTCGCGGAGATGGTTGAGCCGGGGGCGGTTGTCGCGTGAGGCCTCCGCCTGACGGTTGAGCTGCGCGAGGCAGAGCACCGGGATGTCGAGCTCGCGCGACATCATCTTCAGCCGCCGGGCGATCCGCGCCACCTGCTCCTGCCGCGGGTCGCGCGGGTTATCGGGCTCGATGAGCTGGAGGTAGTCGATGACGATGAGCGAAAGCCCCTGGCGGCGTTTGAGCCGACGGGCGACGGCCGCGATCTCGGTGAGCGTGCGGCCCGGCGTGTCGTCGATGTAGAGGGGCGAACTGCTGATCTCGGCCGATTTCTGCACGAGCCGTCGCCGGTCTTCCTGGGAGATGGTTCCGTTACGGAGCCGATGACCATTGACCTGCGCCGCCGAGCAGAGCAGGCGGTCGGCGAGTTCGAGGCAGGCCATTTCCAGGCTCACGAAGAGCACCGGCTGCTTGATGGTGATCGCCACGTGCTCGGCGATGTTCATTGCAAACGCCGTCTTTCCCATGCTGGGCCGGGCGGCCAGGATGATCAGCTCCGAGTTGTGGAGTCCCCCGCAGAGCGTATCGAGGTCGGTGAAGCCCGTCTCCACGCCGCCCAGGGTGTGCTCGTGCTTCATGCGGGCATCCATCCGCACCATCACGTCCTCGAGAACCTCGTTGATCGGCTTCGCTTCGGCCGAACTGCGATGCTCGAGGATTTCGAAGATCTTCGATTCTGCCCGGGCGAGCAGTTCCCGCGGCTCGTCCACCGAATCGTAGGCGTCGCGGAGGATGTCGGTGCTCGCGTCGATGAGCGACCGCAGCATCGCCTTGTCGCGGACGATCTGGGCGTAGTGCGTGGCGTGGGCGGCATGGGGCACCGCCTGCAGGATCTCCGCCAGCGAGGCGGCGCCGCCGATCCTTTCGAGGTCACCCTTCGATCGCAGCCGCTCCAGCACAATCGTGGCGTCGATTCGCTTGCCACCGTCGTGCAGGTCGAGCAGATGCCGGAAGAGCACCTGATGAGCCTCGTCGTGGAAGTCTTCGGGGCGGACGACGAGGGCCACGTCGTCGCAGACGTCGGGCTTCAAGAGAACACTGCCGAGAACAGCCCGTTCGGCATCGACGTTGGCGGGCCGCTCGACCGGCAGCAGGCCCAAGCCCGCCTCGCTCGGGCCGGCCTCGCGGCGGCGTTGGGACCGGCGGCTGCTATCCGCGCCGGGGCCGCTCCGCGGCCCGGCAGCTTCTCTCGATGACGCCATCGGTCAGCCTCCCTGCGTGACGATTCTCCGGCGAAGCAACCCTCGCAACGCGAATGAGCCCCGGCCTGCATGGGCCGCGGCTCGAGACAACGGAATTGCGCTACTTCGAGGCAGCGTCGCCGCTGGACGGCACCACCCAGACCTTGAGGTCGCCCTCGACTTCCGAGGCGAGCCGAACCCGGACGGTGTAGAGCCCCACCTCCCGGAGCGGACCCTGCAGAATGATCTGGTCGGGGGAGACCATGAGGTCCTGCTGCTTGAGCGACCGCGAAATCTCGGGAGCACCCACGGAGCCGTAGAGGTGCCCCTCGTCGTTGGCGTTGGCCTCGATCGTGACGCTCGTCCGTGCCAGCTCCTCGAGCAGGCTCCGCAGGCCGGCCATCCGCTCGCGGGCGATCTCCTCGAGCTTCGCCCGGTGCTTCTCGACCATCCGCTTGTGATGCTCGGTGGCGACGGTGGCGAGGCCCTGTGGAAGCAGGTAGTTGTAGGCATAGCCGCGCTTCACCTCGACGACATCGCCCTGCTTTCCGAGGTGCTCGACATTGTGGACGAGCAACAGCTCGACGCCACCCCGATTGCCCTTCGGCAGGTGGGAACGGCTTCCTTGCAGTTGGCTGGCGGAGATCTTGGGCATTTCCTTGGTGGGCATGGTTCGGCTCCTATTTTGGAATGGCTGAGGATTGTTTGGCTGGATGTATTTGTGGGGGCTCAGAACGGAATGTCATCATCGGAACCCACCGGCCCCGAGCTTTCGATACCGCCCGAAACAGCGGCATCATACCCTCCCGACTGATCGTATTCGTCGGCCTGGGGGGCTGGGCGACCGCTGGCGGCCCGGGCCTTTGGCCGTGAGCCATCGCCCCGCGGGCCGTCGCCACGCGAGCCGAGCAGCTGCATGCGTTCGCCAACGACGCGAAGCTTCGAGTTCTTCTTGCCGTCCTTCTCCCAGGTGTCGAGCTTGAGGCGGCCCTCGATCAGAAGCGGCGAACCCTTGGTGACATATTCGCCCGCCACTTCGGCGGTGCGGCCCCAGAGCGTCACGTCGACGAAGGTCGTTTCCTCGACCCATTCTCCCGACGCCGTCTTGCGGCGATCATTGACGGCCAGACCGATGTCGGTGACTGCCGTTCCGTTGGCGATGTAGCGAAGCTCAGGATCGCGGGTCACGTTCCCCAGCAGGATCACCTTGTTGAAACTCGCCATGGCTCTGCCTCCTTCAGAATGCTGTTGCCGTTGCTGAACTACTGTACAACTGTCGAGCAGTTTAGCCCGTCCGGCCAAGGGGTGCAAGCGCCGGCCGACGACGGCTTTCCAGTGAAGGGGTTTTTACTCCGTGACAGCCGCGTGGGGCGCCGCCGGGGCGGCGGAGGTCCGCCGCTGTCCGGCGTCTCCGGCCAGCGCGTGCTGGACGAGGGCGTCGGCGATCCGCGGCTCGACCTTCAGCACGAGCTTGCGGAGGATGTCGTCGGTGATTTCGCACTGCCGCTCGAGCGCCACGAGATTGCCGCTCGGCATCCGGAAATACGTGAGCCAGTAGACGCCCTTCTTGTGGCCCTTGATCGGGTAGGCGAGCTTACGCTCATCCCACAGCCGTGAGGCCAGCACGGTGCCGCCATGCTGCTGGATCAGATCGACCACCTGCTGCGCCATCCCCGCCGGATCGCGTGAATACTTCGAGGCGTCGAGAATGAACATCCCTTCGTACACCACCATGATTACCTTGCTCCTCGTTACTGGTTCCGTTTGGCTTCGTCGTTCCGTGATTCCGTAAATCAGTTGTAGCGGTTCATTGCGGCTTCGATTCCGAGCGCTATCCATTCCTCGGCTGCGTCGGCCGCCCGCTCGACCGAGGCATCGACCGTTGATCTTTCCGGCTTCGAGAACCGGCCGAGCACGAAGTCGGCCGTCTTCCAGCCGGTTGCCACCGGGCCGATGCCGACCCGCAGTCGCGGGACGGCGTTCGTGCCCAGCCGCGCCAGCACGTCGGCGAGGCCATTTTGGCCGCCCGCCGAGCCGCTTGCCCGCAGCCGGATCGTGTCGGTTGGAAGCTGAAAGTCATCGCATATCACCAGGATGTCGGCATCGTCGATCTTGTAGAAGTCTCGGGCGGCGAGCACGCTTGCCCCGCTCAGGTTCATCCACGTGAGCGGCCATAGCAGCAAGGCCTGGCAGCCCCGACTCGTGACCTGCGCCGTCTCGCCCTGAAACCGGGCCCGGCGGGCCGGAGAGCCAGAGCGGCGGGCCAGAACCTCCAGGACGTCGAAGCCGACGTTGTGGCGAGTGCCCTCGTAGTTGCGCCCCGGATTTCCCAGGCCTGCCAGCAGTTTCACGTGTCTGCGCCGTAAAAGGCTCGCGGGGAACGGAGGCCCGCGAGGACTCGCGGTCAGCCCTCGGCTGCTTCTCCCTCTCCTTCCTCGGCCGCCTTGCGACCGATCAATTCGGGTTCGGCGGCACCGGGTACCGCAGCGGCTTCCTCGCCCTTCTGGGTCGGGAGCGTGCAGCTGACGACCGTCTCATCGTGGCCGCCCACGACACGAGCGCCCTTTGGCAGCTCCAGATCGTGCGCCTTGATCGTGCCGCCCAATTCGAGCTTGCCGATCTGGGCGTGAATCTTCTCGGGAATCGCGTCGGGGGTGCACTCGATCTCGATCTCGTGGACGAGGAGCGAGACGACGCCGCCGGCACGGTGGCCGGGCGCCTCCCCCTTCATGTCGATCGGCACCTTCACCTTGATGCGGTCCGACTTGCTGACCCGCAGGAGATCGACATGGATCGGCTCGACGCCGTAGGTGTCCCACTGGAGCTCGCGGATCAGCGCGCTTTCCTTCACGGCGCCCTTGAGCTCGACGACTCGGCTGCCATGCCGCACGACCGCTTGGAGGGCTTCCCGTTTCGCGGCCAGATCAACGCACTTCTCACCGTGGCCGTAGAGCACGGCTGGGACCAGCCCCTGGCGGCGCAAACGACGGCTTTCGCGGGAGCCGGTCGCCTTTCGGGACACGACTTCGAGGGATTCGCTCATGGAAAACTCCTTGTTTTGAGCCCGGTATTCTGCCATCCCGTCACGATTTCGCAAGCCGAGCGTCAGAATTCCGCGGTTTTCAGCCGCGGGGGCGTTGCCGGCTCGCGGGCGGCGGAAGTCGCCTCGCGGTGGCCCTCGAAGACTCGGTCCAAATGCTCCTCGAGCTTCCGCCGACCCGCGTGCCTCGTCGTTCGTAGGCCGCTTGCTCCGCAAGCGGATCAGAACCGCTTGCGGAGGAAGCGGTCTACGGTGCAGAGCTTTACTGAAACATCATCGAAACGGATTCGTTGCGGTGAATCCGTTTGATCGCCTGCCCCAGGAGGCTGGCCACGGAGAGGATCGTGATCTGCGGCAGCGACTTTTCCGCGGGCAGCGGGATCGAATCGGTGATGATGATGCCGGCGAACGGGGCCGCCTTCAGCCGCTCGATCGCCGGCCCGACGAGCAGGCCGTGGGTGGCGGCGGCGTAGATCGCCCTGGCGCCGTGGTTGTGGACGACGTCGGCCGCCGAGCAGATCGAGCCGGCCGTGCTGATCATGTCGTCGAACATGAGGGCGATCTTTCCCTCCACGCTCGCCCCGATGATGTTCGCGCTCTTGGTCGTCTCCGCCGAGATTCGCCGCTTGTCGACGATCGCCAGCGGTACGCCGAGCCGGTTGGCATGGCCGACCGCCCGCTTGATGCCTCCCGCATCGGCGCTGACCACCACGATGTCTTCGTGCGGTAGGTCCATCGACTCGAAGTGGTTGTTGAGCACTGGGGCGGCGTAAAGGTGATCCACCGGCACGTCGAAGAAGCCCTGGATCTGTGCGGCGTGCAGATCCATCGCGAGCACGCGATCGGCGCCGGCGCGGGTGATCAGGTTCGCGACGAGCTTGGCCGTGATCGGCACCCGACCGGCATCCTTGCGATCCTGCCGGGCGTAGCCGAAATAGGGGATGACGGCGGTGAGCCGATAGGAGCTGGCCCGCTTGAAGCTGTCGATCATCACGAGCAGCTCCATGAGGTGCTCGTTCACCGGCGGGCAGGTGGGCTGCACGATGAAGACGTCGCGGCCGCGCACGTCCTCGTCGATCTTGCAGGAGATCTCGCCGTCGGGAAACCGTCCGAGCGTGATCTTCCCCATCGGCAGGTTCAGGTATCGGCAGATGTCCTGCGCGAGCGGCTCGTTGGCGGGGCCGGCGAAGATCTTGAGGTCGTTCATGATCGCAGGGAGGCTCCCGGGGGCGGCATGGCTCGGACAACGGCGTATTTGACCGCATGCAGTCAGCGGATCAAGTCGGCGTGGGCTCGCGGGCGTTCAGCCTCTCTCTATCGTGCCAACAGCGCATCGGCCACGGCCGCGAGTTGCTCCGGCGTGTTGACGGAGAGGGTCTCGCTGGCGTCGAGGCAGGGGATGGCGTCAACGACCTTGCCGGCGGCGAGCAGCATGCCGGGGCAGTCGGTGATGTAATACTCGCCGGCCGCGTTGTCTGGCCGAAGATCGGCGAGCGTGCGCAGCAGGTCGCGGGCCTCGAAGACGTAGGTGCTCATGTTGACCTCGCGGATGCCACGTTCCTCGGGCGTCGCATCCTTCTGCTCGACGATCTGCGTGAACCTTCCCTCGGCGTCCCGCACGATGCGGCCAAGGCCCGAAGGATCGTCGGTGACGGCCGTGCCGAGCAGGCAGGACGCACCGCGACTGGAGAACTCCTGCAAGAGGCCGGTGATGCTCTCAGGCCGAAGCATCGGCGAATCGCCGCAGACGATCACAACGGGCCGGCGGCTGTCGGTGGGCTCGCCTGCGAGCCGGGCGCGGATCACGTCGGCGGCCGCGGCCACCGCGTCGCCCGTGCCGCGTTGCTCCCGCTGCAGGGCGAATGACACGCCCGGCATCCCCGCCAGCGCCCGTTCCACCATTTCAGCCCGGTAGCCGACGACCACGATCCGATCGTGCACACCGGCCGCTGCCAGAGCGTCGAGCACCCAGCGGACGAGCGGCTTGCCGGCGGCCTCGAAGAGCACCTTGGGCAGATCGCCCCCCATGCGTGTGCCCTTGCCGGCGGCGAGAATGATGGCGATCGGTTGCGTGTTGGGCATGGGTGGTCTGGCTCCGAGGAGGCGGTAATCTAGTCTCCCTTCAAGGGCGGCTCCAACTCCACGGGGTGTTTCCATGACGAAGAAGTGCATCGCGATCGACGGCGAACTCTCCGCATCGCTCGGGTCGCTGAGCGTGACGGCGCGGCGGCTGCGGGGCGGGCCGCGCGAGGGCGTCTTGCAGGTGGAACTCGTGGCGGGGAGCACACGGGCGATCGTGCTGCCCGACCGCGGCCTGGGCATCTGGAAGATGTTCTCCGGCGATGTCGAACTCGGCTGGCAATCGCCCGTGGCGGGGCCTGTGCATCCGCGGCATGTCCCACTCGGCGAGCCCTCGGGAATTGGCTGGCTCGACGGCTTCGACGAGCTCGTGGCCCGCTGCGGTCTCGTCAGCAATGGCGCCCCCGACTTCGCGGCCAACGGCGGGCTGCAGCACGGGCTGCACGGGCGGATCGCGAACCTGCCGGCCCACGGCGCGCAGGTGACGCTCGACGACTCAAACGGCACGGTCGCGCTCACAGGCATGGTCGATGAGACACGGTTTTTGATCCAGGCCCTCCGCATGCACACCCAGATCGTGCTCCATGCCGATCAGCCGCGGGTGGCCTGGAACGACCGGGTGGAAAACCTCTCGGACAGGCCGGCCACGATGCAGATGCTCTACCACGTGAACTTTGGGCCACCGTTGCTCGGAGCGGGAGCGTCGCTGGTGGCCGACGTCGAGGAGGTCGCCCCGCGCGATGCTGCCGCTGTTGGCGACGTTCCGTCGTGGGACCGCTACGCCGCTCCCGAAGCAGGCCGCGGCGAGCAGGTGCACTTCATGCGACTGCGGCCCGACGCGGCGGGGCGGGCCGAGGCGATGCTCGTCGCGCCCGACGGCGCGAGGGCCGCGCGGCTTTCGTGGCGGGCCGCCGAACTGCCGTGCCTCACGCTCTGGAAAAACCAGGGCGGCCTCGCCGACGGCTACGTGACCGGGATCGAGCCGGGCACGAATTACCCGAACCCACGATCGTTCGAGGAGAACCAGGGCCGGGTCGTGCCGCTCGCGCCGCACGCCGACATCTCGTTCGACCTCGCCCTCGAACTCCTCTCGGAAGATCAAGTCCGCACCGCTCGCGAACGCATCATGACGCAGCCACTGGTGCACCCCCAGCCAAAGCCGGGCTGGAGCTGAGGAGACCGCGGGTAGACCGCTTCGTCCCGAAGCGGATCCCTCTGCCGCCACCGCTCGCCCGGGCGGCAGAAGTCGGTCGCTGCGCGACTCCTTCAGATCCTTCGCGCTGCAATTTCTCCTTTCACGACCTACGGAGCTGCAGATCTCAGAAGGTCGAAATTGCATACGCTCGTCGAGCTTCAGCCGACCCGGGCTCGCTCGTCCGGAGCAAGAGGCCCAACGCGCGAGCGTTCCACATCGGGTGAGGATCGCGGGTCGGCGGAAGCTCGACGAGCATTTGGACCGAGTCTTCGAGGGCCACCGCGGGGAGACTTCTGCCGCCCGCGAGCCGGCGCATATCACTTCGGGTCGAAGCGATCTGCGCCGGGCGAGGATCTGAAGCGAGTGGAGGCGAGGGGAGTCGAACCCCTGTCCCGTGATGTTTCAGCACAGACGTCTACGTGTGTATCCGGTCAATTTAAATCTCGCCCACGTGTCCCCGGCCGACAGGGTGCATCGCGGGCCAGCCCGGAACTTTTTTAACCCCGTCCGTACCAGGCGGTGAAACGGGGCGAGTCGGATTTGGCGACCGATTGGGAGGCCCTTCCGACTGGGGCCATCGCTCGGGGTTGCTTAGTTAAGCAGCCAGAGAGAAACGAGCTTCGGCAATTGAAGCTTGGTCGACTTTTAACGTGGCCAGCCGACCAACCACGACACGCAATCTGAACCTCTTGCCATCCGGTCGAAACCGGTACGCCCCCAATGGTTTATGGACCGCCGGCGACTGGATTCAGGGCCACGGCGGCCCGGTTCGAGTCCCGGCGACTTATCCAGTATAGGAAACTTCAAGGGCTGTATCGGTCATGCCTCGGCCAGACCTGAATTTTCGCGGAAAAAATGCCCCGCAGCCCGCCGCGACATTTGCCGGCGGGGAATACTAGACCGGAGGCGGACCGTAGTCCCGCCGGCAATCCAGGCCCCGCCCATTTGACGACGCTTTCATGGCATCCTTACTCTTCTGCATGCTGCCGCCACGGTCCAGACTGACCGCTTCTTCCGTCTTCAAGGCTTTCTCCAAGGCTTTCTCCATGTTCGCCGCCCCGTCGGTGACGTTTCGCCTCCCGTGCATCGTTGCCCTTGCGCTCCTCTCCGCCGTGAATGCCGAAGCGGCCGGCGCGCAGGAATGGGCGACCAAGATGTTTTCGGCGACGAGCCACAACTTCGGCACCGTCGCCCGCGGCTCCAAGACCGAGTATCGATTCTCATTTCGAAATATGTACAAGGAAGACGTCCACGTTGTCGGCGTGCGAACAAGCTGCGGCTGCACGTCACCGGAGGTGACGAAGCGCGACCTCAAGACGCACGAGACGAGCGAGGTCGTTGCGAAGTTCAACACGCGCACGTTCCTGGGCCAACACGGCGCCACTCTCACCGTGACATTCGACAAGCCGTTCTATGCCGAGGTGCAGCTTCGCGTCGCCGGCAACATCCGCGGCGACGTCACGTTCGATCCGCCGTTCGTCGATCTCGGCAACGTCGACCTGGGCAAGGGCGCTGAACGCAGTGTCCGGATCACGCACGTCGGCAGCACGCCGTGGGAGATCAAGGATGTCCGCAGTGCGAACCCCAATTTCGAGGTGCAGCTCTCGAAGCCCACGCACACGCCGTCGCAATCGGCCTACGACCTGATGCTTCGCCTCAAGTCGGAGACGCCTGCCGGCTACGTGAAGGGGCAGCTGATCCTCGTCACGAACGACCCCCGGGCCGCACAGATTCCGATGGACGTCGAGGGCCGTGTCGTGGCCGAAGTGACGGTGAGCCCGCAACTGCTCGCGCTGGGCACGGTGCAGCCCGGCGGGACGGCCACGAAGAACGTCGTCGTGCGGGCCAACAGGCCCTTCTGTGTGACGGGCGTGTCGTGCAGTGATGGCTGTCTCTCCTGTCCGGCCAAGGAGACGCCGGCAACGGTTCACATCCTGCCGGTGACCTTTCAGGCCGGTGCGCTCGCCGGCCGGATCGAGCGGCAGCTCAAGATCTCGACCGACCTCGGCGAAGGGGCCGTGCCCACCGTCACAGTCCAGGCGACCGTCGAGCCTGCGGCCGCGGAGCCGCAGGCGAGTGGCCAGGCCGGGCTTGTCCGCCCAGCCGCCGTTGGCCAGACGGCGACACTGCCGTAGGACTACTTGGGGCAGGCTGAAGCCTACCCTACCGTCGCCTCGCCGATGCCGGCACGTAGTCGCGCGGCGGCACGCCGCAGTAGAGCGAGAGTGGGCGGATGAGCCGGTTGTCGCCCACCTGCTCGATCACGTGGGCGGTCCAGCCGCTCATCCGCGCGACGACGAAGATCGGCGTGAACACGCTCACCGGCAGGCCGAGCGCGTGGTAGACGCGTGCGGCGGGCCAATCGAGGTTTGGTCGCAGGCCCTTGCCGTCGAGCATGATCCGCTCGATGCGATCGGCGAGGTCCTCGAGGGCCTCTGCGGGCGTGCCGGCGGCAAGCGCCCGGCACATCCTCCCAAGAAGCTTCGCGCGCACGTCGCCATCCTTGTAAACGCGGTGTCCGAACCCCATGACGACCCGCTTCGCGGCAAACTGCTCGGCGACCCATGAATCGGCGCGGTCGATCGAGCCGATGGCCGAGAGCGTTTCCAGCACCTGCTCGTTGGCGCCGCCGTGAAGCGGTCCCTTGAGCGCACCGATCGCTCCGACCACGCCCGAGTGCATGTCGGAGCCGGTCGAGACGATCGTGCGGGCGGTGAACGTCGAGGCGTTGAACTCGTGCTCGGCGTAGAGCACGAGCGTCGTGCCGAAGATCGCCGCTTGTTCGCGCGAGGGCGGCCGACCGTTGAGCCGCTCGAGCAGGGCTGCAGCGAGCGGGCCCTCCGGCCAGGCAGCAACGGGCCGCCCCGCCGCCAAGTCCATCCATGCCGCCAGGATGGCCGGCACCTGGCCAAGGAGTCGCTCGGCCTGCGCGACGAGCGAGTCGCGCGGACCCGGGGCCTGATCCCGCTCGATCTGGCCGAGCAGGCTTACGCCGGTGCGGAGAACGTCCATGGGCGAGGCGTTTGGGGTCTTGGCCGCGAGCCGGGCAAGGCAGTCGATGACGACCGGGTCGAGCGACCGGGCGGCTTCGTTGACGCGGCTCGAGAAGGCGGCGTGCTCGGCGGTCGAGGGCAGTTCGCCGTGCAGGAGCAGGAACGCCACCTCTTCGAAGTCACCCGCTTCGGCCAGCGGACCAATCGCATAGCCACGGTAGCGGAGATCGCCGTCGAGCGAGCAGATCGCCGTGCGTCCGGCGACGATGCCGGCGAGTCCCCGGGCGACATCGGCCGAGTCTGGTTTGGTGGGAGTGGCATGCACGCGGCGCCTCGCTGAAATAAAGAAACGGTGGCTGTTTAGATCGCATCACGCCGCGTTGGTATAGCACCGGCTCGCGGGCGGCAGAAGGTTCCTCGCGTTGTCCCTCGCGGACTCGGTCCAAAAGCTCGTCACGCTTCCGCCGACCCGCTCGCCTCCCGCTACGACGTTCTTAAAATTCCGCTAGTTGGTGGCAGGCAGGTGCTTTTCCGGCTGCTT
>JBIIOK010000133.1:0-6472 GCA_044336985.1 Pirellulales bacterium | reverse complement strand
TCCTCGCGTTGTCCCTCGCGGACTCGGTCCAAAAGCTCGTCACGCTTCCGCCGACCCGCTCGCCTCCCGCTACGACGTTCTTAAAATTCCGCTAGTTGGTGGCAGGCAGGTGCTTTTCCGGCTGCTTTGGGTCGTAGCCGAGCAGATCGTAGAGCTCCTCGCGCGACTGCATCAGGTCGAGCAGGCCCTCCTGCGAACCCTCGTCGGCGATCAGGCCGAGGCCCGCCTCGATCGCCTTCATCGCCAGACGCAGGAGCGTGACGGGATAGAGCACGGCCGTGAACCCGTATCCGGAAAGCTCGTCCAGCGTGAGCAGGGGGCTGACGCCGAATTCCGTCATGTTGGCGACGAGCGGCGTGCCGGCGAACTCCCGGCCCACACGCTGAAACTCCGCCCGCGAGGCGAGCGCCTCGGGAAAGAGCCAGTCGGCGCCGGCATCGCGGTAGATCCGCAGCCGCCGCAGGCAGTCGTCGAGATCGGTCACGCCCCGGGCGTCGCTGCGGCCGATGATCACCGTGGCCGGGTCGCGCCGGGCGGCGCAGGCGGCGGCGATCTTGTCGGCCATCTCCTCCGGCTCGACGATTTCCTTGCCGGGCAGATGCCCACACCGCTTCGGCCGCCGCTGATCCTCGAGTTGGATCGCCGCGGCTCCGGCAGCCTCCAGTTTCTGCACGCATTCAGCGACGCTCTCGGGGCCGCCGAATCCGGTGTCGGCGTCCACCACGAGCGGAATTTCCACGGCCGACGCCAGCAGCCTTGTTTGGGCGACGAGTTGCTCGAGCGTGAGGATGCCGATGTCGGGCACGCCGAGGATCCCGGCGGAGAAGGCGGCCCCCGAAAGATAGATCGCTTCGAAGCCCTCGCGCTCGATGATCTTGGCGGCCAACGCGATCGGGGCGCCCGGGATCGCGAATGTGCCCTCCGTGGCAAGCCGGCGGAGCGCCGCCCCGCGGGGTGTCGGGAGCGACTGGTCGGAGGAGGAGGGCATTGGTGGTATCCTTTGGGAATTCAAGGCGCGTTTCGCAGGTCTCGGGAGATTTTATAGGTGCGGCGGATGCAGAGCGGAAGCAAGGCCGCGGCCGTGGCCGAGATCGCGATCATGACGGCGATCTTCGCGGCCGCCGGCGCCTGGCCCGCACCAGACATCAACGAGGCGGTCTATCTCACGAAGGCCCGGCACCACTCCGATCCCTCCTGGGGAGCCGGCGACTTCTTTTTGGAGACGCCCGATGCGCACGGCGTGTTCTACGTGCTCGTCGGCCCGCTGGCGGCGGGCATGCCGCTGGAGCAGGCCGCGTGGATCGGCCGCGTGCTCGGTTGGCTCGCCCTCGCGATCGGCTTTCGTCATGGAGTCGCACCACTCCTGCAATCAAAGTGGGGTCGAGTCGCGGCCGCCGCCGCGTTTTCCGCGGCGCTACGCCACACGACGATGGCGGGCGAATGGGTGATCGGCGGCTGCGAGGCGAAGGTCTTCGCGTGGGCGCTGGTGCTGGCGGCCGTGGGCGAGATCGCGGCGGGGCGATTTGCGATCGGCTGGCTCTTTGCCGGCGCCGCCACGGCCGTGCATCCGATTGTCGGCGGCTGGGCCATGGTGGCGATCGCGGCCGTATGGATCGTATCGGGTGGGGCGTCCGCGAGGCCGCGCGATCCAGTCGCGATCGCCGCCTTGATCGGTGGCGTGGCGCTGGCGGCCTGCGGTGTCGTGCCGGCGCTCGGGCTTTCAGCCGGCGCCACTGCCGCCGAACGGGCGGCCGCGAGTCGGATCTACGTCGTCGATCGCTTGCCCCACCACCTGCTGCCAGGCTCCTTCGCCGAGCCGCTCGTGGCCCGCCATCTCCTCGCCGTCCTCGGCTGGTGGCTCTTGAGCAGGCTCGCCAGCCCTGCCCAGTCGCCGGGTGCCTGGTCTCGACTGCAGTCGTTCACGCTCGCGGCGATCGGGATCTCGATAGCTGGCGCTGCGATCGCGTGCTGTGAGCCAGTGGCCCCCGGGCCTGCGATCGGGCTGCTGCGGTTCTACTGGTTTCGTCTCGCCGACGTGATCGTGCCATTCTCGCTGGCCGTGTCGGCTGCGGCTGTCTTGGAGGATGACGCGGCGTGCCACCGGCTCGGTCCGCTGCCCCCGGCAGCGTGGCGCGGCATCGTCGCGCTCCTGCTCTGCGCGGATGTGGCAGCGCAATCGCGGCATTGGCCGATGCCGGCCGGCGGGGGGGCAGTGCCGCGGGCTGACGCCAAGGTGGAGGCGGCGGCGTGGGCCGACATCTGCGACTGGGTGAAAAACAACTCGCCTCCGGATGCCTGTTTCCTCACCCCGCGGGGCGCCGCGAGCTTCACCTGGCGCACCGGCCGTCGCGAGGTGGTCTCCTGGAAGAACAGCCCGCAGGACGCCCGCTCGCTCGTCGAATGGCGCCGCCGCATCGCCGACTGCTTCTCCGCCGACGGCGCGCTCGCCAACATGGAGACCTCGACTGCGGCGCTCGGCGCAGAGCGGCTCGGACAAGTGGCCGACCGGTATGACGCGGATTTCATGATCGTGCCGCTCAAGACGCTGGAAGCCTGTCGCCCCGGCTGCGCTCCGATCGCGGCGGATCTGCCGGCGGAACGCGTGCATGCCAATGACGGCTACGCGGTGTTGCGTCTGAAAAAAGCGCCGGGGGAGGAATCGCGATGAGCCGCGGAATGAACGCCGCCGCAGGGCGAACGCCAATCCGCGGCGTCGCCTTCGATCTCGATGGTCTCCTCGTCAACACGGAGGAGCTCTACCAGCACGTCGGCGGCGAACTGCTCGCTCGTCGCGGCCGCACGTTCGAGGCCGACCTGCTCGACCGCATGATGGGCCGCCCGCAGCCGGTGTCGCTCCAGATCATGATCGACTGGCACGGGCTCGACGACACGATCGAGACGCTCGCTGCGGAGACGAGCGAGATCTTCTCCGTCCTGCTCGACACGAGGCTCGAACTGATGCCGGGGGCCTTGCCGCTCGTCGACTCACTCGAGCGCCTCGGGATTCCTCGTGGCGTGGCCACGAGCAGCGGCCCCGACTTCGCGCGAGACGTGCTCGGCCGCGTGGGCCTGCTCGAGCGTCTCGGCTTCGTGCTCACCGCGGCCGACGTGACCCACGGCAAGCCGCACCCCGAGATGTACCAGTCGGCGGCACGGCGGCTGGGAGTCGACGTGGCGGAAATGCTCGTGCTGGAGGATTCCGAGAACGGCTGCAAGGCCGCCGTCGCTGCGGGCGCGATCGTCGTGGCCGTTCCGGGCGGCCACAGCCGGCGGCACGATTTCACGGGGGCACGATTCATCGCCGAGTCGCTCGCCGACCCGCGGATCTACGCCCTGCTGCAGTAGACCGCCATCAACTCGCCCAACCCGGCTTTGGGTGACCCGTACCCCGTCGCCGGACGTTCGCTACGGACATCCTGTCCTTCGCTCACTCGGTGCTAACTGCGCTCCGCCATCCTGGCTGCGCTTGTCAGCAACGCCGGCGAGCGGGGTACGGGTCACCTGAAGCCTGTCCTACTGGAAAAGCGGCGAGGCTCGGGCCTGCACATGCCCTCTCGCGGGCTATGGAAGCGAGCGTAGGCAGGATGCCGAAGCGAAGCGGACATGCAGTGAGCGAAGGACAGGATGTCCGCAGCGAACGTCCGCCGAGAGGGCATGTGCAGGCCCGAAGCCGTGTTGGGCGAGTTGACGGCAGAGACAGCCTGAAGCCTGTCGTGCAGATCCGCTTCGGGACGAAGCGGTCTACTTGTGATACAGGTCGACGCCGAGGCGGTCGGCCTGGATTCGCAGCGCACGTTCGAAGAGCGGGTAGGGATATTTCTGCTGCCGTTCGACCGCCCAGAGATAGGTCGAGTCGACGAGCTTGCCAGGGAGGTTTCCTTCGCGGACGAGACGCACGACCCGCTCGATGAACCGGTGCTCCTCCGGTCGCCGCGCCCGCAGCCCGGTCTTCAGCCGGTCTTCGAGGTCCGCCACCTTGCCAACGGCCGGCGGCTCATCGGCGCGAACCGCGGTGGGCTGGCAGGCGAGCAGGAGGCTCGCGACAAGGATGGCTTTGGCGTGGTGCATGGCGCGGCTCTGCGGCAGACTTGCGTGACAGACTGAAGCCTGTCCTACAGGAAGCGGGCGAGGGCGTAACTCTTCTTGCCGGAACGCAGCACGAGCGTCGATGTGCCGGAGAGATCGTCTTGCTTGAGGCGGTGCGCCACGTCGGCAATCCGGCGATTGTTGACGTAGGCCCCGCCCTGCTCGATCGTGCGTCGGGCCGCTGACTTTGTCGCGGCGAGACCCGTGGCCTCGAGCGCCTCGATGAGCGCCAGGCCATCGCCCTCGAGCGCGGCCCGCGGGAACTCGCGGCTCGGCACATCGGCAAAAATTTCGGCGAGCGCGACGTCGTCGAGGCCGCCGATCTCGGCGCCGAAGAAGATGGCGGTGGCCTGTTTCGCGGCCGCCAGTCCCGCTTCGCCGTGGACGAGCCGGGTGAGCTCCTCGGCGAGACGCTTTTGCGTGTCGCGGGCGGCGGGATTCGCAGCTCGTAGGCCGGCGAGCGACTCGATCTCGTCGCGCGGCAGTTCCGTCAGCCGGTCGACGCAGCGGCCCGCGTCGTCATCGTCGAGGTTGATCCAGTATTGATAGAAGCGGTAGGGGCTCGTGCGGCGCGGGTCGAGCCAGATCGCGCCCGACGCGGTCTTGCCCATCTTCGTGCCGTCGGCCTTCGTGAGCAGTGGGCAGGTGATGGCGTGGAGATCGCGGGAGCGGAGCCGGCGGCCGAGCTCGATGCCGGCGGTGATGTTGCCCCACTGGTCGCTGCCGCCGATCTGCACGCGGCAGTCGAGGGCGTCGGAAAGGTGCACGAAGTCCCAGGCCTGCAGGAGCATGTAGCTGAACTCGGTGTAGGAAAGCCCCCCGTCCCGCTCGAGACGGCTCTTCACCGAGTCTTTCGCGAGCATCTGCGAGAGCGGCACGTGCTTGCCGACATCGCGCAGGAATTCGAGATAGCCGACGCCCCGCATCCAGTCGGCGTTGTTGACGACGTGGACCGTGCGGCCCGTTGTCTCGAGGACGGCTCGGATCTGCCGCTCGACGCCGGCGACGTTGGCGGCCAGTTCGTCCGTCGAAAGCAGGTTGCGCTCCTCGCTGCGGCCGCTGGGATCGCCGATCATGCCGGTCGCGCCGCCCACGAGCGCCACCGGTTCGTGCCCCGCGTTCGCGACGCGGCGCAGAAGCATGAGGGCGACGAGGTGGCCCACATGCAGGCTGTCGGCAGTGGGATCGAAGCCGGCATAGACACGGCGGCTGCCACCCGCGAGCCACTGGCGGAGCGTTTGTTGGTCAGTCGACTGGTGGACAAGCCCGCGCGACTGGAATTCAGAGATGAGGTCTGTTGCCATGCTCACCTCCACATGTCGTCGTTGGCGAAGGGGTGCGAGGGACCGGAGAGCTTCGGCTTGGGCAGTGCCTTGAGTGCCTGCTCGGCCAGACGCAGGTCTTCGCGCGAGGTGATCTTGAGGTTGATGGGCGAGCCGGGCACGACGGTGACCCGCTGGCCCAGGGACTCGACGAGCTGCGCCTCGTCGGTCGGCTGCGAATCCTGCCGCGTAGCATAGGCCCGCACGAGCAGGTCGCGGGAAAACACCTGCGGCGTCTGTGCCTCCCAGAGGCCTGTGCGATCGACCGTCTCGGTGATCATGCCGTCCGGGCCGACCCGCTTGAGCGTGCCGACGACCGGCGTTGCGAGGATGGCGGCGCCCGTGCGGGCGCCCGCCTCGAAGACGCGGTCGATCCAGGGGGTGGCGATGCAGGGCCGAGCCGCGTCGTGGATTGCCACGAAGTCGATTTCGGGGCCGAGTTTTTCCAGGCCGCGGCGGACGGAGTCGGCGCGGTGGGCGCCTCCTTCGGCGAGCGTCACTCCCATGAAGGCGAGATTGGCGCCAAACTTCTCGACGAACGCTTCGCGATCCTCCGGCGCGACGACGATCACCACCTGCTTCACGTCGGATCGCTCGAGAAACTTCTCGGCGGAATGCAGCCAGACGGCGCGACCGGCGAGCGGCGCGAACGGCTTCTTGTAGTTGGCATCCTGGAAGCGGCTGCTCTGGCCGGCCGCGGCGAGGATGACTCCGAACGTCGGCATGATTACGGCGCCTGCGCGGCGATCGCGCAATCCATCAGCAATCGCAGCATGGCCTTGAGGGCCGGCTTGTCGTGAATCCAGGCGGCGAAATCCTCGCCGTGGGCCGCGTAGAGATCGACAAGCCAGGTTGGTGCTTCGGAGAGAAGCCAGCCGCGGAAGATCAGCCAGCGCGGGTTCGCCGGGCCGTAGACCTCGCGGGCGACCCAGCACATGCCCATGCCCATGCCGCCGCCACCCATGCCGCCACCCATGCCACCGCCACCCATGCCACCGCCACCCATGCCACCGCCACCCATGCCACCGCCACCCATGCCACCGCCACCCATGCCACCGCCACCC
>JBIIOK010000234.1:0-2829 GCA_044336985.1 Pirellulales bacterium | reverse complement strand
CGCGATAGGCGTCGAGGTAGGTCTGCTCGAGCAGCGCGAGATCGTCCGCGTGGTAGGCGGCGCCGGCCGTCCGCGCCACGTGCCGCACAAGATAGTCGAACGAGCGGCACATGCCGGCCACGTCCTTGCAGACGCTCGTCTTCGCCCGGCGCTCCTCGAGCGATCGGCCCGGCTCCCCCTCGAAGTCGATGACGAGGATGCGGGCGTCGTCGGGGCCGACGAGCACCTGGCCCAGATGAAAATCGCCATGCACGCGGATGTCGCTCGCCGTCGCCGGCAGGCGGGCGAGGGCCTCGAGGCCCGCGATGAGCCGCTCGGGATGGGCGAGCGCCGTCGGCAGCCGCGCGGCCGCCAACTTGAAAACCTCTCGCGCATGCCCGGCCATCCGCGCCGCAGTCGCGCTGCGTCCGGCGGCCGTCGCCGGCTCCGGGGCGAAGGCCGCGTGGTCCGCTCGGGATCCCAGGGCCCGGTGCATGCCGGCCGTCGTGCGGCCGAGCGCGGCGACGATGCCGAGAATCTTTTCGCGATGCGGGCCGGCGAGCCCGCCTTCGCCGAGGAGCGTTACGAGCCGGTCCCACGCGCTCGTGCAGCCCGGGGCGAAGTCGTGCACAGTCGCAATCGCGGTCGTTCCGCCGTTGCCTGAATGCTCGAGCCAGCCGCGAAGCCGGGGTGTGCCATCCCATGCCGCATCCCGGGCAAGAAACTCGCCGATCTCCACCTCCGGCTGGATTCCGTCGCGGCAGCGTCGCAGGAGCTTCACCGCGTGGGCGGCGTCCGAGGTCTGCACGAGCATCGAGGTATTCGAGGCGTCGCCCCCCAGCGGCGTCACCGTCAACGTATCAAAGTGGCGCAGCGCGGAAGATGCTGTTGCATGGCCGTTGAACGAGCCGCGGGCGGTTGTCGTGGAAGCGGACCCGAACGCCGCATCGACGAGCCAGCCGGCGAAGGCCGGCGCGAGGGCGGCATCGCGGCCCTCGCGATCGACCGGCACGACATACCGCGACTTCTCCCCTCCGGCACCCAGCACCTCGACGATTGCGAGCGTAATGCCGTCGGGCAACTCGGCCTGATCGGCGACCACGACCGCGGCGATCGCTTCACCCTTCGCCGCAAACCAGCGGGCGCTTGGCAGCCAGGCAGTGATGCGTTCTGTGATGGTCATAGGAGCGTCATGGCAACGTGAGCCGGTAGACCTGCACGGGGTGCTCGGGCGAGCAAGCGATTGTGATGTCGTCGAGCGTCCATTCCATGTCGTCGCCCGTCAGCAGGTCGTGGGCGTGGACGGTGTCGGCCTCCTCGAGTCCGAGCGCCGTCCTGTCGAGCGTGAGGCTGCCGGACCGCGGCTCGGCCGGCTCGAGATTCACGACTACGAGCACCCGACTGCCGCTCGCGGGATCGTATTTGCACCAGGCGAGCAACTGGGAATCTTCAATCTCCTGGATGAGCGGCGGCCGGACGCGGTGCATCGCCGGCTCGCTTCGCCGGATCTCGTTGAGCCGGCGGATGAAGGGGGCGAGGCTGTGGGCAGCGTCGAGATCCCACTGCTTGATCTCATACTTCTCCGAGTCGAGATACTCCTCGCCACCGGGATCGCGCGGTGTCGCCTCGAGCAATTCCATCGCCGGGCCGTAGATGCCCCAGTTGCCGACGGAGAGCGCGGCCAGCGTGAGCCGCACCTCGAACATCGCCGCCCCGCCGGTTTGCAGCGTCTCGTGGAGGATGTCGGGCGTGTTGGGCCAGAAGTTGGGGCGGAAGAATTCGGAGACGGGCGGCGTCGTCACCTCGCGGAAGTAATCAGCCGTCTCCTGCTTCTCGGTGCGCCACGTGAAGTAGGTGTATGACTGCGTGAAGCCGAGCTTCGCGAGTCGATACATCGTCTTCGGCCGCGTGAACGCCTCCGAGAGGAAGAGCACGTCGGGATGCGTTCGGTGGATGTCGGCGATGAGCCATTCCCAGAATGCGAACGGCTTCGTGTGGGGATTGTCGACGCGGAAAATCCGGACCCCCTGCTCCGCCCAGAAGCGAAACACGCCGCCGAGCGCGACCCAGAGCTGCCGCCAGTGGTCCGACTGGAAGTCGAAGGGGACGATGTCCTGGTATTTCTTGGGCGGGTTCTCGGCGTATTGGATGGTGCCGTCGGGGCGGTGTCGAAACCATTCGGGATGCTCCATCACCCACGGATGATCGGGGGAGCACTGCACCGCCATGTCGAGCGCGATCTCGAGGCCGAGCGCCTCGGCGCGGCTGCGCAGCCGGGCGAAGTCGTCGAACGAGCCGAGCTGCGGATGGATCGCGGTGTGGCCCCCTTCCGGGCTGCCGATGCCCCAGGGGCTGCCGACGTCGTCGGCCGCGGCCTCGAGCGCGTTGTTGCGGCCCTTGCGGAATGACTTGCCGATCGGGTGGATCGGCGTCAGGTAGAGCACGTCGAAGCCCAGCGACCGCACGTAGTCGAGTCGATCGGCGAGGTCGGCGAACGTGCCATGCTTGCCGTGAAGCCCCCACGACCGCGGAAAGACCTCGTACCACGCACTGAACCGCGCCTTCTCGCGATCGACCCACACAGCCCGCGGCGGGTCGAGCTTCGTCTCGTCGCGGCGGTCGGCGTAGAGCGACATCAGCTCCTTGAGCCGTTCGCTGCGCACGACCTCCGCCCAGTCCGGAGACCGCAGCTTCAGCGCGAGTTCCTCGATCTCCCGGGCGTCGGCGGGCGGCGCGAGGTGGGCGGCAGCAGACACGATCTGCGATCCCATGACGAGCTCGGCCGCGATGTCTTCGCCGGCCGCCTCGCGGCGGCCGAGGTCGCGGAGCCAGGTGCCGAAGGCGTCGATG
>JBIIOK010000207.1:0-3480 GCA_044336985.1 Pirellulales bacterium | reverse complement strand
GCCATCGCCACGCAGGGGCCCGCGTCACTTTGGAAGACCCGCTCGAGGATGAAGAGGATCGTCGCGCTCGACATATTGCCATGCTCGGCGAGGACGGCGTGCGAGATGTCGAGCGAGCCGGGAGGAAGCGCGAGCGCGTCCTGCACACTCGACAGCACCCGTGGCCCGCCGGGATGGACGGCCCACGACCGCACGTCGCCCGCCGCGATGCCATGTGCCGCCAGCGATTCGCCCACGAGACCGCCGATGTCGCGGGCGATCGTGCCGGGCACCTGCGCCGAGAGGCTCATCTCGAAACCGTTGTCGCCGATCAACCAGCCCATCTGGTCGGCCGATGCGGGCAGCACGCGCGATGCTTGCGCCCCGAGCCGCCAGACGCCGGCCTCGCGGCCACGGCGGTGCCCCGCGCCGACGCCGACCACGGCCCCGGCGCCGTCGGCGAAGATGCTGTTGGCCACGACGTGGTCACTGCGTGAGCCGTATTGAAAGTGGAGGCTGCAGAGTTCGACGCAGACGACGAGCACTGCGGCCGCCGGATCGGCCGTGGCGAAGGCGTCGGCCACCCGGAGGGCGTTGAAGGCGCCGTGGCAGCCCATGAAGCCGACGTGCGTGCGGGCCACCGCGTCGCCGAGGCCGAGCGCGTGCATGATCTCGAGATCGACACCGGGGTTGGCAAACCCGGTGCAGGAGCAGGTGACGAGGTGGGTGATGTCGCTAGCGGCCACTCGGCCCGATTCGAGCGCGAGCCGGGCGGCGGTGGTCGCGAGGCCGCCGGCCCGTTCCTGGTAGCGGGCCATCCGCGCGGCCGTCGTCGGGCCGCTATCGTCGGCGTCAGCCGCCGGGGGATAGAAGCTCTGCGCGAAAGGCCGGTCGGCCGGCTCCTCGAGCAGCACCGAGCCGCGGGTGCGGATCCGCGTCTGGCGGTAGATCGCGGCGAGCGTCCGTTCGCGGCCCGGCTCGGCGTTGGCGAAACCCGCGGCGAGCACGGCCGCGTCGGCCTGCGTGATCGTGCGTTCCGGTGCCGCCGTGCCGATGCCGAGAATCGTAAGGCTCATGCCGCGGCCTCCGGGAGAGAGGGTGACGGTGCGAACCGCGTCGAGCCGACGACGAGCGGCATCACGCCCGCCGCGATTTGCGGGGCGAATCGGGCGAGACGGATCGCCGCGCCGACGAGCCAGGGATGCCGCACGGCGAGCGCCACCCGTCGGCAGCGGGCGTGGTGCGACGCAAAGAATTGGTCATGTCCGCGCGAAAAGGCCGCCGCGATCGCCGCGGGCGGGCCACCGGCGAGGATGGCCTCGGAGAGAAGCCGCCCGCTCACCAGCGCCCAGCCCATGCCCTCCCCCGTAAAGGGTTCGACATAGCCTGCGGCATCGCCGATCCGGCAGAGCCGGCCTTGGCTGCCCGCCACGAGGGGCGCGCGGTGGGTGAGTGCAGGCGTGGCCCGCACGTGGGCAGCATTCACTGCGGCGAGGTCGAGACGGAGCCCCGCGCCCGCGAGCCCTTCCTCGAGGATCGCGGCGACGGCGGCATGCGGGCGGCCTGCAGTTGCAACGGCCTGCGGGGCGATCGCGGCGGCGATGTCGATTCGGCCATCTTCAAGCCGCACGATCCCCGCGTAGCCACCGCGGCCAACGGCCATTACGAGTTCGCCGGCGGCGAGGTCGCTGGCCGCGGCAGGGAGCGAAAGCCCGACGCCGATGCGGCTCTCCGCTGCAATCAGCCGACGTGGTTGCCGCAGGCGGGAGCGGTTTGGCGATGCTCCCGTAGGCTCGATCCGCACATGATCGGCGAGCCCCGTCGCGATCACGACATGCTGCGCCTCGAGCGAGAGCGATGCGGGCGGTCGAATCGTGAGCCGCACGCGATCGGCCTCCTCGGTGATCGACGCGATCGTCGTCTGCGGCAGCCAGTCGGCACCGGCTTTGATCGCCTGCGCGACGAGCGTCGTGTCGAGAGCCTCGCGCGAGAGCGTGGCGCCTGCGAGCGGCAGCCGCGCCGCATGCCCACCCGACACGAGTTGCACCGATGCGAGCGGCACCGGCCGAACAGCGCAATCGGCGAAGGCGTCGAGGCTTTCAAGTTCGGCGAGCGCCGTCGGTGACAGGCAGCAGCCACAGACCTTTTCCCGTGGCATGGTGGCCCGATCGATGAGCAAGACGCGGCGTTCGCCGCGGGCGAGCCGGATCGCGGCCGCCGATCCGGCCGGCCCTGCGCCGATGACGACCGCATCCCAGTGGCGGTCGGCGGCTGCGGATGGTGTGAGCGTGGCGCCGATCATGCGGTCGCTCCCGGCGGCTCGCGCCGCCATGTGATGACCGCCCGTTCGGGCCACGCCCGCCTGATCACAGCCCCATGCAGTCCGGCGCGGTCGAAGAGATCGCGGTATTCGGAGAGCGTTCGCGCGGCGCGGACGGAAAGCGGCCCGTCGACGCGGGCCACCCGCGACGACGAGAGCACGGTCGTGCCGACCATCGCGAGCACGAGCCCTGCCCTGCTCCGCAGCAGATCGGAGACGACGACGCCGATCCGCGCGGCGGCCGCGAGCGCCTCGAGAACCCGCACCGCGTCTGGATCGTCGAGATGGTGAAGAAAGAGCGAACTCACGGCGACATCGCATGTGGGGCAGCCATCGGCGACGACATCGCGCACGGCGAACGCTATCTCGGCCCCGTCGACGATCGGCGCCCGTGTCGCGAGGGCCGTCGCGTGATCCACCGCCCGCTGGCTCACGTCGATGCCGGTGATCCGCAGGGCGGGCTTCGGCGAGGCGTGGTCCCCCGTGAGTCTCAGCCGCGCGAGCCGGCGGGCGAGCGCCATCGTCACGTCGCCGCCGCCGCAAGCGATGTCGACGACTTCGAGCGGCCGCGCATCGGCCGTGAGCCTTTGGATCGCAGCGGCCAGTTGCCCTGCCGTTCCGGAGAAGGCATTGATGCGGGCGAGCGCGGAGAGCGCGTGGAGATGATCGGCCGTGGCGAGTGATGGATCGTCCATCAACTCGGCCTGACGCGACGGTGCGACCGTCCAGAGACTCACGGCAGACCTCCTCGGCCGCGGAGTGCTGCGCGGACCGGTCTCACTATATCCGCTTTCGGCCAACGCGGATTGTCACGGGCCGGGCGGGCACGGCAGCGTCTGGCCGCCCCCTTCCACCACCACATGCCCGCTCGACACGACACCTTGGCCGCAATCGTCTGGGCAGGGGCTCGAATGCGACGCGACAACGGGGCCGGGCATGGCGGTTGCCGGCGCGGCGCCGGTGGACATAACGACCGACGGCGGCACGGTGGTCCCTGCCGGCATCGCGGGGGCCTGCGGCTGCGGATAGACGGGGGGCGCGTATGGCGGCGCGTAGGCGTAATCGTTGCGATGGTGCGCGCAGCCGATGCAGGCGGCAATCAGACTGACGCAGGCAAACCAACCGGGCCTCAGCATGGCGGAATTCTCCTCATGACGGGTCGGGAGGATAGGAAGACCGCC
>JBIIOK010000088.1:0-10905 GCA_044336985.1 Pirellulales bacterium | reverse complement strand
AACGGGCCGGCCACTGTGCGAAACGGGCCGGCCCGGCGCGCGATGCTCGTCGAGATCATCGTTTCGCCTCCACCGCCCGCGTCGACATGCAGCAGCTCTCGGCATCCTGATCGCGGCTCGCGCCGTAGCCGCCCACCGCGAAGAGTCGATCCTCGGGGTCGTCGCGATCGAAGACCTTCTTCCCCTCGACGAACGTCTGCAGCACCTTCGTGTGGACGCTGAGCGGGTCGCCCGACAGGATGATCAAATCGGCATCCTTGCCCGGCTCGAGCGAGCCGATCCGGGCGTCGAGGTCGAGCATCCGCGCCCCGGCGAGCGTCAGGGCCTCGAGCGCCTTGTCGCGCGACATGCCTGCCCGCACGCCGAGGGCCGCCGTCCGCAGGAAGAGTCTGGAATCGGTGACGGGATCGTCGGTATGGAAGGCGCAGGCGACCCCCTCCTTCTCGAGCACGGCGCCCGTCACGAGCGAAAAATTCATCGTCTCGATCTTGCCGCCGGGGCTGTCGATCACGATCACGGAGCAGCCGACGCCCGACTTCGCCAACTCGTGGGCGACCTTCCAGGCCTCGCTTGCGTGGTGCAGCACGGCCTTGAAGCCGAATTCATCCCGCAGTCGCAGCACGGTCATGATGTCGTCGGCGCGGTGGGCGTGATGGTGGACGATCTTCCGCCCCTCGAGCACGTCGACGATCGCCTCCATCTCCAGGTCGCGATCGGGCAGTTTCTCGCGGTCGCCCGCCGCCTGCCTGATCTTGTCGCGATACTCGAGCGCCTTGATGAATTTCTGCCGGACGATCGCAGCCGATTTGCCTCGCGTGCCGGGGAACGGCGGCTCCTGCTGGGAGTTCGTGCCGTTGGCCATCTTCAGGCCGCCTTGAATCGCCCCGGCGGCGTCGCGGTAGAGGATGTCGTCGATCGTGTTGGCCGGCCGCAGCTTCACATAGACCGTCTGGCCGCTCGCCAAGTGCCCCGACCCGGGCATGATGTTGAGCGTCGTCAGCCCGCCGGCCCGGCATTTCCTGAAGCCCGCGTCACGGACGTTGATCGAGTCGAGGATCCGCACGTCGGGCTGCACGGGGCCGCTGCCATCGCCCCCCCGGCCACCGCCGACGTGGCTGTGGGTATCGACGAGCCCGGGCATGATCACCTTGCCGGCGACGTCGATCCGCTCGGCGGCGGGCGGGATGGCCGTCGTCGCTACCGGACCGACCGCCAGGATCCTGCCCCCCTGCACCACCAAGGCACCGGAAGGGATCGCGGGGCCGGCAATCGGAATCACTTCCGCGCCCACGAAGGCGACGGGGCGTTCCTGCGCGGCAAGAGGTCGCCCGCATAGCAGGGCGGCGACCGCGGCAAGAAAGAATCCGGCTCGAGGGGAACTCACCCCGGCATTATCCGCGGCGTTCCGCGGCCCGCACAAGAGCCCGGGCGGTTTCTTCCGCCTGCATCTTGGCGGCGATCGCTTCGTCGCCGGTCGCGGTCGTGGTGCGGAGCTTTTCCAGGCCCGCCCTGGCCTCGGCGATGCTCATCTTTTCGGCCGGGATCGCCCGCTGCGTGATCACCGTCACCGAGTCGTGGCTCACCTCGACGAACCCGCCCTCGACGAACGTGAGGCGAACGGCCTCAGCCGCCCCCCCCTGCTCGCCCGTGATCCGCACCAGGCCTGCCCCGAGGCGGCCGATGAAGGGGGCATGGCCGCGGCCGACCCCACGCTGGCCGTCGAAGAGCGGCAGCGTGACGAACCGCGCGTGCGTGTCGAGGACCGTGGTCTCGGGGGTCACGATCACGCAGCGCACGCCGCTCGATTGTTTCGCTTCAGCCATCGCAGGGGGTTCCGTGGTTCGGTCGGGAAAGGCGGCTTCCGGTTCAGGCCTTGGCGGCCATCTTCTTGGCCTGCTCCTCGGCCTGCTCGATCGGGCCGACGTACATGAAGGCCTGCTCGGGCAGGTGGTCCCACTTGCCGTCGGCGATCTCCTCGAAGGAGCGGATCGTGTCGGCCAGGCTCGTGATCTCGCCCGGCTTGCCGGTGAATACCTCGGCCACGAGGAACGGCTGCGAGAGGAACCGCTCCATGCGGCGGGCCCGGTGGACGACGAGCTTGTCCTCTTCCGAGAGCTCATCCACGCCGAGGATCGCGATGATGTCCTGCAGTTCGCGATACCGCTGCAGCGTCCGCTGCACCCGCCGCGCGATCTTATAATGCCGCTCGCCCACGTACTGCGGGTCGAGGATGCGGCTCGACGAGGCGAGCGGATCCACTGCCGGGTAGATGCCCTTCTCCGAGATCGACCGCTCCAGGTAGAGGAAGGCGTCGAGATTGCCGAACGCCGTCGCCGGCGCGGGGTCGGTCGGATCGTCGGCCGGCACATACACAGCCTGCACGCTCGTGATGGCGCCCTTCGAGGTCGACGTGATTCGTTCCTGGAGCGACCCCATCTCCGTGGCCAGCGTCGGCTGATAGCCCACGGCGCTCGGCATGCGGCCCAAAAGCGCGCTCACCTCGCTGCCCGCCTGCGAGAAGCGGAAAATGTTGTCGACGAAGAGGAGCGTGTCGGCGCCGGTCGTATCGCGGAAATACTCCGCCATCGTGAGCGCTGAGAGGGCCACGCGGAGACGGGCTCCCGGCGGCTCGTTCATCTGGCCGAATACCATGCAGGTCTGCTCGATGACGCTGCGGCCGGTGTCGCCGATCTTGGCCTCCTGCATCTCGAGCCAGAGGTCGGTCCCCTCGCGAGTCCGCTCGCCCACGCCGGCAAACACGGAGTAGCCGCCGTGGGCCGAGGCGATGCGGGCGATGAGCTCGGTGAGGATCACCGTCTTGCCGAGGCCGGCACCGCCGAAGAGGCCGGCCTTGCCACCGCGGACGAACGGCGTGAGCAGATCGATCACCTTGATGCCCGTCTCGAAAAGCTCGGTCTTGGTGGTGAGGTCCTTGACCGGCGGCGGATCACGGTGGATCGGCCACCGCTCCTGCGTCTCGACCGCCCCACGGCCGTCGATCGGCTCCCCGAGCAGGTTGAACACGCGGCCGAGCGTCGCCTTGCCCACGGGCACCGAAAGCGGGGCGCCGGTATCGATGACCGTCTCGCCGCGAATCAGGCCGTCGGTCGAGCCGAGGGCCACGCAGCGGACCTTGCCGCCGCCGAGGTGCTGCTGTACCTCGCCTACCAAGTGGATCGTGACGCCCTTCTTCTCGCTATCGATGCGGACGGCGTTGTAGATCCCGGGGATCGAGTGCTCGGGAAACTCCACGTCGAACGTCGAGCCGATGATCTGGGTGATCCTACCGGGAGCCTTCTTTGCCGTTGCCGTTGCCATGTCGATTCCTGTCTGTCTTGGAGGGGCTTGATTGTGGTGATTCGGAGTGAAGCGGATTATTTCTTGAGGGCCTCGACGCCGCCGAGGATCTCCATGATCTCGCCGGTGATCTGCGACTGCCGGGCCCGGTTGTATTGACGCGAGAGGCTCTTGATCAGGCCGCCGGCGTTCTCCGTGGCAGCCTTCATCGCCACCATCCGGGCAACCTGCTCGCTCACGGCCGCATCGAGGAAGCACTTGAAGAGCCGCGACTGGAAGCTCGCCGGCAGGATCTCCTCGAGGATGCTCTCGGCCGACGGGTAAAAGTCGTATTCGTTCGAAGCAAGGTTCGCGGTGGGGCCGGCCTTGCCCGACTCGGACCCCTCGTTCGAGGCCTCCGGCGGCTTCAGTGGCAGCAGCGTCTCGGTGACCGCCTCCTGGCGGGCGATGCTGTGGAACTTCGTGTAGACGACGTCGAGCCGGTCGATCCTCTTCGCGGCATAGGCCTCCAGGTAGGCCCGGCCGATCGGGGCTACGGCATCGAACTCCGGCTTGTCCTCGAAGTTCGTATAACGCTCGGCCATGTCGTAGCCGCGGAACTTGAGCGCCGAGATGCCGCGCTTCCCGGAAACGGCCAGGTCGGTGTCGACCTGCTCGCTCTTCCACTGGCCGAGCAGAGCCACCGACTGCCGAACGACGTTGGAGTTGTAGCCACCGCAGAGGCCGCGGTTGCCCGTCAGCACGAGGACCGCCGCCCGCTGCGTCGGCCGCACGTCGAGCAGCGGATGGACGACATCGGCCCCGACGTTGGCGATGTTCTCGAGGATCTTGGCGAGTTGCTTCGTGTAGTCGCGCGCCGCGATCGAACGGTCCATCGCCTTCTTGAACCGCGCCGTGGCGATGAGTTCCATCGTGCGCGTGATCTTCCGGATGTTCCTCACGGACTTCCGACGTCGATCGAGTGCTCTGGCTTTTGCCATGGTGTGCGACCTTCAGCGTGTGCTGCCGTCGTGTTCCTGCCGTCGTCTGTTTCTAGCGATGCCTACCGTGCGCCTGCCAGTTGCCGGGCCTCGCCGCCCTTCGCGGCCCGCTGCCGCTTGTATTCGGCGATCGACGCCTCGAGTTGCCGCTCGCTCTCGGCGTCGAGCTCCTTCGAGGAGTCGATGCGAGCACGCAATTCGGGCACCTGGTCGCGGACGAAGGTCAGGAAGCCCTTCTCCCAGTCGGCGACATCCTCGCGCTTCACTTCGTCGAGGTGGCCGCGGGTGCCCGCATAGATGGAGAGCACCTGATCGACCACGTCCATCGGGGCATACTGCCCCTGCTTGAGCAGCTCGATCATCCGGTAGCCGCGGTCGAGCCGCTGCTGCGTGGCCGCGTCGAGGTCGGTGCCGAGCTGGGCGAAGGCCTCGAGCTCGCGGAAGCTCGCGAGGTCGAGACGGAGGCCACCGGATACCTTCTTCATCGCCTTCGTCTGGGCGGCACCGCCCACGCGCGAGACCGAGATGCCCGCGTTCATGGCGGGCCGCTGGCCGGCGAAGAAGAGGTCAGGCTGGAGGTAGATCTGGCCGTCGGTAATCGAGATCACGTTCGTCGGGATGTAGGCCGACACCTCGCCTTCGAGCGTCTCGATGATCGGCAGCGAGGTGAGCGAGCCACCACCGAGCTCCTTCGAGAGCTTGGCCGAACGCTCGAGCAGGCGGCTGTGGGCGTAGAACACGTCGCCCGGATAGGCCTCGCGTCCCGGCGGACGTCGCATGAGCAGCGACAACTGCCGGTAGGCGGTGGCCTGCTTGGAGAGATCGTCATAGACGATCAGGGCGTGCTGGCCGTTGTACATGAAGTGCTCGGCCATCGCAGTTCCCGAGTAGGGGGCGATGTATTGCAGCGGGGCGGCGGTGCTCGCACCCGAGACGATCACGGTCGTGTAGTCCATCGCGCCGTACTTCCGCAGCGTGTCGATGGCCACGGCGACCGACGAGTCCTTCTGGCCCACGGCGACGTAGAAGCACTTCACGCCGCTGTTCTTCTGATTGATGATCGCGTCGATGCCGATCGCCGTCTTGCCGGTCTTGCGATCGCCGATGATCAGCTCGCGCTGGCCGCGGCCGATCGGCGTCATGGCATCGACGGCCTTGATGCCCGTCTGGAGCGGCTCGCGGACCGGCGACCGCTCCGACACTCCCGGGGCGAGCGTCTCGACAGGACGGCGCAGTTCGGTAACGACCGGCCCCTTGCCGTCGAGCGGGTTGCCCAGCGGATCGAGCACGCGGCCGATCACCGCATCGCCCACCGGAACGGAGAGCAGCCGGCCAGTGCTCTTCACCTCGTCGCCCTCGGTGACCTTGAGGTAGTCGCCGAGGATGATCACGCCGACGGAGTTTTCCTCGAGGTTGAACGCCAGGCCGGTGATGCCGCCGGGAAACTCGACCATTTCGCCGGACATGACGCCGGAAAGACCCCAGACGCGGGCGATGCCGTCGCCCACTTCGAGGACGCGGCCCACTTCGCGGACGTCAATGCCCGACTGGTAGCGGGTGATTTCCTCGCGGAGAACGGATGCGATTTCGTCGGTCAGCTGTGCCATGAATACTCCCCGTTTTGGATGGCGTGGATGTTTCGCTCTTTGAGACGGCCGCCGAGCCGGGCGAGGCTCGTGGCGACCGACTGGTCGTAAATGGTGTCGCCGATGCGGACGACGAGTCCGCCGATGATGCCGGGATCGACGCGGAAGGTGGGCTTCAGCCGGGCCGCGAGCGACTTCTCCACGTCGGCGACGACCCTGCCCTGCTCCGCGGCATCGAGCGGCACGGCCGTGGTGAACGTGGCCTGCTGGCGGCCTTCGCGCTCGTCGGCGAGCCGTTCGGCGGCGGCCGCGACGGCGGCGAGAATCCCCAGGCGGCCGTGCCGGGCCAGCACGTGCAAGGCGTTGACTGTGGTCGGGTTGAGGCGGCCCTTGGCGATCTTGTCGATCAATCCCGCCTTTTCCTCAGGCGTCACCTTGGGCGAAGCAAACACGGCCTGGGCCTCGGGCACGCGTGGCAAAACGTCCCGGGCAAGCGTGGCGAGCTCCGAGAGCACCTCACCGACACACTTGGCTTCGGCGGCCGCCTCGATGATGGCCTGCGCGTAGACCTTCGCCACGCGATCGACGGCGATGTCGACGTGGTCGAGGTCGGTCTGGGTGTCGTGAGATCGGGACATGGTGTGGGCTGCCGATGGGGCGGATCAGTTGACGCTCGGGCGGCTCGACAGGCTGGCGACCGACTCGCGGACAAGACGGGCTTGGTCATCCTGTCCGAGCTTTTCGCGGAGAAACTTGCCCGCGACTTCGACGGCGAGTTCCCCCGCCTTGGCGGCAATCTGCGACAGGGCGTCGTCCTTGGCCAGGCGGATTTCGTGCGTGGCGCGAGTCCGCTCGTCCTCCGCAGCCTTGCGGGCCTCGGCGACGATCGACTGCCGCGTGACATCGGCATCGCGTCGGGCCTCCTCCAGCATGCCGCGGACCTCCTCCGAGGCTTCGGCGAGCCGCCGCTCGTAGGAGACGAGCATCCGCTTGGCTTCCTCGTTGGCGGCCTTCGTTTCGGCGATCTGGCGGGCGATGCCCTCCTCACGCTTCTCGAGGCCCTGCATGATCGGCTTCCAAGCGAACTTCGTCAGCAGGCCGAGGAGCGCGAGAAACACGGCGAACGACCAGACGGCGAGGTCGGTCTGGAACCAGGCCGGGCTCTCGAAATCCTTCTGGCTGACGCCGGCGGGGGCGTTGTGGCCGATCTCCGGGACGTGGCCATGGTCGCCGTGCGAGTCGCTCGCATGTGCGGCGGGCGACGCCATCGCGGTCGATGGCCGGCTCGAGAGCGGTCCGATGGCGAGGATCGCCACCGTCAGGCAGATGGCTCGGCAGATGCTGGTCGCAGTCACGGGAAAACTCCGCGGGGCTTGGCTTGAGCGGACGTGTGTGATCGGTCGTGGCGTGAATCGAATGGCGGAACGCCATGATTCGTCCCAGCGAGACGGGGCGGGGGCAATCAGCCCTTCCGCCCCGTCTTCTGGACGGATGCCCGACGGCCGCGGCGGAGCCACGGACCGCCGGAAGCGGCTTCAGCCCTTCTGCGAGCAGATGAACAGCGCGTAGAACGTGAAGCCTTCGATGAGGGCCGCCGCGATGATCATCGCGGTCTGGATGCTGCCGGCCACTTCGGGCTGACGCGACATGCCCTCGTAGGCGGCCGAGGCGAGCTTGCTGATGCCGTAGGCGGCGCCGATCACGACCAGGCCGACGCTGAACGCCGAGGTCAGGTCGATCAGCGAGCGACCGGCCGCGGCGGCTTCCTGGGCGCTGGCCATGTCGGCGCAGATGAACGTGAGGGCGACGGCAGCCAGAGCGGCGAGCGAGCGGGTCGAGAAGAGGGATCGGATCATCACTGGATCAAACTCCTTGGAAAACGAGGGACCGGACGGTTGCCCGGATACGGGTGAAAATGAAGACGAACGGGTTGGGTGAACGGTGTTCTAGGGATTTTCGGGCAACTTTGAAGGGCGTTTCTTTTGACCGCTGGTTTTCGGCCTGGCTGCGGGGTCAGTGCTGGTGCACGGAGGCCCCGATAAACAGGGCTGAAAGGAACGTGAAGATGTAGGCCTGCAGGAACGCGACGAAAAGCTCGAGCACGCTGAAGAGCGTGCAGCTCACGACGCTGATGCCCGTCACGGTGGCCCACAGACCCATTGAATACGTCGCGGCCGCCGAGATCAGCCCCATGATGCCGAGCAGCACGAGGTGGCCCGCCACCATGTTGGCGAGCAGCCGCACGGCCAGGATGAGGTGCTTGATGCACAGTCCCAGCATCTCGATCGCGAAGATCATCGGCTTGAGCAGGATCGCCAGCGGCAGCGGCAGATCCATCGAGGGCACCTGATTCTTGAAGAAGCCGAAGAAGCCAAACTTGAGCATGCCGGCGACCACGACCGTCAGCATCGTGACGGCCGCCAGCGCGAGCGTCACCGAGAACGAGGCGGTGGGCGAACCGGCCCAGGGCACCATGCCCAGCAGGTTGCAGCCGAGCACGAAGAAAAAGAGCGTGAGCAGGAGCGGCACGAACCGGTCTCCGTCATGCTCCTCGCGATGCACCTCGACGACCGGGCCGCCGGCGCCGGCAAGTGCGGCGTGGCCGTGGCCTTCATGATGGGCATGCTCGCCATGATGGTCGTGTTCTTCGTGTCCGTGGTCGTGGCTGTCGATGGCGGGGCGGGCGATCTGGTCGCGGACGAACAGGATCATCGCCTCGAAGAGGTTGGCAAAGGCCCCCTTTGCCGGATCGCCGGACCGCAGTCGCTTCGCGAGCCGCGTGAAGAGGAGCAGCAGGATGCCGGCCAGCAGCAGTTCGAGGATCATGTACTTGGAGATGCAGAAGCCAGCCTTCTTCTCGAACAGGCTGTCGAGCGCGCCGAACGGCTGCGGGATCAGGATCTTCCCGTCCATCGCATGGTTGAACTCGGCCACGTCGGTGATGTCGGGCCGCCCTGCCCGGAGGAATTGCGGCACTTGGTCGAGCGTCTGCCAGTTCTGCCGCCACAATGCCTTCGGAACCTCGAAGAAGTAGGCGTCTTTGAGGTGATAGATGGGATTATGGTCGGACATCGCGTGCTTCGTTCCTGACTGTCTGCATGTCGCCCGAGATTGCAGGCTGCCGGGCGGGGCCGAGAGTGTGCGGCATCGGCGGCCGCGGCGTCAAATCACTCCATTGTCACCGCGGCTTCTGGACCCGCGGAGACCCTCCCATGATGGCTCGGATCACCTCGGCCGCAAGCATGGCCAGGTAAAACCCGACAAGAAACCGATCTGCTCCCGCGGCCCGCAGGTCGGTGCCGCGGGCCTGCAGCCAGCCGAGAGCGACGAGCGCCGGAAAAATCCGCAGCGAGACCGCCGCCAGGGGGGCGGCGACACGGCCCGCGGGCGATGTGACGGGCCACAGCGTCACGAACCACGCGGCGAACGCCCCGGCGAAACAGACGCCGGCCGCGAAGCCGATGGCCCGCGTTCGATCCACGTTCGCCGGGCCGATCGCCAGCGCGACCGCCGCCGCCACGACGACGACGGCCGTGGGAATTACCAAACCCTTGAGCATCATGCGAGCCCCCGCCGACGGTTTTCGGTCAGCGATCCTGCCTGTCGCGCTCGCTCCGCAGGCGGTTGAGCGACAGGATCGCCAGGCTGAATCCCACAGCCAGTCCCAGCAGGCCGAGGAACGAGGTGCCAAGCCTGGCATCGAGCCAGTTGCCGGCCACGCCCGGCAGGAACATCGTCAGGCCGATCGCCATGATCCGGGAGACCCAGGCAAGCGCTTCGCCGATCGGAGGGACGTGGGAATCGCGGGTCATGGTCCGAGAATACCGCACTTCGCGGCCGAAGTGCATGGCTGACGCTGGATTCGACCGGAGCCCCGGTGGGCCGTTATCGTGACGAGCGTTCTCTCATCGATGCTCCTCAAGCCCTCGTTCCCGGAGACCCTCGCGTGGCACCCCGCAAGCACCGCCGCCGGCGCCGCCGGCTTTCGCAGCGCGATTCCGCCGCGGACGCAGCAACTCGCCAGGCCGTCGGCCAGCCCACAATCCTGCGGCTGATCGCCTGCGACGGCGAGACCACCCACGAATCGACGGTCGCGGCGCCGCAGGAACTCACCATTGCCCGCGAGAAGTGGCCGGTGGTCTGGCTCGACGTGGACGGTTTCGGCGACGCGGCCACGATCCGCACCGTCGGGCAGTTGTTCGAGATCGGCGAACTGGCGCTCGAGGATGCGGTCACGCCCGACGAACGGCCGAAGGTGGAGGTGTTTGGCCACCAGGTGCTGATCGCCGCGCGGATGGCCCGGTTCGACGGCGAGGCGATCGTGACCGATCCGATGGCGATCTTCCTCGGCGACCGGTACGTCATCACGTTTCACGATCGAACCGTGCCCGACGGCTTCGCCAGCGTGCGGGAGCGGATCCGCCACGGCCGCACCCGGCTGGGGGAACAGGGCGCCGACCACCTCTGCGCCCTGCTCCTCGACGCCGTCATCGACGGCTACTTCCCGGTGCTCGAGCAGTTTGGCGACCGGTTGGAGACGATCGAGGAGGAGGCCCTCGACAACCCCACCCGCGGGCTGCTCGGCCGGATCCACGACGTGCGGACCGACCTGATGACGCTCCGCCGCGCCCTCTGGCCGACCCGCGACGTGCTGCACTCGCTGGGCCGCGAAGCGACCGCGTTCGTGGGCGACCACGCCCGGCAGCACTTTCGCGACAGCTACGACCACACGATGGAACTGCTCGACCTCACGGAGAGCTACCGCGAGATCGGCAGCGACCTGCGCGACATCTATCTGGCCAGCCTCAACAACCGCATGAACGACGTGATGAAGGTGCTCACGGTGATCGCGACGATCTTCATGCCGCTGACCTTCATCACCGGCTACTACGGGATGAACTTCAACACCGAGTCGCCCTGGAACATGCCGCTCCTGAATTTCCGCTATGGCGCGATCGTGGCCGCTGGCATCATGCTCGCGACGACGCTGGGCATGGTGTCGCTCTTCTGGCGCCGCGGCTGGCTCCGCCGCTGGCACTAGC
>JBIIOK010000095.1:0-9575 GCA_044336985.1 Pirellulales bacterium | reverse complement strand
CCCTGGAACATGCCGCTCCTGAATTTCCGCTATGGCGCGATCGTGGCCGCTGGCATCATGCTCGCGACGACGCTGGGCATGGTGTCGCTCTTCTGGCGCCGCGGCTGGCTCCGCCGCTGGCACTAGCTACACGCGAAACATCGGCATCCTGCCGATTTTCGCTTGGCGAGCTCCGCTCGCTGGTGTTTACCCGGCCCTCCAGGCCTGAAGTAGGACAGGCTTCAGCCTGTCACGCTGTCAGCCTGTCGCATGAAAGGCCTACGTGCCCGCTATGCGCGGCCAAGGAGGAACGACGTGTGCATCGTGCCCTTCCCCTTTACCTGGATCTCGCCGCGGTCGGCGAACCGGAAGGACTCGCCGAGGAGGTCGCGGGTGGCCTGCGTCACGTGGATCCGCGACGGCTCGCCGTGCGATTCCATCCGGCTGGCCTGGTTCACGGTGTCGCCCCAGAGGTCGTACGTGAATTTGTGGCGGCCGATCACGCCGGCGGCCACCGGCCCCGAATGGATGCCGATCCGGAGTTCGAGCGAGAGGCCGCGGGCCTTCGCCACGCCGCGGAAGCCGGCGAGCATGCCGAGGGCCATGTCGGCGACGGCTTGGGCGTGATCCTCACGCGGCACGGGGAGCCCCGCCACGGCCATGTAGGCATCGCCGATCGTCTTGATCTTCTCCACCCCGTGGGCCCGGGCGAGGTGGTCGAACGTCGAGAAAATCTCGTCGAGCAACGCCACGAGCTGCCGGGCGTCGATGTGCTGGGAAAATTCCGTGAACCCGCAGAGATCGGCAAAGAGCACGGTCGCGCAGCCGAAGCTTTCGGCGATCGAGGCATCGCCGTTCTTGAGCCGCTCCGCGATCTTCTCCGGCAGGATGTTGAGCAGCAGCCGCTCCGACTTTTCCTGCTCCCGCTTGAGGTCGGCGAGCGACTGTTCCAGCGCCGCGAACGCGGCATCCCGCTCGAGCAGACGCTTGTAGGCATCGGAGTGGACGCGAATCCGCGCCACGAGCTCGATCGGGTCGGGCAGCTTGACGAGGTAGTCGTTGGCGCCCGCCTCGAACAACTGGGCCTTGACCACTGCTTCCTCCCTGGCGGAGAGCACGATCACCGGCACCTGGGCCGTCGCCGACGCGGAGCGAAACCGCCTCACCATGTCGAGGCCGTGGATGCTCGGCATCACGAGATCCTGCAGGATGACGGTGGGCTTGAAGGCCACGGCCGCGTCGAGCGCGGCATCCGCATCCCCGCAGAACTCGAAGGTGATGTCGGCGTGGTCGGACAGCATCCGCCGCACCGCTTCGCCGATCATTGCCTGGTCATCGACCAGAAACACGCGGTATTGGGAGTCTTCCATGAAGTTGAGGGAGGAAGGCCCGCCGGCGCGTGAGGTCTGCCCCGGTAAGCCCACCGGCGCGTGAGGTCTAAAACTGGGGAACTAGGATTCGAACCTAGACTAACTGGTTCAGAGCCAGTCGTGCTACCGTTACACCATTCCCCAAGGGGCCGTGTCGGCCGATCGTCAGCGTCGGTGAAGACGCGGGGCCGTCGCACGGGAGCGGCCGAAGCCGGTATGCTGCGGCCGTACGGCGACGAGCGTACCTGCTGACTCGTCGTGAGGCAATTCCGCTCGCCGGCCCGCGAGGCTTGGGCGGTCTCGGCCCCACGGCGGCATGTTCGCGCGTGTCTGCCATGACCAGGAGCCGAGTGTCCCGTGGCAAGTTGTTCCATCGAGATCCAGAACGGGCCTCACGCAGGCGAGCGGTTTCGCCTCGTTCAGGAACGCACGGTCATCGGGAGGCATCCCGCCTGCGACATCGTTCTCGACGCCTCTTCGGTGAGCCGTCAGCACGCCGCCATCACGGTCGTAGGCACGATGGCGTTCATCGAGGATCTTCGCAGCCGCAACGGCACCACCGTGAACGGCAAGCCGTTCGAAGGCAAACGGCTGCTCGAGGACGGCGACGAAGTGCAGATCTGCGACCAACGGCTGCGGTTCTCCTCGAGCATGCCGCTGTCCGCCGAACGGGTGCTTTCCGACTCGGCGCTCGGCCTCAACGCGGAGATCGTGGAGTCGGGCAATGGCGATTCAGTCATCGTGTCGCAGGTGGAGGTTTCCCGGCCCTCCTCGGACGGCGACGTGGGTGCGTTCGCGGAGGCGAAATTGCGGGCCGTGCTCGGCCTGAACCGTGCGGTCGGTGCGTCGCTCTCGCTCGAAGAGGTGCTGCCCCGGCTCCTGGACGGCCTGTTCGAGATTTTCCCGAACGCCGAGCGGGGGTTCGTGCTGCTCACCGACTCCAAATCGCACCGGCTCGTGCTCCGCGCCCGCAAGCAGAAGAGGGAGGTCGAGCCGGGGCCGCTCAAGCTCAGCCTGTCGCTCATGGACAAGGTCGTGCAGTCGCGCCGCGCCGTGCTCTCGGCCGACACCACGAATGACAGCCGGTTCAAGATGAGCGACAGCGTCGCAGACTGTCGGATCCTTTCGGTGATGTGCGTCCCCTTCATCGGCACCGACGGCGGCGTGCTCGGTGTCGTGCAGATCGACTCGCAGGATCTCCGGCATGTGTTTCGCAAGGAGGATCTCGACGTGCTGGCGGGCATCGCCGGGCAGCTGGCCCAGGCGATCGAGCAGGCGCTCGCCCACGACGACAGGATCAACCGTGAGCAGTTGAAGCGAGACCTCGAACTCGCCCACCGGGTACAGCAGGGGCTGCTGCCCGCCCGGCCCCCGGAGATCCCGGGGTACGAAGTCTTCGACTACTACGAGCCAGCCCACCAGATCGGCGGCGATTTTTTCGGCTACGTGCCGCTGCCGGATGGCCGCATGGCGGTCGTGCTGGCCGACGTTTCCGGCAAGGGAGTCTCGGCCGCGCTCGTCATGGCAACCCTGTCGGCCGACGTGCGCTATTGCCTCGCCATCGAGCGCGACGTCGCCGAGGCGGTGTCGCGGATCAACGAGAGCTTTTGTCGCAGTGGCTGGGACGACCGCTTCGCCACGCTCGTCGTCGCGGTGCTCGATCCGCTTTCGAATCGGCTGTCGGTCGTCAACGCGGGGCACCTGCCTGTCTTCCTACGCGATGCAACGGGCGCGGTGCGGACCATCGGCGCTGAAGAGTCGGGGCTGCCGCTTGGCGTCGACCCGGATCATATCTATCTCGGTGTCGACGTCGATTTCGAGTCCGGATCGACCCTCGTGCTCTATACCGATGGCATCAGCGAGGCCATGGACCACGAGCACCGTACCTACGGCCTCGGCAGGCTGATGCGGATCTTGGCGGATCCGGTAAAGAATGCCGAGGAGTTGGGCCGGCGGGTTTTGGGCGACGTGGAGCGGCACGCCGCCGGGCAGGTTCGCAGCGACGACATGTGCCTCGTCTGCCTCGCCCGCTCGGCAGGGGCGGCGGCAGAGTCTTCCCAGAGGCCGAGGGCCGTCCGTGGCGAGGGGACGGTTCAATCCGCGCCCTGATGCGGCCGATACCACATCTGTGGGCGAAAGATCGGTTTTGATTCAGGGGGAAATGCTGCGATGAGTTTCTTCGACTGGCTGCGTGAGGGGGTTCGTCAGGCTGTCGTGCTGGGGCTGGCGGATGCGGTCGAGGACGTCGGCACCCGCACCCGCGGCGAGGATCTTGGCCCGGCGCTCGCTCAGTCGCTCCGCGAGCGGCTGTCCGTGCAGCATGAATCCAAGGCAACGGATGTCCTCGAAACGACGGCAACGGCCACGACCGGCCGCCGGCGACTCGGGCGGTCTCTCGACGGCCTGCGCAAGGCCGCTTGAGCGGTCTACGGCTTGCCGGTGCAGACGATACCGAGCTGATCCAAGGACGGCGGGGACGAAAAGTCGATCTGCGGCAGCGTCTTGATCGCCCCCCGCAGGGCCTGCTCCCAGCTCGAGCGGATCTCGCCTAGCTCGGGATCGCTGGCCTCCAGCCGGCGGTATCGCTTCACGGCGAGGTCGTCGTTGCAGTAGACGAGCAGGTCGATCGGCGGCCCCACGGCGACGTTCGATCGCATCGTCGAGTCGAGCGAGATGATCGCGTATTTCACCGCCTGTTCGAGCGTCGTCTCGCCGAAGCGAATGCCTCGATCGAGGATCGGCCGCCCATACTTGCTCTCGCCGATCTGCAGGTAGGGGGAGAGCCGCGTGCACCGCAGCGGGTTGCCCTGGGCGTAGATCATGTAGAGTTGCGGCGGTTCGCCGCGGATCTGGCCGCCGATGAGCATGTTTACCGAGAAAGCGATGTTGTCTCGCTCCATGAAATCCCGGTCGAGCGCCCCGACCTCCCGCACCTGCCGCCCCACGCATCGCGCAGCCTCGTAGAAGTTGCTCGCCACCGCCAGGCCTTCTCCCGCACGAAACTCCTGCTCGAGCCGCGTCATCACCGACTGCGTGAGCGAGAGGCTGCCGCTCGACAGGATCGTAAACATCCTTTCGCCGGGCATCACGAAATTGTGCATCTTTCGGCAGACCTCCACCTGATCGATGCCTGAGTTTGTCCGTGAATCCGAGGCCAAGACGAGCCCCTGGTGGGTGCGAATGCCGACACAATAGGTCATCGCGGTGCCTCGAAAAGAAAAAGTGGCGCAGAAGTTGCAGGAGAACCGGTTCCGAAGACCGCAGACTAAGCGACGCGGTCTTTTCGTCAAGGAAAAAGGCGGATTGTTCCAGCACGCCAGTGTGGGCAGTGCCGTGCCCGCGGGCAGCCGCTGCACGGTTTGCGCGCAGGGGCGACGGGTTCCTGTTAGCCTCTGGGCGGTCGGTCGGGCAGGCATTTCATGAAATCCAATTCCGTCACTGTCGACCGCGCCGCGGGCCCGCAGACCTTCGCGCCTACGGGGCTGCTGGCCGGCTACGAGCTTGGCCTCGCCTATGACGAGATGTTCGCCCGCGGCACCGGCGCCGCCGCCGTGCCGCGGCTTCATTACCGGCCCCTTCACGAGCGAATGCGGCAGACGACCCCCGATGATTTCCGCCGCCGCAAGGCGATGACGGATCTCTCGATGCGGCAGGATGGCGTCGGCTTCACCGTCTATCGCGCCGAGGAGGGGATCGAACGGGTCTGGCCGATGGATCCCGTGCCACGGATCATCCCTGCCGCCGAGTGGCGGCAGATCGAGGAAGGCCTCGTTCAGCGGATCCACGCGCTCAACCTCTTTCTCTGGGACGTCTACCACGAGCAGCACATCCTGCGCGACGGGGTGGTGCCCGCGCCGCTCGTGCTCCAGGGCAGCTTCTTTCGCCGTGAGTTCGTCGGGGCCAACGTGCCGCGCCGGATTTACATCCACATCTGCGGCACGGACCTCATCCGCTCGGCCGAGGGCGAATACCTCGTCCTCGAGGACAACGCCCGGACGCCCTCGGGCGTGAGCTACATGCTCCAGAACCGCCAGGTGCTCAAGCGGGTGTTTCCGTCGCTCTTCAACGACTACGACGTGCTGCCCAACGACGACTACCCGGCGGCCCTGCTCGACGTGCTGCAATTCATCGCCCCGGAGTCGGTGTCGCAGCCCACCGTCGTGCTGCTCAGTCCGGGCATGTACAACTCGGCCTACTTCGAGCACAGCTTCCTCGCCCAGCGGATGGGGATCGAACTGGTGGAGGGCCGCGACCTGCTCGTCGACGGCAACCGGGTCTTCATGCGGACGACACGGGGCCGCCAGCGGGTCGATGTCATCTACCGGCGGATCGACGACGACTTCCTCGATCCGCTCACGTTCCGCCCCGACAGCGCGCTCGGCGTGCCGGGGCTCGTGAACGCGTATCGGGCCGGCACGGTGGCGCTGGCCAACAGCATCGGCACAGGGATCGCCGACGACAAGGGAATCTATCCATTCGTGCCCGACATGATCCGCTACTACCTGAAGCAGGAGCCCCTGCTCAACAACGTCGAGACATTCCGCCCCGAGATCCCGGCCCAGCGGAGCCACGTGCTCGACAACCTTGACAAGCTCGTCGTGAAGCGGGTGAACGAGTCGGGCGGCTACGGCATGCTCGTCGGACCGGCATCCACGAAGGAACAGCGGGAGGAGTTTCGGGCGGCCATCCTGGCGAACCCCCGCGACTTCATCGCGCAGCCGACGATCCAGCTTTCCACGCACCCGACTTTCATCGACGGCCGGCTCGAGGGCCGCCACGTCGATTTGCGGCCGTTCGTGCTCTGCGGTGAGCGGGTCACGGTGACGCCCGGCGGCCTCACGCGGGTGGCGCTGCCGAAGGGCAGCCTCGTGGTGAACAGCTCCCAGGGGGGCGGCAGCAAAGACACGTGGATCCTGGCCGATCGTTCTCCTTCCCCGGCCCCGGGGGCGTGAGGCAGCGCATGCTCAGCCGTGTCGCCGACGCCCTGTTTTGGATGAGCCGCTACCTCGAGCGGGCCGATCATCTCGCGCGGGCGGTCGATGTGACGTTTCAGAACGAGCTCGACCTGCACGGCGTGCTCGCCAATCCGGCTGAGCTCGAGTGGAATTCCCTCCTCTCGCTGCTGCGGCAGCCGCCCCCCCAGGTGCGGCCGGGGGAGCACCCGGTGGCCGCGGTGCAACGCTGGCTTCTCGTCGATGCGGCCAATCCCGGGAGCGTGATCTCGTGTGTCAACCGCTCGCGCAACAACGCCCGCAGCATCCGCGGTTCGATCAGCCCGGCGATGTGGCGGGAGCTCAACAAGCTCCACTGGCGGCTCTCCGACGCCTCGCTGCAGGCCGGCGTGGCGGAGTCGCCGCACGATTATTGCGAGGAAGCGCAGCTGGGAGTGCTGCTCTTTCACGGCGTCTGCGATGCCACGCTCACGCACGACGAGGGCTGGCACTTCATCCAGCTCGGCCGCCATCTCGAGCGAGCCGACAAGGTGCTGCGCATCCTCGACAGCCGGTTCGGACTGCTCGAGCGTTCGGAGTCGGCCGACCTGCCGATCAGCACCCTGCAGTGGGGCGCGGTGCTCAGAAACTGCGCCGCGTTCGAGGCCTACCAGCGGCTCTACATCAGCCGGGTCGAGCCCGAGCGGGTCGTGGAGTTCCTGCTCGTGAACCCCGACTTCCCCCACTCGGTGCGCTTCTGCCTGTCGCGGATCATGCAGTCGCTCACCGAGATCAGCGGGCGGCTGCCCGATCGCTCCGACGACGAAGTGGTGCGCACGGTCGGCAGGCTGCTCAACGACCTGGTCTACCTCGACGGCACGGCGCTCGATGCCGCCGCTGTGCATCCTTTCCTCGCCGACGCGGTCGCACGGTGTGCCCGCATCGGCCACCTGCTCCAGCAGCAATATTCCCTGCAGTGAACGGCTGCCCCGCGCGGGGCTTGGCCGGGAGACGCCCATGATCCTCGAAATCCAGCACGAAACCGCGATGGAATACTCGCAGCCGGTGAGCGAGTGGCTGTGCGAGCTGCGGATGGAGCCGGTGAGCGACGCCGCGCAACGCTGCCATTCCTTCCGGATCAGCGTCGGCCATCCGGTCACGATCTGCAATTACCTCGATGGCTTCGGCAACCGGGTGCACCACTTCAATCTCCTGAAGCCGCCCACCATGGTCCGCATCCTCGCCGCGAGCGTCGTCGAGACCGAGGACGCGGGCGTCGGCCCGATCGCCAGTCAGGCGGCCTTCTCCGATCGTTTGCCGGCCGAGGAATGGCAGTTGCCGCTCGAGGCGCTCGACTACCTGCCGCTCCGCGGCCCGGTGCGGTCGACCGCGCTGCTCGAGCCGCTTTTGGCCCAGCTGCGGCCGCTGCCGCGGATGCGCGTGGGGATGTGGGTCTGCCAGGTCGCCGAGAGCATCCGGGGGCGTTTTGAATATGCCCGCGACGTCACCGATGCCACGTCGCCGATCGACCATCTGCTCACGCACGGCAAGGGCGTCTGCCAGGACTTCACCCATCTGATGATCGCCATCCTGCGGTCGTACGGGGTGCCGGCGCGGTACGTCAGCGGCTATATCCACCGGCCCAACAAGGAGTCGCAGAGCCATGCCTGGTGTGAGGTCTGGCTGCCCGACGTGGGCTGGACGGGATTCGACCCGACGAACGGCTGCCCGGTGAACGGCCACTTCGTGAAGACGGCCGTCGGCCGTGATTTTTCCGACGTGCCGCCAAACAAGGGCACCTACCGCGGCGCCGGCGACGAACGGATCCAGGTGCGGGTGGCCACCCGCACGCTCGACCGACTGCCCTCGCTCTCCTGGCACGACCAGCTCGCGCCGCTCGACGTGCCGGTGCACGCGGTCGTGCGGGCGGCGCCCGCGCAAGCCGACGACGACATCCAGCAGCAGTAAAGCAGCGGCGCGAGTCAGCGGTCGGGGGCGTCGGCGACCGGCAGGCTCACGCGGATCGTCGTGCCCTTTCCCGGCGCGCTCGAGATTTCGGCTTCGCTGCCGAAGAGCCGCGCCCGCTGGCGGATCCCCTCGAGTCCGAAGCGATCCTGCGGAACGAGCCGCGGTTCGAAGCCGACGCCGTCGTCGCGGATGACGATGCTGACGTGGCCCGCGTCGGGCTGGTCGAGCGCGATCGTCACGGCTTTGGCGTTTGCATGTTTGCGGGCGTTGGAGAGCGATTCCTGCACGATCCGAAAGATCGTGGTCTCGATCGCGGGGGGGAGGCGGCCGTGGCCCAGCTGATGGTGGAAGTCGACCTGCGGGATGAAAGCGCGTGCCTCCGCGGCCAGCGACTCGATGACCTCGACGATGCCGAGCTCGTCGAGGGCGGGAGGCCGCAGGCCACCGATCAGCCGCCGTGACTCGTCCACCGCGGCCCGCAGGAGCCGCAGGCTTTCGTCGAGGTCGTGTTTGTGCCGCTCCTCTTCGAGCGTTCCCGTGAACGAGGCGTGCTCGAGCGCCTGCAGGTGCATCATGGCGCCGGCGAGGTATTGGGATAGCCCGTCGTGGATCTCGTACGACACCAGCTGCCGCTCGCGCTCCTGGATCTCGAGCAGCTGCCCCAGCACATGCCGCTCGTGGCGGAGCGTTTCCTCCGAGGTCTTGAGCGGCAGGACGTCGTCGGCGCAGAGCAGCGCCGCCACACGCTCGCCATCGATCTCGATCGGGCAGGCACGCACGACATAGCAGGCGAGCGCGCCGGAGAGCTGCCGGGCCACCGTCTCGAGCGTATGCACTCCCCCCTCGGAAAAGATCGCCCGCAGCGACTCGCGGACATGCTGCTCCGACTCGGGGGGGGCGAAATCGAGGATGTTGCGGCCGAGGATCTCCTCGATCGTGCGGCCTTCCTCCGGCCGATTGGCGAAGAGCAACGTGCCGTCGCGATCGACGACGATGATGTAGCTGCTGGCGACGGTGCAGACCGCCTGCCAAAGCGACTCGGCGGGAATATTGACAGACATTCCCGGATTCTACCGGCGTGCGCCACGTCCGGTAGGACAGGCTTCAGCCTGTCGAAGTAGACCGCTTGTTCCACAAGCGGATCTTCGCCGGCTCACGGGCGGCAGAAGTTCTTTGTCCGCCGTTCCAACGGCGGAAGGGCTCGTCGCGTTGTCCCTCGAGGACTCGGTCCAAAAGCTCCTCGAGCTTCCGCCGACCCGCTCGCCTGATCCGCTTCGGGACGAAGCGGTCTACAGGAAGCGGTCTACTATCTCACCGGTTCGGGCGG
>JBIIOK010000132.1:0-6476 GCA_044336985.1 Pirellulales bacterium | reverse complement strand
AAGTTGCGAAAATCTGTTAGATCTGCGTTAGATTAGGCGAGTCGCGACCCTCGGTTCGAGTCCCTTAAGTCCAACAGAATCAGTGACTTGTGGAGGGTAAGCGAATGGCTAGCGGCCACACTGGAAATGTGGTGCTCCGAAAGGAGTTGTGGGTTCGAGTCCCATGCCCTCCGCTGCCGATGACGTGCTTGTGGCATCAGGGATTTCTTTGGTCCGATGGCGGTTCTGCTCGACATCAAGAATGCCTCGAAGCGCTATGGCGACCAGGTGCTGCTCGACCGCGCGTCGGCCACGATCACCGATGACGGCAAGATCGGCTTCGTCGGCCGCAACGGCGCCGGCAAGAGCACGCTGCTCCGCGTGATCCTCGGTGAGGAGGAGCTCGACTCGGGCGAGGTGATCCGCCATCCGCGGCTGCGGCTCGGGTATCTGCGGCAGCACGATCCCTTCCTGCCCGGCGAGACCGCGCTCGCTTTTCTGATGCGCGATAGCGCGCAGCCCGACTGGAAGTGCGGCGAGGTGGCCGGCCAGTTCGAGCTCAAGACGCCTCATCTCGAGGGGCCGGTCCAGAAGCTCTCCGGCGGCTGGCAGACCCGCGTGAAGCTGGCGGCGTTGCTTTTGCACGAGCCAAACCTCCTCCTGCTCGACGAGCCGACGAACTTCCTCGACCTGCGGACGCAGATCCTGCTCGAGCATTTCCTGCGCGGCTATCAAGAAGCCTGCCTGATCGTGTCGCACGACCGGGCGTTTCTCGCCGCCACATGCGACCAGACACTCGACCTCTCCCACGGCAAGCTGACGGTCTTCCCCGGAAAGATCGACGCCTTCCTCGTCCATCAACGCGAAAAAATCGAGCACGTCGAGCGGACGAATGCCGCCGTGCTCGCCAAGCGCAAGCAGCTCGAGGACTTCATCGCCCGCAACAAGGCCCGGGCCTCGACCGCCTCGCGGGCGAAGTCGAAGAGCAAGCAGCTCGAGAAACTGGAGGTGGAGGAGGTCGCCGTCGACGCCCCCACCGCGGCGATCCGCTGCCCGGTCGTCTCGCCCCGGAAGGGACCGGCCGTGCGGTGCCGCGACGTCGCCATCGGCTATCCGGAGCATACGGTCGCGTCGGGGATCGACGTCGAGATCGTCCATGGCTCGCGGGCTGCGATCGTCGGCGATAACGGCCAGGGGAAGACGACGTTTCTGCGGACGCTCGTCGCTTCGCTCGCGCCGGTCTCCGGTGACGTGAAGTGGGGCTATGGCTGCGAGATCGGCATCTACGCGCAGCACGTCTACACGAGCCTCGACGAGCGGCAGACGGTGCTCGAATATCTCGAACGGGCGGCGACGATCGGCACGAAGCAGCAGCAGATCCTCGACCTCGCCGGCGCGATGCTCTTTCGCGGCAAGGCCGTCGAGAAGCGGGTGAGCGTGCTCTCCGGCGGCGAACGGGCGCGGCTCTGCATGGCCGGGCTGCTCTTGGGGCCGTTCAATGTCTTGGTGCTCGACGAGCCGGGCAACCATCTCGACGTGGAGACGGTCGACGCGCTCGCCCAGGCACTGCTCGATTACGAGGGCACCGTGATCTTCACGAGCCACGACCGCTCGTTCATGAAGACGGTGGCCACGAACGTGGTCGAGGTGAAGGACGGCCGCGTGACGAATTACCTGGGCGACTACGGCGCCTATCTGGCCGCCGTCACCCGGGAGATCGACGATGCCGAGGCCGGTGACGAACGCCGGCGTGGCAACGCGGCCCCCCGCAAGCCCCCTGCCCCGCAGGCTGGGGCCAAGCAGCACGCGCGGGCCGCCGCCGGCCGCAACGAGCGCGACATCCGCAAGGAAATTGCGAACCTCGAGCGCACGATCGCGAAGCTCGACGCGGAGAAGCGCGGGCTCGACGGCCCGCTCCTCGCCGCCACTGACCCCGCCGAGGCCCTACGGCTGCACACTGAGATGACGGCCGTCGCCGAGAAGCTTTCCGCCGCCGAGGAGCGCTGGCTGGCGCTGCAGGAGGAGTTGTAGACCGCAAAGTAGACCGCTTGCTCCGCAAGCGGATCCAGAGCCGCTTGCGGAGCAAGCGGTCTACTTTGGAGCAAGCGGTCTACCTTCCGTCGTTGCGCGACGCGAGGCTGCGGTGGACGGCGGCGGCAATGCCGTATTCGACCGTGCGGACGGAGCCGTCGGCCATCGCCATGCCGCAGCCGTCGGCATGAGCGCTGCCGAAGACGATTGGCAGCGGATACTTGTTGGTTCCGCCGGTCGATCCCGTCACGGTGCTGGGGTCACCGCCGGCGCGGTCTTGGGAAGGCGGCTCGAGCCCCGTGCGGAGCACGTCGCGCTCGTGCCCTGAATAGAGGCAATGGTCGTCGTCGTCCGATGTGCCGGCGGCGAGCTGGGTCGGATCGACGTATTTCTCGCCGAGGAGATACGTCGACGACGTGCCGTCCGTAATCTCGCGGAGCCGCACAAGGCTTCGCCGAAAGATCATGCCGTCGGTCGGTGGGCCAAAAGAGCTCTGCCATTGGGCGTCGGTGATCCAGTTATCGACGAAACTGGCCGGAGAGAAGGAGGCCCCGCTGCGATAGTTGTTGGAGGGGAGCGTTCCGCTTCCCATGTTCGCCGCGTAGTCGCCGCGGACCACGGCGTCCGGCCGCCACGGCGGCGTGTCAGGAGTGGCGGTGAGGCGATATGTGTTGTTTTTGCCGTTCGGCCACAAGGCCGGCCCGCGTCGGGTGGGGCAGGTGAATATCGGCACGGGGGTCGTGAGTCGCACGATCGCAAGATCACGCTTCTGTGTCGGATCGGTGACGCCGGCGCCGAGCGCATACAGGGCGGCCTCTTCGATGTGCGGCAGCAGGTTGTAGGCCCAGCCGCCGGGTTGTTTCTTGTCGCAGCCCCTGTCGGGATCGCCCACCCAGTCCCTCCCCCAGCCGCCGGTGGGAAAGAAGCCCCGGATCTGCTCGTGCTGACTGCAGCCGAGCGCGAGTTGACGGAGGTTCGAGAGGCAGACGGTGCGGCGGCCGGCCTCGCGGGTCGCGTTCACCGCCGGCAGGAGCATGCCCACGAGCAGCCCGATGATCGCCACGACGACGAGCAGTTCGACGAGCGTCAGGCCGTGCCGCGGCTTAGGTCTCTCTTTCATGGCCGGCCGTCCGGCTTCGGCGGGCCGAGATCGACGATGCCCACGCGGCCCTCGCGCGGGGCGACGCTGTCCGGGGCGGGGATCGTCTCGCCGCCCAGCACGATCGCGCGGCCGTCGGTGGATACGCTCACGGCATTGATCTGCCAGCCGGGCCGCAGTTCGTCGAAGAGCGCGAGCGTGAGCGCGTCGGAAAACCGCAAGCTCATGTTGTCTGCCGAAATGAGCGTGCGGCCGTCGGGAGAATAGGCGAGCCAGAGGAGATCACGCTCGTGGGCGGCAAGGCTTCCGGTGCGGTCGCCCGTCACGGCGTCGAAGAGCACCACGAAGCCGCCGTTGGTGGCGCAGGCGAGCCGCGTGCCGTCGGGCGACCATGCGGTCGCCTGGATGTCACCCGGCAGGGATTCGAGCGAAAATCGTTTCCGGGCCCTTGGGGTTGCGGACGCCGTGCGGGGTGGAGGCAGGTCGAACACGGCGACCTGCTTGCCGCAGCCGGCCGCCATCCTGCCATCTCCGGCGGGGCAGATGCTCACCGTATACACCGGCTTATCGAACCGATGCAGCTCTGCCATTGTCGAGAGTTCCGGATTCCACGCGAGGAGCCGGCCATCCGAGCAGCCCGCCACCAACGTGCCTTCCGGCGTCCAGGCAAGGCTGGCGGCCATCGCGGTGTCGCCATCCGGCAGCGAAAGTTCGCGCCATTCGCCCGCGGTCTCGAGCACGAACACCCTCAGCGGATGGTTTCCCTGCTCCACGGCAAGCCGGCAGCGCGGGGCGTCGTAGTCCATGTCGCCAGCGGCATGGTTCGCGAGCGGGATTCGGCTTGAGCTGCCATCGTCTGCAATGAGGAGCGGTGGCTCGCCCCACTGCATGGCAATCAGGCCATTGCCGCCTCGATCGCGAGGCAGCGACAGGATCGACCGCACGACGCCGCCATTTGGTTCGAGCGTCGTGAGGCCGGTCGCCTCCGGCGGCCTGCTCGGATCCCAGCGGCGCACGGTTCCGTCGGCGCCCGCCGTGATGATGCCGCCCGTCGGATCGAACATGGCATCCCACACGCGTCCGAGGTGGCCGACCAGCCGTTTCCGCAGGCTTCCATCGTCGATGCTGAAGACCCGCGTGATGCCGTCTTTCGAGGCCGTCACCGCCTGCCGGCCATCGAGTGAGAAACCGCAGCTCTGCACCCAGTCGGGATGATCGGGGAAACGGCGAATCAGTTTTCCATCCACTGGGTTCCAGAGGCTGGGGCTGCCATCGTGGCCGGCGCATATGATGAGGCTGGCGTCGGGCGAAACCGCCGCTCGCGTCATGGTGCTCGTCACCGCGTCGATCGTCCGCACGAGGCGTCCGTCGTCGGTATCGAGCAGCATCACGGCCTCGCCGCAGGCGACGGCCATCATCCTGCTCCCCACCCGGCAGATCGATTCGATGTCGGCGTCGGGCCGCACGTCGGCCTGGCAGGTATGGAACACTCGCGCCGCAATCTCCCCCCGGCCATCGCTCGTCGCCGGGATTGTCCGCACGATCCGATCTTCTCCGCCAAAGAAGACGGCGTCGCCGCGCGCGGTGAATGACACTCCATAGAGCGGTGATCCGACCGCGGCTGCTCCGCCGAGGCTCTTGCCGTCGGGCGTCCACAGCCTCACACGCCCATCCTGCCCCACCGTGGCGATGCGACTGCCATCCGGCGAGAAGCAGAGAGCGTTGATTTCGTCGTGGGCGGCGACCGCCAGCGGCGGCTGCTGAAGCGACGACGCGAGCGGTGCGATCAGGAGTCTGCCATCAGTGGTGCCCGCTGCGATCGAGCGGCCGTCGGGCGCCAACGCGATCGCATGGATTCCCGGCCTGCCGCCGTCGGGCCGCCGGTCCGTCTGAAGCACGATCGACTCCTCACCGTGGATACGACGAGCCAACCAGCGGCCGGCGATCGAATCCGCCAACTGCGGGTCGATCTTCGCGCAGGCCTGAAGATGGCTATCGGCGCCGCCGGCGTTGCCGGTGCGCCAGGCATCGAATCCGCGGCGCAATTCGGCGGTGGCCTCGTGGCGGCGAATGTCGTTGCGATAGGCCGCCTGCTTGGCGGCCTCGAGCGAGCGCTCCCGCATCGACCATCCCGCCAGCAGCGTCGCCGCGACGACCGCAGCGGCGAGTCCGGCCACGAGCGGCCTCCGCGCGACCTCCCGGGCGAGCCATCCGATTGGCGTGAGCGGACGGGCGAGCGTCGGCCGGCCGTCGAGATAGCGGGTCAGGTCGGCGGCGAACTCGGCCGCGGAGAGATAGCGGTCGGCGGGCCGCTTGGCCATGCATTTGAGGCAGACGGCACTGAGGTCTCGCGGCACGCCGGCCGAGATGCGGTCGGCTGGAGGCGGATCGTCGAGCAGCACCTTGCGAAACGTCTCCGCGTCGGTGCGGCCCGCCCGCAGATTGCGACCGGTGAGGAGCCGGTCGAGCAAGACGCCGAGCGCGTGGATGTCGGTCGCCGGGCCGACGGAACCGAACGAGGCATCGATCTGCTCGGGCGCCATCCAAGCGGGCGTGCCGAGCCGCGTCCCCGATTGGGTGAGTTGGGTGAGGGCGTCGCTCGCCCCGTCTTCGGCATCGAAGATCTTCCCGAGGCCGAAGTCGCCGAGTTTCACCGTGAAGCCGTCGTCTGGAAGAAGCGTGAAACCTCCGGAAGCGGCATCCACAGGCACGAGGAGCACGTTCGCGGGCTTGATGTCACGATGGACAATTCCCTGCGAGTGGGCATGGGCCACGGCCTGGGCAAGCGCCCGCACGGCTCTGGCTGCCGTTTTGGGGGGCAACGGCCCGGGATGCCGCTCGAGCCAGTCGGCGAGGCTCCCGCCGGGGCAGTATTCCTGCGCGATGAATACGAGGCCGCCCGCCTCGCCCACCTCGTGGATGCCGACGATGTGGGGGTGGGTGAGCCGCGCGGCGATTTCGGCCTCGCGGATGAACCGGCGGCGCACTTCTGACGAAAGCAACGCCTCGGGGCGGGCAATCTTCAGGGCCACGCTGCGATGGAGCCCCGGATCGATGGCCTCGGCCACGTAGGCGAAGCCGCCCCGCCCCGCCTCGCGCACGATCTGAAAACGCCCCACCATCCGCGGCAACGCCGCCTCTGGCCCCGGCGGCCGGGCATCGGCCGCGGCCGTCTGCCTCAGGAGGAGAATCGCGTCGAGCGCGCCGGCGAGGGCCGGATCGGCCAGCGAGCGGTCGTCGGGCATCGCCGCCGCTCCGTCCGGCGGCATGCCGCCGAGGCAGTCGTCGATCGCCGCGAGCCGTTCGGCCGCGTCGGCATTCGCCGCATCAGGGCTCGCGGTCGTGGATTCGTGTCGCATCATCGGGT
>JBIIOK010000131.1:0-6528 GCA_044336985.1 Pirellulales bacterium | reverse complement strand
CTCGACCGCGAGCCGGAGCGGGTGGCGAAGCTCCACGACAATGCCCGGCTCTTCCTCAAGCTCGCCCGCGAGGCCGGCCTCGACACGGGCCCCTCGGGTGGATCGGCGATCGTGCCGATCATCCTCGGCAACTCGATGAACAGCCTCAAGCTCTCGCGAGCGCTCTTCACGCGCGGCATCAACGTCCAGCCGATCCTCTACCCGGCGGTCGAGGAGCGGGCGGCCCGCCTGCGGTTCTTCATCACGTCGCGGCACACGCCCGACCAGATCCGCCTGACGATCAATGCGATGCGCGAGGAGCTCGCCAAGATCGACCCGGCGGCCACTCGCCGCCAGCCCGCGGCGGTCTGACGCGGCCTTTCGGCCCTAGTAGACCGCTTGCTCCGCAAGCGGATCTTTTTTGAATCCGCTTCGGGACGAAGCGGTCTACAGTAGGACAGGCTTCAGCCTGTCGCCAACTGCCTCCCCCGGCTCAGTACTTCACCTCGATGCCGAAGTCCACGCCGTTGGTGAAGACATACTCGCTGCCACCGGCGGGGTTCGCACCGATCCGGTTGTAGACCGGGTTGGGGCGGAAGTAGGGAGACGTGGGATCGCCGATTCCGGTCGTCTTCACGACCCAGGGGTTCTCCAGGCTCGCCGGCTGCGACGGATCCCTCGGCTCGGCGTATTGCGTCGGCTTCCGATCGCTCTTGTAACCCGTGCTCGACGATGCCCGGGAGATGCCGGCCATCCAGAGACCTGTATAGCCGGCCCGCAGGAGGATCGCCTGGCTGAGGCGGTATTGCGTGCCGAACCGCCATTCACCGATCGGCGAGAAGACAAACTCGTGCTCGGCGGAGTTCGTTGCATTCTGCTGACCCACGCCGTAGACCTGCAGGAAGAGCGGTGGCGGCTGGATTGGGTCGACAGGCGTCGTGCCACCGGCGGTTTGAGTCACCGCCGGGCTGAATGTCGCCCGCAGATAATCAGCGCCGATCGAATCAGGGAAGTTCGAACCGCGATAAAGGTTATTTTGCCAGTTAAACGCGGCCGTGAACTTGAGTTCGCTCGAGAATGTCCAGCGCCCCGTGTGGCTCTCGAGCAAGATCGCAAACTCGGGGCCGACCATGTTGTTATAGGTGTTGGTTTCCCACTCGCCGACCTGGAGAGGGCTGCTGCGGCCGAGACCGGTCAGCGTGTCGACGCCACCGATGCCGATCACGTCTCCGGCCGAGGTCTGGGCGATGAAGCCGCCGGCACCCAACCCTCCTGCGCCTGCACCGCCCACGCCTGCGCCCACGCCTGCGCCCGCACCGCCCACGCCGCCCACGCCGCCCACGCCTGCGCCCGCACCGCCCACGCCGCCCACGCCGCCCACGCCGCCCACGCCGCCCACGCCGCCCACGCCGCCCACGCCTGCACCCGCACCACCCGCACCACCCGTGACACCAGTGGGCCCCTGGTTGAATGCGTACTGATTGCTCTCATACCCGATCTTGTAACTTTCGGCGAACTGCAGGAACCGGGGGCCGACCGAGAAGCGGGCCGACCTCCCGCTCCCACGGCGGCCGAGTTCGCGCCGCACCAGCGCGGTAACCGAAGCACTCTGGATCTCCGTGTTGTTAGTCTGCGTGAGCTTCTGGGAGATGAGGTGATCCGGCGGCGGACTGCGGGAAATGATTGTCGTGTTGATAAGGGATTGATTGACGTTTCCGATACCCCCACCACCAGCATTTCCGCCACCGACCGCCTGCTGCGTGAAGATCTGTGTCGGCGAAGACGCGGCGAATTCGCTGTTGGTCTGGAAGCTCTGGCTGAGGATACCGGTGTTGAAATACGAGATCTGGACGCCGCGGTTGTCGTACATCCAACCACCCTCGTAGCGATTGCCCCAGGTCATGGCCGTCCGCATCCAGCTCGTGTTGAGATCGAGCTGCAGCGGATCGGCACCAAAGAGGAAGACGCCGCCGATCACGCTGCCGCCAGCGGTGCCAGAGGCCTGGATGCCGGCGTTATTGAGCTGCACAATCGCCTGCGGCGAGATCGGATCGACCGGGATGAGATACCCGCCGTTCTCCGTCTGCCCCACGCCCGTCACTCGCGGCGGCGTGATGCCCCAGTAGAGGCGGTCGTAGTTGAAGAAGATCCCCTCGCTCTGCTCGGGGTAGATCTCGTAGTCCTGCAGGTCCGGCGGGGCGAACAGCTGGAAGTCGTAGAAATTCTGATCTGGAAGCAGCGGCATCCAGTCACCGGCGCGGGCCGGGATGACGGCCGCGATGCTCATCGCCGCCGTAAGGAGAAGTCTTCCGCACCGCTGCAAACTCTTGTTCGTAGCCATCGCTTGAGTGTCCTGGGGAGCAGGATCCGGTTTTCCGCACATGCGGATTGCTCGTCTGGTATCGGTCGTGACGGTCGACGGAGTTGATGAATCTTGGAAGACTCTGCCGCCTTCGCAGGATTTGCGGCTGGCCTGGAGAAGCGTGGCAGGCTGGGAGAAATCGGCTCTCGCGCGTGAAAGCGGCGAAGCGTCGGCCGCGGCCATAGAATGAGGTCGCTCTCCCCGGCCACACCCCAGAGGTTTCCATGACGCTTCCGCGCAGGATTGCCATCCAGGTCGCCCCCGCTCTCCTTCTTGCCTGGCTTGCCGGATCTGCCGGAGCGGCCCACGGCCAGGCCGTGGCCGACAAGGTCGAGTTTCTGCGGCTCTCTCGGAACGAGCAGGGGGAGCCGGTCTCACTCGACACTTCGATCGTGCGGTATCGCGAGGCGGAGCCGAGGCGCGACGGCCGACCGCCGCTGGAAGTCGACCTCGTGGGGGCCGTCCATCTGGGAACCAAAACCTATTACGACACGCTCGACCGGCTGTTCCGCGACTACGACGCCGTCCTCTACGAACTCGTGGCCCCCGACAACGCCCGCGTGCCGAAGCCCGGCCGCAAGGCATCGGGGGCGATCGGCTCCGCGCAACAGGGCCTCACAAAAATGCTAGGGCTCGAATTCCAGCTCGAGAAGATCGACTACACGGCGCGGAACTTCGTCCACGCCGACCTCTCCCCGAAGGAATTCGACGCCGCGATGGCCAAGCGCGGCGAATCGTGGTGGACGATGTTCATGAAGCTGATGCGGGAGGGCGCGGCCCGGGCTGAGAAGGCCGACGGCAAGGCCGGGGCCGAGATCGGGCTTGGCGACCTCTACGGCATCTTTTTCGGGTCGAACCGCGAGGTGCGGCTCCGCCGGATCATGGCCGAGCAATTCACCGACATGGAAGTGCTCACCGCTGCTTTTGGCGGCGAGGAAGGCTCGTCGCTGATCACCGACCGCAACGCGGCGGCGCTCGACGTCTTGCGGCAGGAGATCGCCGCCGGCAAGCGGAAGATCGCCATCTTCTACGGCGCCGCGCACATGGACGACTTCGACGAGCGGCTCCGCGAAGACTTTCAACTGGAGCCGGTCGAGACCGATTGGGTCGAGGCCTGGGATCTGCGGATGCCCCAGTAGGGTAGGCTTCAGCCTGTCCCTCTGCCGACAGGCTGAAGCCTGTCCTACGTGGCGGTGGCGGGGATGCGGCGGCTCCAGGCGTCGGCGGCAAGCCGGGCTTGGCCGAGCACTTGGTCGTAGCCGAGCGACTCGACCTTCTCGCCGACGAGTTCAAACTCGAAGTCGCCCGTATAGCCGTGTTCGATGAGCGACATCACGAGCGGCCCGAGCGGCAGCGAGCCCTGCCCCGGGGGCAGCCGCTCGCGCTCGGCCGACGGCAGGCCGTGGCTATCGGCCACCTGCACGACCGCCGTGAGCGGGACGAGGTCGCCGAGGAGCGACGGAAGCGCCGGATCGTGGCCGAACTGCCAGAGATCGATCGAGAGCCGCACGGCGGGATGGTCGAAGCGGCGCACCCAGCGGGCCGCATGGCAAAGATCGGTGAGGAAGTCGCAGCCTGCGGCCGCGACGGGATGCATCGGCTTGATCGCCAGAGTCACTCCCCGGGAAAAAGCCTCGGGCGCGAGCACGTCGAGGGCGTCAGCGAGGAGGCGGTGTGCATGGCTCCGCGTGTGGCCGCCGCGGCAGCCGCTGTGGACGACCAGCACGTCGGCGTCGAGTTCGGCGGCTGTCTCGATCGCCTCCAAGGCGTCGTCGACGCTCTCACGAAACGAGCGGCCGTCGCCGCCGGTGAAGCCTCCCGCCCACTGCAGGCTGGAAACCCGCATGCCCGCCTGACGGAGCAGCGTTTTTGCCTGGTCGACCCCGAGGTCGGAGAGCTTGGTCCGCCAGAGCGAGAGGCGGTCGAAGCCATGACGGGCGAGGTGCTCGAGTTCGTCGGCGAGTTCCCAGCGGAACGTCGTCAGTTCACTGATCGCAGCCTGCAGCATGCTTTGCCATTCTCCTGAAAACGGGGCCGCGGTCAGCCCGCGGCGAAAGGCCCGCCTTGAAGGAGAGGAAGTATGCGGCGATGCTGCGCGGGCTGTCCAGACGAAGTTTGGGCTGGCCCGGCCGCGGTGTACGCATGTGCTGATTGCCAAAAAAGCAGTCGTACTTTTTTCCAGTAGAATCTGCCGCTGATGGAGGCGATTGAGTGACTACTGCAACACGAACGAGAGGCTTGCGCGTCGGCAATGGCGCCGTCGTGATTCCCGCCGACGCGCTCGAGTGGCAGTTCGTGCGTTCGAGCGGCCCCGGCGGCCAGCACGTCAATCGCACCAGCAGCAAGGCGATCCTCCGATTCGACGCCCGCCATTCGCCGCACCTGCCGGAGGCGATTCGCAGCCGGCTTCTCGAGCGGGAAAAGGCCCGGCTGACCAAAGACGGGGCGCTCGTGATCGCAAGCCAGCGTCATCGCGACCAGCCGCAGAACGTCGCCGACTGCCTGGCAAAACTGTCTGCCATCATCGAACGGGCGCTCGTGCCCCCGAAGCCGCGCCGGAAAACGAAGAAACCCCGCTCCGCGGTCGCCAAACGGATCGAGGGGAAACGCCGCCGCTCGGAAACAAAGCGTCTTCGCGGGCGGCCACAGGAGTAAAGCGACCGCGGGCCGCGTGGCAACTTCGAAGGCTGGTATAATTCGCCGTAACGCTGGCCCGACGCCGGGTTAGCCCAACCACACCGAGGGACCGAGATCCATGGCGACGCCCCGCGACATCGATTCCGTGCTCAAGGGCTGGAATTTCCAGCCGGGGGAAGTGAGCGCCCGGCTTTTCAAGGCTCGAAACGGCCGCGAGGTGCTCCAGATGCGGGTCGACATGGGTGTGCTGCAGATGGAGACCGATCACCGCCCCGACGGCCAGCGGCCCCACGGCGCCGAGACCTATTACGACTATCTCGTCGGCGAGGCGATCCGCGAGGGGGGCTCGTTCCAACTGTCGCGCGAGCAGTGCGCCGAGGCCGACCGGGAATTCGTGCAGTATTACCACCGCCGCATCTGCTGGCTGTCGCTCCGCGAATACCGCCGCGCCGCGAAGGATGCCGACCACAGCCTGGCGTTCATGGACTTCGTGCGCGAACACTCCCCCGACGACGAGTGGACGCTTTCGCACGAGCAATACCGCCCCTTCGTCCTCTTCCACCGCGTGCAGGCAGGCGCCCTCGCGATCCTCGAAGAGAGCGGGCCCGAGGCGGCCATCGTGGAGATCAACCGCGGTCTCGACCGCTTCCGTGAACTCTTTGCCCGCTACGACGCGGCCGAGCAGTATTCCGAGGACGAACTCGTGAAACGACTCGAAGAGATGCGTGAAGGAGTCCGCCAGCGGTACGACGTGGGCCGCACGCTCGACGAGCAGCTCGCCGACGCGGTGCACGCCGAGAACTACGAACTTGCGGCGAAGCTCCGAGACCGACTGCGGAAAGCGCAGCCGGCCCAGACCGCCGCCGAAGGAACGGGCGGCCCCGGAATGGCCGACCAAGCCGGCTGATCGCCCGCGTCGATCGTTCACGCGCCCAAGCCGGCTTCGGGTGACCCGTACCCCGTCGCCGGACGCTCGCTACGGACATCCTGTCCTTCGCTCGCTCGGATGCTGACTTCGCTTCGCCATCCTGGCTGCGCTCGTCAGCATACGCCGGCTCCCGGGGTACGGGTCACCCGAAGCCTCCCCTTTCCAGTACGACAGGCGTCTCCGCCTGGCTGAAGTAGGACAGGCTTCACCTGTTTGATGCGGGACAGGCACGGAGGCCTGTCCTACGAGAATGCGGGTAGGCACGGGGCTGCCCATGCCCTGGGAGCCGGCGTTGGCGGCAAGCGAAGGCAGGATGCCGAGAGCGCAGCCGCCATCGAGCGAGCGAAGGACAGGATGTCCGCAGCGAGCGTCCGGCGACAGGGCGTGGGCAGCCCCGGGCCGAGTTGGGCGAGTTGACTCATGTATGCACTGCCCATTGCAGTGGAAGATTTTTCAAGCTCCCGGCTCGCCTTCCCGGCCCGGCTTGCCCAGACGTTGCAAACCGTTCCCGGCGTGGACCGACGTTTTGTGAAGCTGGCGGGCCTGGCGCGATTGGCCTGGGGGGCCGCGGGTATTTTTCGGCACGCGCACGAATTGGCGCGCAGAATGCACATGCAGGACG
>JBIIOK010000129.1:0-6627 GCA_044336985.1 Pirellulales bacterium | reverse complement strand
CCGCCACCCATGCCACCGCCACCCATGCCACCGCCACCCATGCCACCGCCACCCATGCCACCGCCACCCATGCCACCGCCACCCATGCCACCGCCACCCATGCCACCGCCACCCGCGCCACCGCCACCCGCGCCACCACCCTGACCTGTGCCCTGGGCTCCACCGCCTGAGAAGTTGAATTGCGTCACCTGCCCGACGCCCGAGAAGAGCGGCGTGACCGTCACGCGGACGTAGCGACGGTCGGCGGAGACAACGGCGGTCGCGAACATGTTTGTGCCTTCGGGCAGCGTTGTGATGACGGGCTGGTAGCCGACGGCGCCGCTGCGAAAGAACGGCATTCCCGGAATGGGCTGCCCTCCCGTGGCCCGACGGCTCTGCGAGAGCGAGGCCGCGGCTGCCGGGTCGGCGATGCCCCCGAGTTGCTGGGCGAGGATCGCCCGGCCGAGATCCTGCTGAACGGCCACGTCGTGGGCAACCTGGGCATCCAAGAGCGGCTCGCGGCGGCGGCCTTCTGGGAGATCGATGTTGAACACGACCTCGTTGGCTCCCAGCGGAATCTGGCGACGGAGCTTCTGCTCGCGGTCGGTGCCACGATTGAGCGTCAGTTCTGCTGTGACCGTGTCGGCGGCAACCTTGCCGGTCGCCCGCCGCACCAGCATCCAGTAGGTGCCGGGAAAGGCCTTGGCGGCGACGTAGCGTTCTCGCTGCGTCGCGCTCTTCAGGTCGACGGCGGCGGCCGTGTCGCCCAGAAGCATGCCGCCGGACGTGGAGCGGGGAGACGAGAGGGAGCAGACAGTGCCGGTGGGCTCCTCGACGACGAGGTCGACGTCGGCGTCTCCGTTCCAGGAAAGTTCCAGCTCGATATCGCGAACGAGTGCCTCGTCGATGGACGCCTCGAACGCGTCCGCCTCCGCAGTCTTTCCTTCCTCCCGCAGCCTTTCGATCGTCGACTTGGAAAGGCGGGCAGCTCGCGTGGCAATATCCTGTTGATCGGCCGGCCACTCATGGGTCAAGACGCCGGCGCATGACCAGCGCAGCGCGGGCGCATCTTCGGTGCGGGCCGCGAGCGACATCGCGAGGGCATAGGCCTCGCGATTGGCAGGGTCGAGCGTCGTCACCTGCCTGCAGACACGAATAGCCTGCCGTTCGGAGCCGAATCGGGCGAGGTAGTTCGCCAGCGCGAGCAGATCAGCGGGGGAACTGGCAAAGTCGGCCGCCGAGAGCAGCGCCCGCTCAACCTCTCGCTTCGGCCGGCCGGCCGCATCGAGTGCCACGGCGAGTGCCTCATACATCCAGGGCTCCGGATACCCCGCGGCGATGGCAGCCGAAATGAGCTCCGCGGCCCGCTCGAAGTCGCCCTGCTTGCCGAGTTCTGCAGCCGTGGCCCGCAGCCTCGCCAGGCGGGCCGCGAGCTCGCGGTCATCGGCGGGCAAGGCGTTCTCCCCGCGTCCGCGCGGGGCGAGGTACGTACGCACCGACCCGCGGATGTCGGTCGATCCGACGATCGAGGCAGGTAGGGAGATGTCGTCCTCCTCGATAGCCTCAGGCTGCTCGCCCGAGGATCGCGGAGAAGGCTCAACGGGCTTGGGAAGCGAGGTTTTCTCGTTGCGGCCAATCCGGGCGCGGGCATCCGAAATCTGGAACATTCCGCCGCCCATCCCACCACCGCCCATCCCGCCCATGCCACCGCCACCCATGCCGCCCATGCCACTGTTGACGCCACCGGCTCCGCCCAGCCCGCCGCCGGTCTGAAACGGGTTCATACCGCTACTGGGGTTCACCGGCATCACGAGGTCGGCCACCGGATAGACCTTCACGACGAGATTTTCGGCCGCCTTGTCCTTCGTGGTGATCAGGAGGACCTCGTCCTTGATGAGATACGTGAGATCGAGATCGCCGAGCAGCAGCCGCAGGGCTGACCGCAGCGAGATGCCCGACACGTTGCGCGTAATCGGGGCTTCGAGATCAAGGCCCGCATCCTCGAGCGCCTTGGCGTCGATCTGCACGGGGATGCCCTGCGAGTCTTGGATCTGGGCGATCACGTCGCGGAGTGGCGTCTCCGAGAAATCCAAATTCTCAACGGGCTTGTCGAGCGAGTCGTAGATCTTCTTTTCGTTGCTTCCCGGGTTGGCGAGATCGACCGACTTGTATTTTTCCCGCTTCTTGGTGAGCTCGGCCCAGCGGCTGGCGCTCGGGTAGAGGATCGGCGGCTCGTCGGGCATCGGGATGGCAGCCACGTCGACGAGGTGCAGGCTGTCCATGAACCCCCGCTCCTGATCGCGGCGAGTGCGCCAGTTTTCGGCGACGTAATCGTGGATTCTCGCCTCGATCGGCGCCATGCGGCCGATCACGCGGGCCGGCATCGGCACCGGGTGGTTGGCGTAGAGGTCCGGGGCTTCCTCGGCGAGTTGCTCGGCCGGGAACCGCTCGGCCTCCGTGAAGACGGTCGTGGGCGGCTCAGTCCGCGCGATTACCTTCGATTCGTGGCGGGTATTGTCGCCAAGCACGGCTGGATAACGCTCCGCCCGGTTGTAGCCGATACGGATTCCCTCCTCGACCAGCGCGTTGTAACGCTCGGTGAGCTGCTTGATCCGGTCCTCGCGGCGGCGGAGTTCATCGTCGAGCCGCATCCGCTCGCGGCCGATCGCGCGGCTGCGTTCGGCGGCAAGTTCGCATTCCGCCTTTTCGCGTGAACGCACGATCGACTCCCGGACGCTGATTTCGATCTGGCGGGCCAGCCGGTCGCGCATCGCGGGATCGAGGTCGTCGGAGGCGAGCACGGCGCGCTGCAGATCTTTGAGGTCTGACCGCGATTTGTCGGGATCGACCGCCATCAGCTGCCGCGCGTTCCGCAGCCGGACCGCGGTCTCCTGTTCGAGTTGCTGGCCCCGCACCCGGCGCATCGCGTTGAATTCGGCGAGCTCACGCGGGTCGGCCACCGGCTCTCGCACCGCCCGCGCAGAACCGGCCGGGCCGCTTCCGCCGGCCGATGCTTTTGGCGCAGGCAGAGGCTCCAGTTCCGCTGCCGGCGGCTCTGCGTCTTCCTCGGCGGCGTTGTCCTCGGCCACCGGTTCTTCGGCGGGCTCCTCGTCGGCGGGATCGCCTTCGCCCTGAAGCCTCCTGAGGGCGACCGATCTCACAAGCGACGCATCGACGTTGTCTGGGTCGCGTCGCAGCGATGCCACGGCCAGCCTCAGGGCGGGGCCATGGGCACCGGCGGCCTCGGCCTGGCGGGAAAGCGCAGCCAGCGTGGCGGCCTCGCCGCGGATGGCGGTGCGGGCCAGATCCAATCCCTCGCGGCCGAGCAGGGGGAGGAAGGCGCCGTCGCTCTCTCGGGCATTGCGGGCGAGTTCGACGAGAAACGCATTTTCTTGACGGGGAACAGCCGACGGGATGTCGACAGCAGCTGGGTGACTGCCCGCACCGATCGAGTCTTCGAGCGACATCTCGAGGCGGCCGCGGTCGAGCGGCCCTTCCACGAGGATGATCGAATCGCGGTCTCGGCGGAGCGGGGGTAGCTGTCGCGGAAGCATCCGCACCCGCGCGTCGGGCAGATTGCTCGACAGCATCACATCCTCAGGCCACCAGACAGGCTCAACGGCGAGAGCGCCGAGGCGGCTGCCGGCATCTCGCGGGGAGACCGATTCGTCCGGCACCAAGAGCATGCCTCCGGTGGCGTGTGCCACTGCCGCCAGGCACGGCCAATTCACCTGTGGGCCGACGCCAATGCTCGAACAGGAAATGCGTTTCGCCCGCAGCGTCTCAAGCAGCCCCTGGAACTCGGCCTGGTCGACACCGCCGAGCCCCGGCCCATCCCCCACGTAGACGATCGACCGCGGAGCCTGCGAGGTTTCAAAAAGCTCGGCCGCCTCGCGGATAACACTCGTAAAGTCGGTGGATCCCAGCGGTGCCCGGGCTTCAAGTGACTCAATGGCCGCGGCATTCTCCGTTCCAGCGGCCGGTGCAAAATCGTTGCCGAGGGGTTCGCAGGCGACGTCGACGGCGACCAGCCGGAACCGGTCGGCCGGGCGGGCCTTTTCGAGCAAGCCAGCGACGGCTGCGCCGGCGCGTTGCCGGAAGTCGCCTACCTGGCTGGCCGAGGTGTCGATCAGAACGACAACGTCTGTTGGCGCTGCCTGGGGCGAGGTCGCCCCGGCCGGCCGCCGCAGAGCGATCGCCGTCACCGGCGGCATACCGTCGTCGCCCGGCGCGGATTCCACGAAGGAGACCGCCGCGGACTCGGGGGCGGCCTGCAAGGATGCGCAAGGCATCGCCGTCAGGACGAACGCGATCAGGAACGGCAAACGGGGCGACATGATCCCTCCTGGCAGAGTTCTGGCACTGGCCTCTTCCATCCATTGAAGACGAACCGTCCCAAGCATATTTGCTGCCGCTTTCCCAGCCAACGTCGTTCTTGGCGGTTTTGCGGGGACTCAGGGCCATTATTTCCGTCCCAACCTCGCCTTGGACCGTTGCGGCGAACTGGCGATACTTCCGTTGGTCCCCCCGTGGCCAGCCAAACCCGGACGTCTGCCATGCGACCTTGCCTGCTTTTTCTGCTGATTTTCGCGGCTTTCCAGGCGGCCGCCGACGAGCCGGGCCGCGCCTTCACACCGGAGGAGCGGACCAACATCGCCGTGTATGAGGCGGTAAACCGCAGTGTCGTCAACATCAACACGAAGGCCACGGTCTCTTCCGGGCTATTCCTGCTCGAGGTGCCTTCCGAGGGGGCGGGCTCCGGGATCGTGCTCGACAAGCAGGGGCACGTGCTCACGAATTTCCACGTTGTCGAGGGGGCGAAGGAAATCCAGGTGCTGCTCTTCGACGGCTCCTCGCACCAGGCCGCGATCGTTGGTATCGATCCCGCCACTGATGTCGCCGTGATCAAGGTCGACGCACCGCAGGACGTGCTCGTGCCTGTGACGTTCGGCAGTTCAAGCGACCTGCGCGTTGGCCAGCGGGTCTTTGCGATCGGCAACCCCTTCGGTCTCGAACGCACGCTCACGACGGGCATCATTTCGAGCCTCAACCGCTCGCTACCCACGAAGAGCGGCCGCACGATCAAGTCCATCATTCAGACCGATGCGGCGATCAACCCCGGCAATTCCGGTGGTCCATTGCTCGACAGTTCGAGCCGGCTGGTCGGTATGAACACAGCGATTGCCAGCAGGACCGGGCAGAGCTCCGGCGTCGGTTTTGCAATTCCCGTGGGGACGCTCGCGCGGATCGTTCCGCAGCTCGTTCAACGAGGGAGGGTGGTGCGTCCGGATGCCGGAATTTCAAGGGTCTACCAGACCGATCGCGGTCTGCTCGTGGCGGCGCTTGCCCCCGAGGGGCCTGCCGACCGGGCCGGATTGCGGGGCTTTCGCGTGATCCGGGAGCGGCGTCGGCAGGGGCCGTTCATTGCCGAGTTTGAACGTGTCGACCGGGCCGGAGCCGATTTGATCGTGGCTGTGGCCGGCCAGACGGTGAAAACAGCCGACGATTTCCTGTCGGCCATCGAGTCGAAAAACCCAGGCGAGCAGGTGCTCATCACCGTCGAACGCGAGGGGCATGCCCTCGACGTGCCGGTCATGCTCGATGCCGAAAAATAGGGTTGCGCCGTGCAGGGAAATGGTCGGGGCAAAAGTGTCCGCCATTTACGTCCGGCCGGCGAACTGCCGATTTTCAACAGTCCGCGGCAGGGGGTGTTGACCTCCCGGCCGTCCTTGGTAGATTTCCCTTCTCTGGCCAATCGATCCATGAGAGTGGAACGGTTGGCCGGTGCGTTCTTTGACAATTCGGCAGTTGATCTCTTTCGGTTTCGGCCGGCACGCGATCGTGACCGGCACCGACAGTGCCCTCTGTAATTCCGTTCATTCGGTATCGCAGAATGGCTCGCGTCGGGAACCAAGATGAGTAACACAGACAGATCGAATAACTTCGATTGCGTCGCATCGCACAATCCCCCGCGGCAACGCGAGGGAAATGACGATTCAACAAATTGAAGGGTTTGATTCTGGCTCAGAGTGAACGTTGGCGGCGTGGATTAGGCATGCAAGTCGAGCGAGAACCGTAGCAATACGGGGACAGCGGCGAACGGGACAGTAATGTGTAGGTACCTACCCCTGGGGCCGGGATAGCTGCGGGAAACTGCAGGTAATACCGGATAACGTCTCAGGACCAAAGGTGTGATTCCACCTGGGGAGGGGCCTGCATCCTATTAGCTAGTTGGTGGGGTAACGGCTCACCAAGGCAACGATGGGTAGCGGGTGTGAGAGCACGACCCGCGTCATTGGGACTGAGATACTGCCCAGACACCTACGGGTGGCTGCAGTCGAGGATCTTCGGCAATGGGGGAAACCCTGACCGAGCGACGCCGCGTGTGGGATGAAGGCCCTCGGGTTGTAAACCACTGTCAACGGGGAGGAAATGCAGGTGGGTTCTCCCATCTGTTTGACCTATCTGTGGAGGAAGTACGGGCTAAGTTCGTGCCAGCAGCCGCGGTAAGACGAACCGTACAAACGTTACTCGGAATTACTGGGCTTAAAGGGTGCGTAGGCTGCGCGGAAAGTTGGGTGTGAAAGCCCTCAGCTCAACTGGGGAATTGCATTCAAAACTACCGTGCTCGAGGGAGACAGAGGTAAG
>JBIIOK010000128.1:0-6744 GCA_044336985.1 Pirellulales bacterium | reverse complement strand
CGTCCAGACGGGAGTGCGTTCCTTGAGCTTGGCAAGGTAATCGTCCATCTCGCGCTTCCGCCGCTCGTCCGTGAGTTCCTGCCGAATGCCCACCTGCGCCTCGATGAACGGGGTGCGGCCCGCTTCGGTTCGCTCCGTCACCCGCACGATGTGGAGCATGCCTCCGTCTTCGAGGATCGTGCTCAGCTGGCCCACCGGTAACTGAAAGACGGCCTCGTCGAGCACCTTCGAGGCGAGGCTACCCTTCGTGGTCCAGTCATAGCCGCCGCCCGAGGCGGCCGTCGGCCCCTCCGAACGCGTGCGGGCGATCTCGGCGAACGGCTTGCCCTCGAGCACGTCGTTGCCCATCGCGGCGAGCTTGTTCCAGGCCTGCTCGCGGTTCTGCGTCGGCGTGATCCGCACCGTCAGCTGCTCGAACTTCGCCTTCGCCGGAAAGTCGTAGTCGGCCAGGCGATTCTGATAGCACGCGATCATCTCGGCGTGGGGGATCTCCTCGTCGCTCGTCACCTTCTGCTGCACCCACTGCTGGGCGAGGGCCCGCTCGAAGAAGGTTTTGCGGATGCGATCGAGCGATTGACCGCGGGCCTTGAGCAGCTGCTCGTACTCGACGGAATTGGCCACGCCGGCATCCTTGATGAGCCGAGGCAGTTGCTGTTCGTCGAAGGCCTCGTTCACCTTCTTTTCGATGTCCGGCAGGCGATCCTCCGGGATCGTGCGGCAGGCATCGACGTAGATGACGAGCGATTCGACGTGCTGCGGCAGCACCTGCCTGCAGATCTGCAGTTTGAGTTCGCGGATCTGCTCCGGCTTGAGTCCCGGCGACACCTTCTCGAGCCAGGCCAGGGCGCTCGGCGTGAGCAGGTCGCCGGCGAGCACCACCTCCGGCCCGACACGCGCGACGACGATCGCCGTTTCGAGCGACTGGGCCTCCGCCAACAGCGCGGCCGACGGCACCGCCTCCGTCGCCGCGACGGCCGCCGGCTGGGGCGGGGAGGATTCGACGGGCTGGACGAATTGGGCCTGCACGACGCCGCCGTCGGCGGCCGGGCGGCCCGCAAGATCGGCGGCGGTGAGCGGAACGATCGGCGCGTCGGGGTTTTCCCGGATGCTCGAGAGCACGTGGTTGTTGCCCGACTTCGGCTTTGCCCCTGGCCAGCCCTCGGGCCGCGATACCGCTTCAGGCACGCTCGGCACGAGGTTTCGCATCGCCGAACTCTGCGGCGGCGCCGTGGAGCCTTGCGCTGCGGCATCGCGAATCGCCGTCAGCGTGACCAGCGCGGCGTAGAGAGCGAGCGCGGCCGCCGGACGCAGCGACGTCGATTCTCGGGGGCGCATGCCCTGATGGTTCATGTGCGGCAGCCTTGGAAGGGCGAGGACTATAGGCCCGCCCTTCCCGCTGCCGCAAGAGCGTGATCGGGGCCGAAAGAGGCTTTTCACGGCCATGTCGGACCGTTTTTCGCCGCAGGGTGGCTCAGCCGGGCTGAGGGGCGGCACACGCCGCGACGACTGCGGGAAACGCCTCGAGCTGCCGCATGCTTGTCTTCCCCACGCAGATGTCGAGCATTCTGCCGAACCGCCGGAACACGCTCTCCTGTCGGTAGGGAAGACGGTGCTCGAGACACAACGCCTTCACCCGCGGCTGGATCAGACAATACTGCCGCATCGGCAGGTCGGGGAAGAGGTGGTGCTCGATCTGATAGTTGAGCCAGATGCTCATGTAATCGACGAACTCCGGGCCGCACCGGTAGTTGGCCGATCCCAGCACCGAGGTGACGTAGAACTCCTCCTTCCGGCGATAGTGGAAGCGGAAGCGGTAGAGGTCGTCGGCGGTGTGATTCGGCCCGATCACGAGGAAGGCGTGGGCGTTGGTGATCGCCTCGGCGAGCAGTTTGTTGATCAACACCGCCAGCACAGCGGCCCGGCCGAGCGGCAGGAAGAGGAGCGGCACGACCACGAAGTGCCAACTGGCATAGGGGACATAGCAACGCAGCCACAGCCGCCGCACCGCCGACCGCCGAAAGTCGAGAACGCTGCCCACCGTGAGCACTGCAATGGACTCCCGCCGTGGTCGCCGACCGCCGGCGGGGTGCATCACGCCGAGCGAGTTGGGGGCGTAGTAGATGATCTTCCAGGTGCAGGCCACGATGGCGACGATCGCGTATTTGAGAAACACAGGAATCCGCATGCGGCGGAGGAACTCCAGGTGCCGCTCCGCGACGTCGGGATCACCGTCCTCGCCAGTGTGGTAGTGATGGAGAATGTTGTGTTCGTAGTCCCAGGCTTCGGGCAGAAGCCAGTCGAACCAGTCGACATACCGCCGCCAGCCCCGCGCGAAGACCTGGCTCGTGTATCGATGGGGAATGCCCGGCACGCGGTCGTAGCCGCGGTGCAGAATGTGATGCGCGAGCAGCCAGCGTGTGAACTGCCCGAGGCTGAGCAGGAAGGCACTGAGCGGATTGGGAATGATCCAGGCCGTGGCATAGCCCAGCAGCGTGGCCGCACGGCCATATCCCTCGATCCGTTGCAGGTGGGCGAAGTCGGCCGGCCCGATGCTCGCATGAGCCTCGGCCTTGAGCCGGTCGATGGCGGCACAGAAGCCGGCAACATCGATGCTGCCGAAGTCCTGTGGCGGGGCCGTCTCGTGGCTGTGTGTCATGCGGGGTAACCGTGGCTGAACCGCCGGTCGGGAGCGGTGAGTGACCTGTCCCGATGAATGTCGCGGGCTTTTCAAGTTAGGTTCCTCTCCTCCAACCGACCAGCCCCGGCTCATCGGCCGCTCGTCACCCGTCCGCCGCTGGCGGACGTGACGTTGACCGACCTTTCCTTCTCCTTCCTGCGCAAGAGCGTCATCAGGGCCGCAAGCAGCTTCTCGGGGCTCGCAGCGATCGCCGAATCCACTGGCAGAACGGCGGTTTTCTCGTCCACGATCCGCAGGCTCGCCGCGGCCGGCCGCCCCGATTTCTTGAGGGCGGTCATCGCGCCGCGGTCGTGATGGCCGATTACCACCATCCCTGGATGCCGCGAGAGCGAGTCGATCGAGAGCGCGGCCGCAGCCACGCGTAGACGGGCAAATTCGAGCAGCCGCGCCACCTCGGCGGGCAGCGGACCGAAGCGATCGGCGAGTTCGGCGCCGAGATCGTCGATCTCGTTCTCCGCCGTCGCCCGGGAGAGCCGGCGGTAGACGTCGATCTTCGTGCGGAAGTCCGGGATGTAGTCGCGCGGCAGCCAGGCCTCGCCGGGCAGATCGATATTCACCTGCGGGGGCTCGGCCGGCGGCAGCGACTTGATCCCGCGCACGGCCTGCTCCAGCAGACGGCAGTAGAGCTCATAGCCGACCGTCGCGATGTGGCCGCTCTGCTGCGTGCCGAGCAGGTTGCCCGCGCCGCGGATCTCGAGATCCCGCATCGCGAGCGAGAAACCCGCCCCCATGCTCGAAAATTCCTGGATCGCGCGGAGCCGGCGGGCGGCCGTGCTCGTGAGGTGGGCCGTCTCGTCGACAAGCAGGTAGCAATACGCGCGGTGGTGCGAACGGCCGACGCGGCCCCGCAATTGATGCAGGTCGGCGAGGCCGTAGATGTCGGACTCGTCCACGAAGATCGTGTTGGCGTTCGGAATGTCGAGCCCGCTCTCGATGATCGTGGTGGCGAGCAGGATGTCGGTGCGGCCGGCGACGAAGTCGAGCATCACCTCCTCGAGCTCGCTCTCCGAAAGCCGGCCGTGGCCGATGCCGATCGTCGCCTCCGGCACGATCTGCGCGAGCCGCTGGGCCACCTTGTGGATGTCGTGGATGCGGTTGTGGACGAAGAACACCTGCCCGCCGCGGGCCAGCTCGCGGTCGATCGCGCTCTTGATCAAGGCGTTATCCCAGCGCGAGACGCGGGTCTCGACGGCGATGCGATTGGCCGGCGGCGTCGTGAGGTTCGAGATGTCGCGGATGCCGAGCATCGACATGTGGAGCGTGCGCGGGATCGGCGTGGCCGTCATCGTGAGCACGTCGATGCTCGCCCGCAACGCCTTGAGCTTCTCCTTCACATCGACGCCGAACCGCTGCTCCTCGTCGACGACGAGCAGCCCGAGGTTGGCGAAGTGGATGTCGGCCTGCGCCAGCCGATGGGTGCCGATCACGAGGTCGACCGTGCCGCGGGCGAGGCCCTCGAGCGTGTCGCGTTCCTCCGGCGCCGTCGAAAACCGCGACAGGCCCCGGATCGTGAAGGGAAACTCGGAGAACCGGGCCGTGAAACTGCGTCGATGCTGCTCGGCGAGCACGGTCGTCGGCACGAGCACGGCCACCTGGTAGCCCGCCTCCACCGCCTTGAAGGCCGCCCGCATCGCCATCTCGGTCTTGCCGAAGCCGACGTCGCCACAGAGCAGCCGGTCCATCGGCCTCGGCCCCTGCATGTCACCGCGGATCGCCTCGATCGCCGTGAGCTGGTCGGGCGTCTCGTCGAAGGGAAACGACTCCTCGAACGCCCGCTGCCAGGGGGTGTCGGGCGGAAACGCGATGCCCGGCCGCTCCGCCCGCCGCGCCTGCAGCTGGATCATGTCGGCCGCCATGTCGGCCACGGCCTGCTGCACGGCGAGTTTTTGTTTCGCCCAGAGCGTGCCCCCCACCTTCGCGAGCTTCGGGGCGAGCTTCGAGCCGCCGACGTATTTCTGGACCAGTTCGATGCATGACGCGGGCACGTAGACCCTGGTGCTCTCGGCGAACTCGATCTCGAGAAACTCCTCGGTGCGGTCCTGCTTCTCGAGCAGCTTGAGCCCGCGATACCGCCCGATGCCGTGGGCCACGTGCACGACGAAATCTCCTTCGTGCAGGTCGAGGAAGGTGTCGATCGCCCGCGTGAGCCGGTGCCGCGGCGCGCGGACCGTGACATCCTCGCGGCGAAAGAGCTCGGCGCTCGACACGATCACGAGCTTCTCCGGCACGAGCCGGAAGCCGCCCGAGAGATGGCCGCGGGCGAAATGGAGCCGCTTCGACTTGGCAGGCGCGCTCTCCGCGAGCAGTTCGGCGAGCCGCTTTTCCTCCGCCTCAGTCGGCGCCACGACCCACACTTCCTGATCGCGGCCGACCGTCGCCAGCTCCTCGCAGACGCGGTCGAGCACGCCGGTGAATCGCTCGACGCTCTCGATCGAGAGGGCGGCCGTGGCCTCGAGGCTCGACTGGGCGACCGACGCGAGCGTCACCGATGGAAACCGGTAGATCCGCGCGAAGACCTCCTCCGGATCGGAGACTTCCGCGGCCCCCTTGAGCCGGTCGTAGGTTCGCTTCGCCTCCTGCGCGAGCTCCCCCGGCTCGACGAGCACCCACCATGAGCCCGGCGGCACGATGTCGGCCAACTGCGTCCAGCGCCGCGGCCCGCCGGCCTGCCCCGCGCCAGACTGGCCGCCGGCTGCCAGCGCGAGCGCCGTGAGGTCGATGCTCTCGAGCTTCTCGACGCTCCGCTGCGAGACCGTGTCGAACGTGCGGAGCGACTCGATCTCGTCGCCGAAGAGCTCCACGCGCACGGGCCGGTCCCAGTCGACCGCGAAGAGATCGACGATGCCACCGCGGCGGGCGAACGTGCCCGGCCTGTCGATCGCATCGGCCGCCTGCCAGCCGCGGGCCGCGAGCCAGTCGGCAAGCTCCGCCGGGTCGAGCCGCCCCCCCACCTCGAGCCGCCGCGTGCTCGCCTCGATCTCGCGCGGATCGGCGAGCGGCGCGAGCAACGCCTGGATGCTCGTGACGATGATCGCGGGCCGCGCGCCGGCGACAATTGTCAGTTGCTTCACGAGCGAGAGCCGCGCGGCGGCCGCCGGATCCTCGGCGGCGGCCTCGCTGGTGAGGCTCTCGATGGCAGGCAGCACCGCGACAGGCCGGTCGGTGAAGAGCGCGGCGTCGTCGAGAAACGCATCGGCATCGGCGGCGTGCGGCAGCACGACGACGAGCACGCCGGTGGAATCCCCCGTCTCGATCGCGCGGGCCAGGGCGGCCGCGGTGAGCGCAGAACTCGATCCCCAGGTTCCGCCGATCGTGCCCCCATGCCCCGCGCGGAGGCTGGCGACGACGTCGGCGAACCCGCTGTGCGTTTCGAGCGTTTTCGCCAGACCGAGCAGACGCTTGGCCGGCCGTGTGAGTTCAGACACCGCGACTATCTTAGCCGCCCCCCGGCGGCTTTCAGAGTCGAGGAAGCGCGCCGGCTCGCGGGCGGCAGAAGGTTCCTCGCGGTGGCCCTCGAAGACTCGGTCCAAATGCTCGTCACGCTTCCGCCGACCCACGAGCCTCTCCCGGTCACTGAGGATGAGACCACGGCCCCTTTCCGATAGACGAGCCGGGGGGGGTCGGTGGGAATCGAGGCAAGTTGACGTATCCTCGTCTCCGAAGCCGAGATTTCCACCGCCCCCCCCCGGCGGCTTTGAGCCTCGAGGGGTGCGCACTGGGTAGTCCAAAAACGCTGCTTTGTGCGGCAAAACGCCCCCCTGACGCCCGCCCCCGTTTATCGTGTATTTTTGAGGAGTGTTTCTTTTCCCGCCCCTGACCGCCCCGAGGACCCCACCCCATGGCCACCGCCTCCCGACCCAAAGCCGCCGAAGCCTTCGCGAGCGGGTCCGATGTGGTCGTCGAGTCGCTGATCCGCCAGGGCGTGGACGTGATCTTCGCCTACCCGGGCGGCGCGAGCATGCCGCTCCATCAGTCGCTCACGAAATATAAGGACAAGATTCGCACGATCCTGCCGCGGCACGAGCAGGGAGGCGGCTTCGCGGCCC
>JBIIOK010000030.1:0-21731 GCA_044336985.1 Pirellulales bacterium | reverse complement strand
CTCGCTACGGGCATCCTGCCCTTCGCTCGCTCGGAGGTGACTACGCTCCGGCATCCATGCCTGCGCTTGTCACCTACGCCGGCTCCCGGGGCATGTGCAGCCCCGAGCCTTCCCGCTTTCCAAGTAGGACAGACTTAAGCTTGTCTCACGTAGGGCAGGCCTCCGTGCCTGTCTCAGACAGGCTGAAGCCTGTCCTACTGATGGGAGGCTGCGGGTGACCCGTGCCCCGGGAGCCGGCGTTGCTCGGGCACCGATCCGCCTGGGGCGGATTGGTCGGCGAAGGCAGGATGCCCAAGCGGAGGCGCTCTGGCTAGCGCAGTCAGCATCGAGCGAGCGAAGGGCATGCGGGCACCGATTCGCGTTAGCGGATTGGTCGTACGAAGCGAGCGTCCGGCGATGGGGCACGGGTCACCCGAAGCCGGATTGGGCGCGTTGAGGAATGACAGGCTGAAGCCTGTCCCACAGCCGGGTTGGGCGCGTTGATAGCGAGCACCAAGAGATCCGCTTCGGGACGAAGCGGTCTACTTGGATAAAGCGGTCGACGCTGACAGGCACGGAGGCCTGTCGTACTTGCGTGAACTTAGTACGTCTTGCCGAGCGCTGCCTGGGCCGCGGCGAGCCGGGCGACGGGCAGGCGGAACGGCGAGCAGCTCACGTAGTCGAGGCCCACCTGGTGGCAGAAGATCACCGAGTGGGGATCGCCGCCGTGCTCGCCGCAGATGCCGAGCTTGATGTCCTTGCGGCTCTTGCGCCCCTTCTCGACGGCGATCTTCATCAGCTGGCCCACGCCCGTGGCGTCGATCGACGCAAAGGGGTTGGCCTTGAAGATGCCCTCGTCGGTGTACTTCTGCAGGAACGAGCCCATGTCGTCGCGGCTCATGCCGAGGCAGGTCTGCGTCAGGTCGTTCGTGCCGAACGAGAAGAACTCTGCCGTCTCGGCGATCTCGTCGGCCGTCAGGGCGCCGCGCGGGATCTCGATCATCGTGCCGACCATGTACTTGATCTTCTGTCCGGTCTCCTTCTGCACCTGCTCGGCGACGCGGTGGACGATGTCCACCTGGTTGTCGAGCTCCTTCTTGAAGCCGACGAGCGGGATCATGATCTCGGGCTTCACCTTGATGCCGTCCTTCTGCACCTTGGCGGCGGCCTCGAAGACCGCGCGGGCCTGCATCTCCGAGATTTCCGGATAGCTGACGCCGAGGCGGCAGCCGCGGTGGCCGAGCATCGGGTTGAACTCGTGCAGGGCATGCACGCGGGCGGCAACCGTCTCGACGGGGAGGTGGAGCTTCTTGGCGAGGTCGGCCTGAGCCTTCTCGTCGTGCGGCACGAATTCATGCAGCGGCGGATCGAGGAAGCGGATCGTGGCCGGGCGTCCGTCGAGCGCCCGGAAGATGCCCTCGAAATCGTCCCGCTGGTAGGGGAGCAACTTGGCGAGGGCCTCGCGGCGGGCGTCGAGCGAATCGGCGAGGATCATCTCCCGCATCGCGTCGATACGGTCGCCCTCGAAGAACATGTGCTCGGTCCGCGTGAGGCCGATGCCTTCGGCACCGAAGGCGATCGCATGCCGCACCTGCTCGGGCGTGTCGGCGTTGGTGCGGATGCCGAGCTTCCGGTGCTTGTCGGCAAGCTTCATGATGAAGTCGTAGTACTGATAGACCTCCGAATCAGCCGGCTTCATCGTGTTCGCGATGAGCACCTGCTTGAGCTCGCTGTCGGCCGTCTTGATGCCGCCGGCGAAGACCTCGCCGGTCGAGCCGTTGATCGAGATCGCGTCGCCTTCGCGGAGCGTCTTGCCCGCGCAGGTGAGCGTGCCCTTGGAATAGTCGATCTGGATCGCGCCGGCACCGGCCACGCAGACCTTGCCCATCTGCCGGGCGACGAGGGCCGCATGGCTCGAGACACCGCCGCGGCTCGTGAGAATGCCCTCGGCGGCGATCATGCCGCGAAGGTCTTCGGGAGAAGTTTCGACGCGGGCGAGGACGACCTTCACGCCCTTGTGGGCGAGTTCCTCGGCCTTGGCGGCCGTGAAGACGAGCTGGCCGGTGGCCGCGCCGGGGCCGGCGGGCAGGCCGGTGGTGAGCAGACGGCCGCTCTTCTTGGCGGCTTCGTAGTCGGCCCGGTCGAAGATCGGGGCGAGGAGCTGTGAGAGCGCGTCGGGATCGGCCGACTGGATCGCATGCTCGGCCGTCATGAGCTTCTGCTTCACCATGTCGTGGGCGATCTTCACGTAGGCCAGCGCCGTCCGCTTGCCGTGCCGCGTCTGCAGCATGTAGAGCTTCTTCTTCTCGACGGTGAACTCGAAGTCCTGGACGTCGCCGAACTTCTTCTCGAGCGTCTGGCGAACCTTCTCGAGCTGCTTGTAGGTGCCGGCGAACATCGGCTCGTGGGCCATCTCGGCCACGGGCTTCGGCGTGCGCACGCCGGCCACCACGTCTTCGCCCTGGGCGTTGACGAGATACTCGCCGTAGAAGACGTCTTCGCCGGTGGCGGGATCGCGGGTGAAGGCCACGCCGGTGGCGCAGTCGTCGCCCATGTTGCCAAACACCATGCTCTGGATGTTGACGGCGGTGCCCCATTCATCGGGGATCTTGTACTTGCGGCGATAGATGATCGCCCGCTCGTTCATCCAGCTGCCGAAGACGGCGCCGACGGCGCCCATCAGCTGCTCGAACGGCTCCTGCGGGAAGCCCTTCCCGGTCCGCTCCTTGATGAGGTGGAGATACCGCTTGATGAGCTCGCGGAGGTGGGATTCGTCGAGGTCGGTGTCGTTGTGGATGCCGAGCTGGTGCTTCAGGCCCTCCATCGCGGCCTCGAAGGGGTCGTGCTCGTTTTCGTGGCGCTTCTGCACGCCCATGACCACGTCGCCATACATCTGGATGAAGCGGCGGTAGGAGTCGTAGGCGAAGCGGGGATTGCCCGTGGCCTCGGCGAGCCCCTTCACGGTCTCGTCGTTCAAGCCGAGATTCAGGATCGTGTCCATCATGCCCGGCATGCTGTCGCGGGCACCGGAGCGCACGCTCACGAGGAGGGCGTTGCGCGGATCGCCGAACTTCTTGCCCGTCTCCTTCTCCATGAGCTTCATGGCGGAGGCGACCTCGTCTTCGAGGCCCTTGGGGAACTTCTTGCCGTGCTTGTAGTAGTCGATGCAGACCTGGGTCGTGATCGTGAAGCCCGGGGGCACCGGGAGGCCGATCTTCGTCATCTGGGCGAGATTCGCCCCCTTGCCGCCGAGCAGCGGCTTCATCGTGCCGTCGCCGTCGCACTTCTTGGCACCGAAGTAATAGGTCATCCGCCCCGACTTCGCCCCCTTGCCGGCCCCCGACGACGACTTCTTGCTAGCAGACTTCTTCTTGAGCGTGTTTGCCATGGGCGCAGGGAGACCTTTCATGGGGGTGGGAAATAACAGGATTCTGCTGAAAAACTCAGCAGAATCTACGATCGCAGGAGAGCGCCGTCAACGAGCGGTCGACGGGCCGCGAGGAAGGCCACGGCAGAGGGGAATCGCGGCCCGAGAGCCGCCATCCAGGAGCGATCAGCCGATGCGGGCAGAGGCTGCCGCCCGACGCCGCCACCGAATCAGGCCGACCAGGCCCGCACCTGCAGCAGCCATCGCCCAGGTCGACGGCTCGGGAACGGCCTGGATGGAGACGGCGTAGGCAGCCTGGCCTCCCTCTACAAGACCCCAGGAAGCTCCCGAGTTCGACGATTCGTAAGCTCCAACATAGGAGTAACCCGAATCATTTTGCTCCGTCGGAAACGCGGTAAAACTGCTGCGTAAACTCCAATTCATGCCAACCGTCGGAACGATCCAGTAGTTCGTGTTGGGAACCATGGCCGCGTTGCTGAAAAGCCAGGTGTTGAGCGAGCCATTCGTGTTGGTGCTCAATTGAATCGTGTTGGTTGACTGCGCAAAAAGCGAGCCTGGCGTTCCTCCAGCATCGTTGTAAACGCTCAGCCCGAGCGTCGATCCTGACGCTGAAAACGCGCCGAGGGTAACCGATGTGAGTTGCTGATCGACAGCTGTGCCCGTATTGAACACTTGGGCGACCCGGAAAGCGTTGGTGATCCCGGTGTTGGTGGTCGACAGCCCGCCAGTCGTGCCAGAGGCCCCGAGGTTTCCGAGCACAACGACCGTGGAACCCATTGCGGCAGATCCGCCGACAGCCATGAGCACGATCAGCGAGGCGATAAGGCGGCGGGAAATCATGGTGAGGCAATCCTTCGTGAGAGAAAAAACAGACGAATCGGCCATGGATACGCTGACGACGGGATCCGACGCCGGGACGATGGCAGCAAGCCCCGTGCCAACTTTTCCAGAAAATCGGCGCGTGAAATCTGCCGCGGGGGCTTACGACACGGATTTCTGACGTTTTTTGGACATGTGCCGGTGTGGATTTTGACGCCTTTGAGGGGTCCGCACATTGCCAATTCGCAGAAACAGCGAAAGTTATTTCTGGCTGCGGCGAATAAAATCGCCATTTTATCGAAATTTAATTCGCAATTTCGGTGAATGAAGTTAGGATCGCTTAGCGGACTTTGGACAGTCCTTGAACGCCCCCCGCACGGTGTGACATGGCCGTCGTCGGTTCAGCACTAGCTTCTCCACCGAATTCACCGTTGGCCCACAAGCCGAATGGGCTGGGCATCCGATGCCAGCGGATGGCCGGAGTTTCACCGGCAGCCGCGAAACTCGAACAACTGCTCGCGCAAATAGCCGCGTTCGATTGCCCGGTGCTCATCACGGGAGAGACCGGTTGTGGAAAGGAGGAAACCGCTCGGGCGATTCATGCGGCCAGTCCCAGGGCGGCCAAGCCCTTCGTTTCGGTCAACTGCGGTGGTCTTGTCTCGACGCTGGCCGACAGCCAGCTTTTCGGTCACGAAAAGGGGGCGTTTACCGGCGCGTTCGGCATGACGCTCGGAGCGTTCCGCGCGGCCGACGGAGGAGTCTTATTTCTCGACGAGATCGGCGAGATGCCGCTCGACCTGCAGCCCAAGCTTCTGCAGGTGCTGCAGCGTCTGGAGGTGACTCCCGTCGGGTCGACGCAGGTTCATCCAATCGATGTGCAGGTGATCGCCGCCACGAACCGCGACCTTGAAGCCGCTGTCGCAGCGGGCCAGTTTCGCGAGGATCTGTTTTACCGGCTCAACACCATCCACCTGACCGTGCCGCCGCTGCGAGAGCGGCGGGAGGACATCCCCCGATTCATCAGCCACTTCGCCGCTCACTTCGCGCAGAAGTTTTCCCGCCCGCAATGGTTCCCGGACGTCGAAGCGATCGACGCCTTCATCCGGTTTGGTTGGCCGGGAAACGTCCGGCAGTTAGCGCAGATCATTCAAAGGATCTACGTCTTCCAGGGGCAGGAGCGGCAGATCCTCGCCGAGATCCTCGGCCAGTCAGATGGCGGGGACGCAGCGGCGGAGCCCGCTGGAGAAGGTTCGCAGAAGTTATCGGCGGTGCCGGCGGCTGCCGGGATCAAAGCAAGCGCCGTCGATCCCGTGCTCCCGTCCTGTAATCTGGCTGAGTTGCGTCGCCTCGCCGTCCGCCAGGCACTCGCTGCGACGAACGGCCACCGCAGCCAGGCCGCCACAATGCTCGGTGTCTCTCTCAACACGATGACCCGCATCGTGGCCGACGCCTGCCCGGAGATGACCTCCAGGCGAGGCAGAAAAGCCGCGGCAAAACCGCGTTGATTGCGGTTTGTCCACGATTTTTTCACCCTATTAACCTATAGTGTTTCCGGGTGCCTGACACCCCGTAGCCCGCCTGATAACCCAGATCCCGGGCGTTTTTCCTCATGGCTTCAAGAACGACTCCCCCCCGCCGGTCGCTTGCCGCGTTGGTTGCGGCGGCGATCGCTTCCACGGCCGCCCTGACGGGGCAGGCTGCCGAGAAGGCTCCCGACTTCAATCGCGACATCCGGCCGATCCTGTCGCGCAACTGCTTCGCCTGCCACGGTCCCGACGAGCACGACCGCCGTGGCGGCCTGCGGCTCGACGACCGCGAGGCGGCGATCTCGGAGCTCGACTCGGGTGCCCGGGCGATCGTGCCGGGCCGGCCCGACGAGAGCGAACTCGTCGCCCGCATCCACGAGACCGATCCCGACACGACGATGCCGCCGCCGGAGAGCAATCACGTGCTCACGGCGGAGCAGAAGCAGCTGCTTGCCAAGTGGATCGCCGCGGGAGCTCCCTACTCTCCCCACTGGGCCTACGTGCCGCCCCACGCCCACGCGCCGCCGGCCACGAAGCAGGCCGACTGGGGCAGCAACTGGATCGACTCCTTCGTGCTCGGTCGGGTCGAGGCCGAGGGGCTCGCCCCTGCCCCCGACGCCGATCCCGTCACGCTCGTCCGCCGCGTCACGTTCGACCTCACCGGCCTGCCGCCGACGCCCGCCGAGGTCGAGGCGTATCTCGCCGACACCCGGCCCGACGCATACATGTTATTGACAGACCGGCTACTCGCCTCGCCTCGCCATGCCGAGCGGATGGCAGCCTGGTGGCTCGACCTGGTGCGCTACGCCGACACCGTCGGCTATCACGGCGATCAGACCCACAACATCGCGCCTTACCGCGACTGGGTGATCAAAGCGTTTCTCGACAACGTGCCGTTCGACCGGTTCACGGTCATGCAGCTCGCCGGCGACCTCGTGGGCCCGGCTGCGGGCGAGCATCCTGAAGACGCGGTGCTGGCGAGCGCCTACAACCGGCTTCTGCAGACGACGCACGAGGGCGGCCTGCAGATCAAGGAATACCGGGCCATCTACCAGGCCGACCGGATCCGCAACGTGTCGGGCGTGTGGATGGGAGCGACGGTGGGCTGCGCCCAGTGCCATGACCACAAATACGACCCCTACACCGCCAAAGACTTCCACGCGTTGGGCGCGTTCTTCGCCGACATCGACGACGAAAGGCACATGGCCAAGGGGGGCTTCGGCGGCCAGAACCTGAATGCCCTGCCGACGATCCGCGATCCCGAGATCACGCTCATCGGGCCGTTCGACCGCGACCGGGCCGCCGACCTCGATGCCCGCATCCACTCGCTCCAGAACGAGTTGCCGCCGCTCGTGCTGCCGCCGCGGGCGCTTCCTGAGGAGCCCGAGCTGGAGACGGTGGTGGCGAAGCGGCTCGAACTCGAGCGGCTCCTGGCTCTTCGCAAAGCCCTCGACCGCAGGCTGATGGTCACGCGGGCGCTCGCTGAGCCGCGGCAGGTGCGAATCCTGCCGCGTGGCAACTGGATGGACGAGACGGGCGCGGTCGTCGAACCGGCCATCCCTGTGTTTCTCGGCCGCGTCGGTGCGAAGGGCCGGCCCTCACGTACTGATCTCGCATCGTGGCTCGTGCGGCCTGTCGCCGAGGGGGGCGTCGGGGAACTGACGGCGCGGGTGACCGCCAACCGGATCTGGGCGATCTTCTTCGGCGCCGGCCTCTGCCGCAGCGCGGGCGACTTCGGCGGCCAGGGAGAACTGCCCGATCATCCCGAATTGCTCGACCGACTCGCGCTTGAATTCATGCGCAACGGCTGGAATATCCGCGACCTGATCCGCGGAATCGTGACGAGCCGGGCCTACCGGATGTCGTCCGCCGCCCCCGACGATCTGCTGGCGCGCGATCCCGACAATCGCCTGCTCGCGCGGCAGGGCCGCTGGCGGCTGCCGGCGGAGAACGTCCGCGACACGGCCCTCTTCACGAGCGGCCTGCTCGTCGAGCGGCTCGGTGGCGAGAGCGCGCATCCCTACCAGCCCGCCGGCTACTACCGGCACCTGAATTTCCCGATTCGGGAATACAAGTCTGACGACGACGACCGGCAGTGGCGCCGCGGCCTCTACGTGCACTGGCAACGGATGTTTCTCCATCCGCAATTGCTCGCGTTCGACGCCCCAAACCGCGAGGAATGCACGGCGACACGGATGCGGAGCAACACTCCCAAGGCGGCGCTCGTGCTCCTGAACGACCCGACGTTCGTCGAGGCGGCGCGGAAACTGGCCGAGCGGGCGATCAAGGAAGGAGGTCAGGCCGATCAGGAGCGGATTGCCTTCCTCTGGCGGCAGGCCGTCTCGCGGCCGCCCGACGCCGACGAACTGCGGCTCGTGCAGGGGCTCGTCGATCGTCGCCGCGACGAATTCAAGGCCGACCCCGCGGCGGCCGGCGAATTGCTCGCGACGGGCATCTCGCCACGCGACAAGACACTGAACGAAACCGAGCTCGCCGCCTGGACCGCCGCGGCCCGCGCGGTGCTCAACCTCAACGAGACGATCGCAAGATACTGACACACGACACGACGAGGCGACGGGATCGGCATGAGGATCCCGAGCATTTGGCCGCCGCGGCCACCGCGAGGGAACTCATGCCGATCCCGGAGCCGGACCACTACCCATCGGGTGAATGACATGATGCACGACCTGGCTGCGATTCACCGCCGCACGTTTCTCGCCCGCTCGGGCCTCTCGCTCGGAGGCGCCGCGCTTGGCAGCCTGCTTTCCCGCGACGCGCTGGCGGCGACCGTTTCGGCGCCGGCCGGCCGCCCCGCGTCGGGCGATCGCTACCTGGGCGCGATCCACCCGCTCCACCATCCGCCGAAGGCGAAGGCGGTGATCTTCCTCTGCCTCGCCGGCGGCCCGAGCCACCTCGAGACGTTCGACCACAAGCCGCTGCTCGCGGAGCTCGACGGCAAGGAGATGCCCGAGAGCGTGACGGCCGGCCAGCCGATCGCGCAGCTCCAGGGGCAGAAACTGATCTGCCTCGGCCCCCGCAAGGCGTTCTCGCGGCGCGGCGAGTGCGGCGCCGAGGTGAGCGACTACTTTCCGCTGCTCGGCGGCCTCGCCGACAAATACGCGATCGTGCGGAGCATGGTGACCGAGCAGATCAACCACGATCCGGCGCACACATTCATGAATTGTGGCACGGCGCTCTCCGGCCGGCCGAGCATGGGAGCCTGGGTGACCTACGGCCTCGGCAGCGAGGCCGACGACCTGCCCGGCTTCGTCGTGATGACGAGCAAGATGGGCCGCAGCCCGCAGCCGATCGCGTCGCGACAGTGGCATTCGGGCTTCCTGCCTGGGCAGTTCCAGGGGGTCGAGTTCGCGACGAGCGGGGCTCCCGTGCATTACGTCACGAATCCGCCGGGCGTGTCGGCGCGTCATCAGCGGGACGTGATCGACACGGTGGCGGCCCTCGAAAACCATCGGCTCGCCACGCTCGCCGATCCCGAGATCGCCACGCGGATCAAGCAATACGAGCTCGCCTTCCGGATGCAGTCGAGCGTGCCGGCGCTCGCCGATCTCTCGGGCGAGACAGCCGAGACGCTCGCGCTCTACGGTGCCGAGCCCGGCAGGGCGACTGTCGGCACCAACTGCCTCATGGCCCGGCGGCTCGTGGAGCGGGGGGTGCGGTTCGTGCATCTCTACCACAGCGAGTGGGACCATCACAGCAACATCGACCACCACCTGAAGGAGATCTGCCCACCCACCGACCGGGCGGCGGCGGCGCTGCTCACCGACCTCGAGCGGCGCGGGCTGCTCGACGAGACGCTCGTCGTGATCGGCGGCGAATTCGGCCGCACGCCGATGGGGCAGGGTAAGGACGGCGGCATCGGTCGTGACCACCACATCAAGGGCTTCAGCATGGTGCTCGCCGGCGGCGGCATCCGCCCGGGCATCACCTACGGCGAGACCGACGACTTCGGCTACAACGCCGTGAAGGACATCGTGAACGTCCGCGACCTGCACGCCACGATGCTGCACATCTTGGGCATCGACCACGCCCGGTTCACGGTCGAGTATCAGGGGCTTGATACGAAGCTCACGGGCGTCGAGCCGGCGAAGCCGGTGAAGGCACTGCTGGCGTGAGTAGACCGCTTGCTCCGCAAGCGGATCCCGTGGCAGGCTGAAGCCTACCCTACTTGTGGCAGGCTGGAAGCCTGCCCCACGGGAGGCAGGCTGAAGCCTGTCCTACTCAATCGTGGTTGCCGAGCCACTCTTCCTTGATGCGTTCGAGTGTGCCGTCCTCGCGCATCCGCAGGATCGCGGTGTTGAGATCCTCGCGGAGCGGGCTGCCGGCCGGGAGGCCGATCCCGTAGTCGAAGGAATCGAAGATCGGGCCGACGAGCCGGATGGTCCGCCGGTTGGACTGGTTCGTGAGGTACATCAGCTGCTGGTTTTCGGCCACCACCGCGTCGACCATGCCGAGGGCAAGGGCGTCGAGGGCATCGTGGATCGAATCGAATTCCTCGACGATCCCGCCACGGCGCCTGGCCGAGTCGACCGAGACGGCCGATGCCTGGCAGCCGACCGTGCGACCGGCGAGGTCGCGGACGCCGTGGATCGTGCCCGTCACCCGCTCGGCCGTCATCGTCGCCGTGAGCATGCTCGTGAGGGCGGCGATCAGGACGATGCCGCCGACCATCCAGGAATAGGCGATCGCCCGGCCGAGCACGCTGTCGACGTGCTTGTCATCGCAGCCGCCGGTGACGATCGTCGAGGCGATCCACCAGGTCGCCTCCCAAACGCCGCGTGGATACTCCCGTGGGAACGATTTTTCATTCCCTTTGCGTTCGAACCACCAGAGCAGGTGGCCCGACAAGAGGGCGAGGCAGAGGACGAGCCCGAGCAGTTCGAGCAGCTCCCACGAGACGAGCGATTCGAGCGCGTCGAGAAAACCGGAGTTGTTTCGCTGCCGCACCGCGATCCGCAGGCCGGAGTGAAAGATCGGGTGGGTGAGATCGAACTGCTTCTCCCGCTCCTCCGTGATCGCCAGCGGCCCGAGCGCCACGTCGGCCGTGCCGGCAGGGAGCGTCTCCATCAACTTCAAGAACGTCGGCTCCTTGACGAAATCGGTGGCCTTTCCGAGGCGGCCGGCGAGATCCGCCCAGATGTCGATCATCACGCCCGTCGGCTGTTTCCCCGACCAATCGATGGCGGAGGCGATCGGGGTGACGGCCACCCGCAGGCTCGGCACCGGCGCAGCGGCCGCCGTCGGCGTGGGGGCGGCCGCCTCGGCGGCGACGCAGGTCTCGCATGCGACCATCAACCGCAAGGCGATCACTCCGGCCGCCATCGCCGACGTGCAGCCATTCATGGCAGGGTCTCCCGCTGGTGTCTTTGACCGCCGTAGGCGGCAATCAATGCCGCGCCGCCGACCACACATCCTATCGCCGCCGGCACTCCCCAGGCAGGTATGCCTCCGGCCAGCACCGCCAGCGGCATGCTGTTGTGCACAAGATGGCAGACGACCGCCGGCAGCAGGCTCCCGGTTGCCTGCGTCATCCAGCCCAGGACGAGCCCCAGGACAAAGGTCTGCGGCATCCGTTCCGGTAGCAGATGAAAGATCGCGAAGAGCGCCGCCTGGGCGATGATCGCCGCGGCCAGTCGCCGCCACGATCCGCTTCTGCCCGCAAATCCGCTGAGCACCCAGCCCCGAAAGAGCAGTTCCTCGCAGATGGCCGGCAGCAGCGCCATCAGGCCCCACGAAATCCACGCAGGATGCCCCTGCATGAGCGCGAGGATCCTTTCCGAGAGCTGCTGCGCCTCTGCCGACATCGCGGTGCCCTTCACCGCCAGGAGCGAGGTCGCGCCGATCACGAATACGCCTGCTCCCAAGAGCGCTGCGCCGACGACGCAGGCGATGTCGGACCAGACGCCGGAATGGCCGCCGGGCCGACGCAGGCGAAAGGTTTGCCGGAGGTCGATCCGCTGCCACCAGGCTGCGGCGGCCAATGGCAGCACCACGGCCGCCGCCTGCTGCAGCGGAATGGCCCGCACGAGGTCGTCGGGAGTGATCCCCTGCACGTACCAGAGCGCGGCGAGCCCCGCCACGATCGGCAGAACTCCCTGCACGACATTGGGCCGCGATCGCCGACCGGGCCGGGCAAACCCGCCCGCCGCCACGTCGCCGCCGCGGAAGAGGATGTCTTCGTCGGTGAGCATCGTCGCGGTCGCCTTGAGGAGGAGCCAGGTGAATCCCGCGGCGGAGAGGAGCGTGACGGCCAGCGGCCCCAGCACCGCGGGAAAGGCATGCGGCCCGCCGTCGCCGGCCGAAAAGACGCTCCGCGACACGAGCACCTGGCCGGAAAACGGCGCCGCCGCCAGCGCCGTATCGCTGCGCATCCCGGGGAGCAGCGCCGTGCCGGCAAGCGCGCTGACGAGCAGGATCACCGGCGTGAGCGTGTTTTGCGCCTCCTTCCCGCTCTTCGAGGCCGTCGTCACCGCCAGGCACGTCGCCGCCGAAAGCGCCGCCAGCCCCATGAACGAGAGGACGGTCACGAGGATCGCCCCCACGGCCCCCTCCGGGAGCGCCATGGTGATGCCCGCGGGCAGGAACCGCCGTGCCACCGTGGCCGTCGCCGCGATCGAGACGGCATTGGCGGCGAGCGTGGCGAGCGTCACGGCGAACACCGCCAGAAACTTGCCGAAGACGATGTCGCGTGCGGCGCAGGGCGCGATGAGGAGCGTTTCGATCGTGCCGCGTTCCTTTTCACCGGCGATCGCATCGATTGCCGGATAGAAGGCGCCCGTGAGCGTGAGCACGGCCAGCAGCACGAGCACGCCGCCGGCGAGCGTCGACATGATGCTGTGCGCTGGCGGCGGCCGCATCTCCTGCTGCTCGTGGGCGAAGACGGTCTTCAATGGAGCGAGCACGCTCGCCGGCAGCCCGGCCGATTCGATGCGGCGCTGCCGCGCGTCGTCGGCCAGGCTCCGCACGACCGCGTTGAACTGGTCCGCCACGCGGCGATCCACCGGCCTGCCGGGCCGCATGTGCACCGGCAGCACGACCGTGCCCTCTCCGTCGAGCGCCGCGATGCAGCCCCGTGGTGCATCGATCCAGAGATCGGCCGCGCCCTGATCGAGCCGCATGCGGGCGTCGGTTGCGGGCAGCGCGTCGATGTCGAGCGCAGCCGGCCAGCCTTCGCGGGACGTGCCGACCGTCTTCTTCTCCACGGCCCGTACGCGGCTGGTGAGGTCTGCGGCATCGGGCCCCGAGATGGCGATCGTGATCTTGGTGGGCGCCCGCTGCGCCTCGAGCTCACTCGATGCCGTCCGCAGGCCGAGGGCGGTCGAGAGGGCGAGGATCGGATAGGTGACCATCGGGAGCAGGAGCGTGATGAAGAGCGTGCGCCGGTCGCGGACAAACTCCACGAGATCGCGGCGGGCGATCGAGAGCGCCGCCCGCAGGCCACCGGCATCGCGAAGGGAAAGGCTCATGCCGGTTTCCCCCCGGCCAGGACAGCGAAGAAGGCATCTTCCAGCTCGGCCCCCTGGCCGTTGGCCCAGGCCGCGAGCAGCTCGTCGCGGGTGCCTTCCGCCAGCACGAGCCCGCCGTGGATGATCACGAAGCGATCGCAACGGGTTTCGATCTCGTGGAGCCGGTGCGTGGAGAGCAGGATGGCGCGGCCTTCGCTCCGCAGCTGCGCGAGAAACAGGAGCAGGTCGCGGGCGCCGACCACGTCGAGGGCATTGGTGGGCTCGTCGAGCACGAGCGCCGGGGGATCGTGCACGAGGGCCCTCCCGAGCGATACCCGCTGCCGCTGACCGGAGGAGAGCCGGCCGGCGGGCCGGTCGGCGCAGTTCCGCAGGTCGAGCACGTCCACGAGCCGCTCCACGCGGGCTGCGAGCGTTGCACCCTCGAGGCCGTGGAGCTCGCCGAAGGAGCGGAAGATCTCGCGGGCGGAGAGCCGATCGGGCACGCCCGTCGTCGCCGAAACATAGCCGAGGCTTCGCCGCACTCCGACGGGATCGTGCCGCACGTCGGCGCCCGCCACGCGGGCCGTGCCGGCGGTGGGCTTCAAGAGCGTGGCAAGCATCCGCAGCGTGGTCGTCTTGCCCGCGCCGTTGGCGCCGAGCAGGCCGACCATCTCGCCGGGGCGGACGGCCAGCGACACGCCATTGACCGCGCGGACCACGCTGCCGTCGCCGGACCGGTAGTGCTTCACGAGGTCGACGACTTCGATCATCTGCTGCTGGGCAAAAGGTTGGCGGGGGGCGTCGAGAGGCGGGATCCGCTTCCGGAGGAAGCGGTCTACGGGGAGCGATCTACTGCTCCATCACTTCGGCTTCCTTCGCCCGCGCGAGATCGCCGACCTTGGCCTCGTATTTTTTGGTGAGCTCCTGCACCTCCTCCTTGGTGGAGTCGCAGTCGTCCTCGGTGAGCGTGCCGTCGTCTTTTTCGGTGTCGGCCGCCTTGTTGCCGTCGCGGCGCACGTTGCGGATCGCCACGCGGGCCTCCTCGGCCAGTTCCTTGATCCGTGCGGTCATTTTTTTCCGCACCTCGGTGGAGAGTGCGGGGATCGTGATGCGGATCAGGCGGCCGTCGCTCTGCGGATTGAGCCCCAGATCGGCGGTCTGGATCGCCTTCTCGATGTCCTTGATCGTGCCGGGGTCGAAGGGCCGCACCACGATCTGGTTCGGCTCGGGGGCGCCGACGCTCGCCAGCGCCTTGATCGGCGTGGGCGAGCCGTAGACCTCGACGCGGAGCGAGTCGACGAGGCCGGGATTGGCCCGCCCGGTCCGGATGCCGGTGAGGGCGTGGCGAAACACGTCCACGGCCTTTTCCATGCGTTCCTCGGCATCGAGCAGAATGTCATCAGCGGGCATCGCGCGGGGCTCCTTCGTTTCAGGGTCGAGTCCCTGCAATTCTGGCAGGAGCGGCCACGCGGCGGCAAGCGCGTCAGCCGACGATGACGGTCGGCCGCTTGGCGGGGTCGGGGATCGCCTTGTCGAGCAGGTCGACCACGCTGTTGGGGATGTCGCCCTGGCCAAAGAGCACGTAATCGAGCGCGAGCTTGAGGCTGCCCCCCTTGCTCCAGCCGAAGATGATGTCGAGCGGGGCGCCCCCCTTCGTCATCTCCATCGCCAGCTGCGCGATCGTGTGCGACACCGAGACGACGTCCTTGGCCACGATCACGAATCGCGTACCCTCCTGGCGGGCGGAGATGATCGGCGCGTTTTCAAATTCGCTCACATCACCGTAATGCACCTCGAGAAACACGATCGGCACGGTGTCGGGGATGCGGTGCTTCCGGCGGATCTCGGCCTCCTTGTCGGCGAGCGACCGGCTGCCCGGCCGATGCGGCACGAGCACGCGGAACGCTCCCTCGACCAGGATGTCAGTCCAGAGCATGCGGTCGACGTCGTCGGCAAACCGGAATTCCTTGAGCCGCAGTTCGTCGCTCCGCCAGGCCCGCGACGTGAAGGAGATGAGCATCACGCAGCCGATGAAGATCGAGGCGATGATGATGCCGTCGGGCCGCTCCCAGATATTCGCGATCGTCGTGTAGACGAAGACGAGCGTGATCAGGGCGAAGCCGATCCGCTGCCCGAGCAGGCCGAGACCGTGGTGGGGCTCGGGCTTCTTTTTGAGCTCGTGGATCAGCGAGGCGATGCAGGCGCTCGTCATGAGCACGAGCACGCCGGTGGCGTAGGCGCCGCCTTGGGCGGAGACGTCGGCCCGGAAGGCGAGCGTGACGATGAGATTGATGATCGTGAAGGCGATCACGAGCGGACGGTAGGCGCCGGCCCACTCGGGCGCCATGCCGAACCGGGGCAGGTAACGGGGCACCATGTTGAGCAGGCCACCCATCGCCGAGGCCCCGGCGAACCAGAGGATCAGGATCGTGCTGATGTCGTAGATGGTTCCGAAGACGTTGCCGAAGAGCGGGCAGACCGGATGCGGGCTCTCACCGTGGGCGATGTAGGCCAGCGCCCGGTCCATCGCCTTCCCCTTCACCGGTTCGAGCCGCAGTTCCTCGGCCGGAATCAGCGTGTCGGTGCCGGTGACGAGCGATGAGCCGATCAGGAAAAACGACATGATGAGCGCTGCCACCAGCAGGAGTTTTTTGGTGTTCGCGATCCGCGCGGCTGCGTCGTCGGGATCGGCGTCAGAGCCTTTGACGAGGTGGATGTGGAGCACGCCCGTCTCGAATCCCGAAAGGCCGAGGGCGAGCTTCGGAAACACGAGCACGGCGATCCCGATCGCCACGAGCGGGCCACTTCCAGAGAGAGGAGAATGCTCGAGGTGGTAGCGGCCGGAGGTAATCTCACCGAACCAGTGGGGCAGGAGCGTGGGGTGGCCGAAGAGATAAAAGAGCCCGGCCGCGACGACCACGAACGAGAGCCCGAGGAACGCGATCACGAGCACCGTCGCGAGCCCGACCACCTCGCCGTAGCCCTTCAGGAACATCGCGCCGAGCATCACGAGCAGAAACATCGTCACCACCATCTGCCCCTGCATCCATGCAGGCACGTAGCCGACGTAGAGCGGATTGGAGATCAGGTGCGCCGCGGCGTCGGCGGCGGAAAGCGTCTTCGTGATCACGAAGTCGGTCGCCGCGAACCCGATCAGGACGAGCACCACGATCTTGCCGGTCCAGCCGCGAAACATCCGCTCGATCATGCCGATCGATCCGACGCCGTCGGGCGTCTCGCCGGCCACGTGGCGGTAGATCGGCAGGGCGCCGAAGAGCGTCACGAGCACGAGCACGAGCGTGGCGAGCGGCGCGAGCGTGCCGGCCCCCTCGAAGGCGATCGACGGCTGGTAGCCGAGCGTGCTGAAGTAATCGACGCCACAGAGGCACATGATCAGCGGCCACGCATAGTGGCGGTGATCATGCTGGGGCTGGCTCATGGGGTGATCCTGGCGCTGACGAGCGTGCCGATGCGGTCGCCGGCGAAAGCCCGCTCGATGTTGCCTTCCTTGCGGTAGTTGAAGACGAGGATCGGCATCGCGTGCTCCATGCACTGCGAGATGGCGGTCGCGTCCATGACCCGGAGATTCTGCTCGCGCACCTGCTGGTAGGTGAGATCGCGGTAGAGGATCGCGTGGGGATTCTTCTCGGGATCGTCGGAGAAGACGCCGTCGACACGCGTGGCCTTCATGAGGATGTCGGCATCGAGCTCGAGGGCCCGCTGGGCGGCGGCCGTGTCGGTGGTCACGAACGGGCTGCCGGTGCCGGCGGCGAGGATCACGATCCGCCCCTTCTCGAGGTGCCGGCGGGCGCGGCGGCGGATGTAAGGCTCGGCGACGCCATCCATCCGGATCGCCGTCATCAGGCGGGTCTGGGCGCCGAGGCTTTCCAACGCGTCTTGGAGGGCCAGGCCGTTGATGACCGTGGCGAGCATCCCCATGTAGTGGGCCGTCGCCTCCTGCACGCCCGAGTTGCCGGCGGTAAACGACGCGCCGCGGAGGATGTTGCCGCCGCCGATGACAATCGCCAACTGCGCGCCGCTCGCCGACGCCTGCACCATCTGCCGGGCGACGTGGACGACCTCGTCCATCGAGATCCCACGCTCACCGGCCCGCGCAAAGCTCTCGCCGGAGAGTTTGAGGAGCACTCGGGCGTAGGTGGTGGTTTTCACGGGCGCCGCGTTCAGCCGCCGAGTTTCCAGTTGTGCATCGACTTCACCTCGATGCCGGCGGCCTTCGCGAACTGGCCGACCGACTGCTTGTCGTCCTTCACAAAGGGCTGCTCGATGAGCACGCACTGGCTGAAGAAGTTTCGCAGCCGGCCCTCGATCATCTTGGCGATGATGTTTTCCGGCTTGCCCTCGCCGCGGGCGGCCTCGGTGAGGATCTCCCGCTCCTTGGCCACCGCCGCCGGGTCGAGGTCGTCCTTCGTGAGCGCCTGGGGGGCGAGCGCCACCACGTGCATGGCGATCTCCTTCGCGGCCGTGGCCGCCTCGGGGGCGGTGGTCTTGCCGGCGATCTCGACGAGCGCGGCCTTCGAGCCGTCATGGTGGGCATAGCCGCCACAGGGCGCGTCGATCCGGCAGATGCGGGAGAGGTCGAAGACCTCCCGCATGCGATTGAAGAGGTCGTCCTTCAGTTCACCGAGCGTCTTGTCGGGATGGGCCAGGCTCTTCTGGGCAAGCAGTTCGGCCGGCGTCTTCGCGCCGGGGCCCAGGGCCAGCGTCTTGGCGATGTCGTTGACGAGGTCCTTGAAATCGGGGCTGCCGGCCACCGGTGCGCTCTCGCACTTCAGCTCGATCATCGTGCCTACGCCCTTCGCGGCATCGGCATAGACGGCGAGGCGGCCTGTCGACATCTCGCGGTCGGCCCGCAGGGCCTGCGTCTTGACGCCCTGTTTCCGCAGCCACTCGACGGCCTGCTCCGTGTTGCCGCCGCACTCGGCGAGCGCCTTCTTGCACTCCATCATCGGCAGGCCCGTCTTCTCGCGGAGGGCCATCACTGCGGCTGCTGTAATCTCTGCCATGATCAACACTCCTCGGAATATGAAACGATTGAATCCTGAAAATGAATCGAATGGCGGCTGCTACGGAAGCCCGACGCGCGAGCGAGGTGGAGCAGGGTTTTTCTCGCGGGGCGGGTGAGGGCGGCGCGAATTGGAGTAGAGGGCGGATGGACCTTGCTTGCGCTACGGGCTTGCGTGGGATACGTGAGCCCGAGTACGAGATGATCGATCAGACCTTCGGGGGCTTGGGCACGGCCTTCTTGGCCGCGGCCCGGGGCTTCGGAGCGGCCTTCGCGCCTTCGCCGGCCACGTCGGCACCCTCGGCCTTCACCTGCGCCTCGGCAGCCACCTGCGACTTGCCTTCGAGGATGGCCTCGGCCAGCCGGGCCGCGACCAGCTCGATCGAACGGATCGAGTCGTCGTTGCCCGGGATCGGCAGGTCGACCACGTCGGGATCGCAGTCGGTGTCGATGAGCGCCACGGTGGTGATGCCCATCTTACGCGCCTCGTTGATCGCGTTCTTTTCCTTTTTGGGATCGAACACGACGAGGCACTCCGGCAGCCGCGACAGCGTGCGGATGCCGCCGAGATTCCGCTCCATCTTGCGGAACTCGCGCCGCAGCGACGACTGCATCTTCTTCGAATAGGCGCCGAACTCGTCGGACGGCATGAGCTTCTCGAGTTCCTCGAGGCGGGCGAGCCGATTGCGGATCGTGCGGAAGTTGGTGAGGGTGCCGCCCAGCCAGCGATCGCTGACGTAGGGCATACCGCAGCGGGCGGCCTCGCGGGCGACGGCCTCGGCGCCCTGCCGCTTCGTGCCGACGAAGAGCACGAGGCTGCCGGACGCGGCCACCTGCTTGAGATACTTGCGGGCACGGAGCAGGCCGCGGATCGTCTCGCGGACGTCGATAATGTGGATGAGGTTACGGCGGCCGTGGATGTACGGCTTCATCTTCGGGTTCCACCGGCTCGCGCGGTGGCCAAAGTGCACGCCGGCTTCGATCAGCTCTTGGGCGAGGACGTTCGACACGCTTGTTGACACTCGTAGGGAAGGGGAATCGGGGGCAATGGAGCACCGCAAACTATCGGCTTTTTCGGGCCCGTGTCAACGCACGGCCGGCATCCCCGCCACAAGCGGCAAACCCGCCCCCATCGGCCGATCAAAACGGCCTGAAACGCCGACTGGAGGCTTGAATCGGCCAGACGACCCAAACTAGACTCCGGGGCTCCCCTTCCAGAAGCCCTCCTTTAGCCTCTTTCGCGGCACATCCCTGCCGAAACGCACGCATGCGACACGTCCTGTCGGCCACCGTCCAAAATGTCCCGGGTGTGCTGGCGCACGTTTCGGGCATGCTCGCCTCCCGCGGCTACAACATCGACAGCCTCGCCGTGGGCGAGACCGAAGACCGCGGTTTTTCGCGGATGACCTTCGTGCTCCGCGGCGACGACCGGATGCTCGATCAGGTCCGCCGACAACTGGAGAAGATCGTCACCGTCGTCCGCGTCGACGACATCTCAGCGCGGAACTACGTCGAGCGCGACCTGATGCTGATCAAAGTGGCGGCCCCCGCCGGCCCGACGCGTTCGCAGGTCAAGGAGTTGGCGGAAATCTTCCGCGGCCGGATCGTCGACGTGGCCACCGACAGCGTGATCGTCGAGATCTCGGGCACGGAGAAGAAAATCGAGGGCTTCATCGAGTTGATGCGGCCCTTGGGAATCATGGAGCTCGTCCGCACCGGGCGGATCGCGCTGGTGCGTGGCAGCCCCCCGACCCGCGAACTCACCGAGGCCGCCGACGGAGCCCGTCCCGCCGATTCAGCCGACCCAACCGACTCATTTGCCTGATTTCACACGAGGAGTAACACGTGCCCGCCACGATCTATTACGACGCCGACGCCGACCTGAAGTCCCTCCAGGGCAAAACCATCGCCATCATCGGCTATGGCAGCCAGGGGCATGCCCAGGCGCAAAACCTGCGCGACAGCGGGCTCAACGTGATCGTCGCCCAGCGTCCGGGTGGCCCGAACTATGAGCTCGCCAAGAGCCACGGCTTCTCGCCGATGAGCGTCGAAGACGCCGTCAAGCAGGCCGACGTGATCAACATCCTGCTCCCCGACGAACTGGCCGCCGACGTCTATCGCGCTTCGATCAAGCCCAATCTCAAAAAGGGCGCCGTGCTAATGGCCAGCCACGGCTTCAACTTCCACTTTGGCCAGATCGAGCCGCCGGCGGGCCACGACATCCTGCTCGTCGCCCCGAAGGGTCCCGGCCACCTCGTTCGCAGCGAATACGTGAAGGGGGGCGGCGTGCCCTGCCTGATCGCGCTGGGGCCCGATGCCTCGGCTGAGACCAAGAAGATCGGCCTCGCCTACGCCAAGGGCATCGGCGGCACCCGCGGCGGCGTGATCGAGACCACGATCGCCGAGGAGACCGAGACCGACCTCTTCGGCGAGCAGGCCGTGCTCTGCGGCGGCGTCTCGGAGCTCATCAAGGCTGGCTTCGACACACTCGTCGACGCGGGCTACCAGCCCGAGATGGCCTACTTCGAGTGCCTCCACGAGATGAAGCTGATCGTCGACCTGCTCTACCAGGGCGGTCTGGAATACATGCGTTACAGCGTCTCGAACACGGCCGAATACGGCGACTACACCCGCGGCAAGCGGATCATCACCGACGAGACCCGTGCGGAGATGAAGAAGATCCTCGAAGAGATCCGCTCGGGCGAATTCGCCCGCGACTGGATCCTCGAGAACCGGGCCGGCGCCGCGATGTTCAAGAGCACGCGTCGCCGCGAGCGGGATCACAAGCTCACCACCACCGGCCGCCAGCTTCGCAAGATGATGAAGTGGATCGAAAGCAAGGAAGTGTGATCCCATGACGCCCGAGGAATACCAGTCGCGAGCCCTTTACGAGCAACTCCAGCCGGGCGACCGGGTGGAGGTGGTTCATGGGGTCACGGTGGGGTCGAGCGCCAAGTGGAGCACGACGACCATCGGCAAGGTGCTGCGGACGGAGCGGCGGCGGCACGGCCTCCACTTCCGCCGCAACCCCGACGACAAGGTCTACAGCGACGTCCTCATCCTCTCCCGCGACGACGGCGAACTGACCACCGTCACGATCGACGAATACACCCGCCTGCGTCGCCTGTAGGACAGGCTTCAGCCTGTCACCAAGCAGGCCTTAGCCTGTGTTGCCCTTGCTTGCCCAACCCGGCTTCGGGTGACCCGTGCCCCATCGCCGGACGCTCGCTTCGGACGGTACGGAAGCCCGACGCGCGAGCGAGGAGAGTGGAGGCGTTTCTCGCGGGGCGGGTGGGAGCGTAACTGGTCGAAGTGGCGGGCGGATGGACCTTGCTTGCGCTGCGGGCTTCCGTCGCTTGTCAGCAACGCCGGCGAGCGGGGTACAGGTCACCCGAATCCTGCCGTCCTAGGCTCTGTCTGAGAACGCCATTTTGAGGCAGCGTTGGATCATTGCGAGCTTCATCATCGCGAGGAAGTTGACGGCGAGCTTCTCGAACCTCGTGCCGATCCGACGGCATTCCTTAAGCCAGCCG
>JBIIOK010000127.1:0-6812 GCA_044336985.1 Pirellulales bacterium | reverse complement strand
AGGTCAACCAGATCGGCACGCTCACCGAAACGATGGCCGCAGTGTCGCTGGCCCACCGCTCGGGCTACACCTCGATCTCCAGCCACCGCAGCGGCGAGACGGAAGACGCCACGATCGCGGATCTCGCAGTCGGCCTCTCGACCGGCCAGATCAAGACGGGCTCGGCCTCGCGCAGCGATCGGATCGCGAAGTACAACCAACTCCTGCGGATCTCCGAGTCGCTCGGCGACGGCGCGATCTACGCCGGCCGCGACGTGCAGGCCCGCTGGCCCGGCCTGTAGGGTAGGCTTCAGCCTGCCAAGACTACGACGTCCTGAACTGGCCACATTGGTCGCCGGAACGGCAGAAGTCGCCTTCACGCTGCAATTTCTCCGCATACGACCCGCGGAGCTGCGGACCTCAGCAGGTCGAAATTGCATGCGTTCGGCGAGCTTCCGCCGATTCCGGCTTCCTCGTAGTCCGCTTCGTCCCGAAGCGGATCCGCTTGCGGAGCAAGCGGTCTACTTTGAAGCGGTCTACAATTCGCCCATGGCAGAGCCCTACCGCCTCACCGACAGCCCGTGGTTTTGGGCGCTCCTCTTTTCGCTCATGGCGCTCGCGGGCCTCGGGCTGATCGCGCCGAAATTCGACGTCCGGCAACGGCAGATCGAGGGGCGGTTTCTTGGGCGGCAGCAGGCCGCCGAGGAGCGGGCGCGGCGGGCCGCGGGGCTCGCGCCGGTCGATCTCGCCGAGCAGGCCCGCGACCGTGAGGACGTGGCGCCTAAGCGGATCGTGCCGCTCTGGACGCTGGCGACACTCGCCGCGCTCTCGGCGGCAGGCTCCGGCTGGATGCTGCGCCGTGAGATCCTCGCCGTCCGAAAGTAGGGTGGGCTTCAGCCTGCCCCGGAATAGCTTCAGCCTGTCAACGATGGCGACAGGCTGAAGCCTGATCCTACGTGATGATCGAGCGGCGGCGGGAGACGTAGTCCCAGACGACGAAGCGGTCGAGATCCTTGCCGGCCGTGAAGAAGACGCGGCCCTTCGCCGTCTCCGCGAGCCGATAGGCGAATTGGATGTCTTCCCGCGATTGCGACCAGCCGGAGAGCAGAAACACGTTCACCGTGATCCCCTCCCGGCGGCAGGCCTGCGCCTCGCGGATCGTGGCCTCTTCTGTGCGCGGGTGCGGCGGATAGAGCAGGAAGAGCTGGCTGCCCTCGAAGTGCGCCGTCGGCAGGCCGTCGGTGATGATGATCACCTGCTTGTTGGGCGTGTCCTGCCGGGCGAGATGCTGCCGCGAGAGCTGCAGCGCGTGCTGGATGTTGGTGAAGTGGGACGGGACATCGCTTTCGGAGATCGCCGGGTCGGCCATGTCGGCCCGCAGCCTGACGACCGAATCGAAGATCGTGACCGGCTTGGGCATCAGCCTGACGATCTCGCCGGTCGGCCGCGGCTTCGCGAATGAAAACATCTCGATGAACTGCAGGTAGTCGCCGGGATAGTCCTTCTGCACGAGCCCCTGGAGCGCGAGTGCCATCCGCTTCACGTTCACGTGAAGCCCGCCGTAGCGCATCGAGCCGCTCATGTCGAGGACAACGGTCGTCGCGCACTTCGGACTGTTGCGGGTGCGGTGGACCTCGATATCGCGCTGCGCGAGCCGCAGGGGACCGCCGCTGGTCGCCCCGCCCGCGGCACGTTCCCCCGCCGTTCGCAGCATGGCATTCACGAGCGACCCCGGGATGTCCATGTGGGCCACCGAGTCGCCAAACTCGTAGGGGCGGGTCGGCACGAGCTCCACGGCGCCGTCTCCCTGCACGTTCACCTGATGCCTGCCCGTGCGCGAGGGGGCGAGCGCCGAGAAAATTCGTTCGAGCAGCTTGCCCTGGAAGATCCGCATGGCCTTCGGCGTGAGCTCGTAGCCGCGCTTCGTCCGTTCGAGTCCCTGCTGGGAGGCCATCTGCTCGACGAGGTCCTGCACCTGCTGCTTGAGCCGCGCAAGTTCGTCGAGCTCCCCCGACTCGACGAACTGGCCGAGCGCTTCCATGTCGATGAGACCGATCTGTGCGTTCTTCCGCGCCTCCTCGAGCTGCCGCAGGAGGTCCTCGATCGTCTCGAGCTCCTCCTTCACCTCGAGCGCCTCCGGGACCGTGAGCTTTTCGCGGCCGGTGAACGTCCACTTCGCCGCCAGTTCGTCCACGAGATAGACGTCGCCGAGCCGATCGACGACCGCGACGAGTTGCGCCCCGAACCGGCTCTGGTCGTCGTCCTGGCCGTACCAGAGCCGCTCGAGCTGCCGCATCTGCTCTTCGCGGACGGCCTTCTGAAAGGCCTCGCGATGCTTCGCCGGCGGCTGCACCTGCTGCGCCGCCTCGCGGAAAATGTTGCGGGCCTTCTTGCGGACGCCGTCGGTCTCGTAGCGCTCGAGGAGTTTCCGGCGCCGCTCCTCGAGCCGTCGCTTGATCGAGTCGAGCGACGGGCCGAGCCCCTTGATCTGCTCTGGATCGAGCAAGACGGCATTGGCCAGCTGCTCATCGGTCAGCTCGTCGATACCGCCGAACTCGAGCAGGTGCTCCATTGCCGGCGACACGAGGTCCACCTCGGGGGGGCGCGGCGGCGGGATCCGCGCGGGGTCGTAACGCTGATACGTGTGGACGATCCCGCCGAGCGTGTCACGGGTGGGCATGTGTCGTTTGCTCTGGGCTTTTCGCCAAGGGGGCCGGCCGGGATCCTGGACACGCTTCGTTCGCTGGGCGGCTCGTCGAAGATGTCGGAGGTGATGGCGAGCGCAGGGCGCCGAGGCGCCCTTTATGCTCACTTCGGTGTCCAGGATCCCTGCCTCGCACAGATGGCAGGGGATGGCCGACCGAGCGGAACGCTTTCATCGGAAGCCTCGGGTGTCGTAGATCGTGTGGCCGTGCTGCTGGATGCGGGAGATTCGCTCGGTGGCGTAGAGGCCCGCGAGGATGAATTCGATGCAGCTTGCGCGGATCGCCGGATCCTTCGCGGCATTCACCTCGAAGGCCTTTTCCCACACGGCCGGCACGTCGGCCACGATCTTTTCGTAGGCCGCGCTCGGCACCGTGTCGCCGACTTCGACCTTCACGCCTTCGCCGAACACCTTCGCGATCTCGTCGAGGCCGTGCTTCTCGACATACTCCTCGAAGACGGTCGTGATTGCCTCGGCGATCACGGCGTCGAGCACCTGCCGCTCGCCCATCTGGTGGCTGCCCATCAGGTCGAGCTCCAGCTTGCCGAGGCTCGACGCATAAAGATGGCCGAGGTCGCTGATCCGCGGCACGGCCGGCTTCTCGCCGAGCCGCACGCCCCGCTGCCGCGCGCTCGCCACCACCGTCTTGAGGTTCGCGATCGAAAACCTCGCGCTCACGCCCGACTGCTGGTCGATGTATTTGCTCTTGCGGGCCGCGATCGTGATCTGCTCGAGGATCTCCCGGACAAAGTAGGGCACGACGACCGGCCAGTCGCCGCCGAGATCGATTCCCGCCTCCTGCTCCGCCACCTTGATGCCCAGGTCGCGGTCGCGCGGGTAGTGGGTGTGGATCACCGCGCCGATCCGGTCCTTGAGCTGCGGGATCACCTTGCCGGAACGGTTGTAGGTCGACGGATTGGCCGAGAAGAGCAGCATCACGTCGATGTCGAACTTCACGGGATAGCCGCGGATCTGGACGTCGCGCTCCTCGAGGATGTTGAACATTCCCACCTGCACGAGCTCGTCGAGCTCCGGCAGCTCGTTCATGGCGAAGATGCCGCGGTGCATCCGCGGGATGAGCCCGAAGTGGAGGGCCTCTTCGCTCGCCATGCTCGTGCCGCCGGCCAGTTTCGCCGGGTCGATCTCGCCGATGATGTCGGCAAACTTCGTGCCGGGGGCGAGCCGCTCGGCATACCGCTCCTCGCGCGGCCACCAGGCGATCGGAATGTCGGCCGGGTCGCGTTCCGCCAGGAGCCGCCTGCCGACGCGGCTGATCGGCCGCTCAGGATCTTCGTGAAAGGGGATCGCCGGGTCGTCGATGTATGGCAGGTGCTCGTCGAGGAACCGGACGAGCAGCCGCATCAGCCGGCTCTTGGCCTGCCCCTTCTCGCCAAGGAAGAGCATGTCATGGCCGGCGAGCAGCGCGATATTGATCTCCGGGACGACGGTATCGTCGTAGCCCACGATCCCGGGGAAGAGCTCCGTGCCTGCGGAGAGCGCTTTCAGGAAGTTCTCCCGCACCTCCTCCTTCACGCTGCGGCTCTTCCAGCCGCTCGAGCGGAGTTCGGCGAGTGACTTCGGGAGGCGTGGGGCGGCGGGCATTGGCGGAGTCTCCGGGGCGACGAACCTGATTGTAGGCGCTCGGCGGAGCGGGGGCTGGCGCCTTCCGGCGGCGCGCGTGCTGCCCGGCCGCATTGGTCGCCGGAACGGCAGAAGTCGCCTTCACGCTGCAATTTCTCCGCACGCGACCTGCGGAGCTGCTGGCCTCAGAAGGTCGAAATTGCATACGTTCGGCGAGCTTCCGACGATTCCGGCTCCCCGTAGACCGCTTCGTCCCGAAGCGGATCTGGAGCCGCTTCCGGAGGAAGCGGTCTACTTCGACAGGCTGAAGCCTGTCCTACAGGACCGGCAGGCGGATCGTGATCGCCGTGCCCTTGCCGGGGGCGCTCTCGACGCGGATGCGGCCGCGGTGGGCTTCGATGATCTCGCGGCAGGCGGAGAGGCCGAGGCCGCTGCCCCCCTTGCCGGTCTCGTCGGGACCGGACTTCGTGGAGAAGTGCGGCTCGAACATCCGCCGCATCACATCCTGCGTCATGCCGCAGCCGGTATCGCGAACCATGAGGTCGGCCGTGCCGAGGAGGGCGTCGTGCGAGAGCCGGATGATGAGCCGGCCGCCCTGTGGCATCGCCTGGCGGGCGTTGACGAGGAGGTTCAAGAGCACCTGCTGGAGCTGGCTCGGGTTGGCCGACACCTTCGGCACCGGTGCGAACTCCCGCTCCACCTGCACGCGATACTTCGTCATCTCCCGCTCGAGGATCACGAGGACATCCTCGATCAGCATCTCCAGGCCCACCGGCTCGAACCGCGCCGAGCCCGTCCGCGACATCCCCAGGACGCTCGCGGTGATCTTCGCGGCGCGGGTGCCGGCCGACAGGATCCGCTCGAGCGCCTTGGTGCGCGTGGGCTCGTCGCGGTGCCGCAGGCCCATTTTCGCGTAATTGAGGATCGTGGTGAGGGCGTTGTTGAATTCGTGGGTCGTCGTGCCGAGCAGTTCGCCGAGCGTGGCGGCCTTCTGGGCGTCGAGCACCTGCCGGCGGATGGCGGCCAGTTCGGCCGCGTGTCGCAGCCGGGCCACTTCGAGCTGCCGGCGCAGCACGGCCACCTCGTCGGTGCGGGGGGGCTCGGCCAGAGCGACCTGGGTGGCCTGGGCGGCCGGGACGATCGATGCGACGGGGCCGGAGATGAGCGCGACCGGCAGGCTCGGCCGGGACTGGCCTTCGCCCTCCATGGAATGGTCCGCAGCATCCGCCATCTCGAGTTCCCCGGAAACACCGTCTGCGCAGAGACTTGCGCGTTCCTTGGGGGTATCGTCCAGGCCCGGCGGGCGACTATAAGAAGGAGGGCCGCGAGCCGTTTCGCCTCCTCGACCGTTTTATTTTCAGCGGTGCCGGGATTGGACCGCGTACCCTGAGTAAACCCTGCCGGCGGGGCGATCCCGTCGGGCTCCTTTCACATGGCGTTGGGCCGCAACGTGGTCCGAATTCCGAACATGACCGAGCTTTGCGGAGATCGTAGGGGCCTCCTGGTGGCCCGCAGCCGCCGACCCAGGCATGGGTTCACGCTCGTCGAGCTCCTCGTGGTCATCGCCATCATCGGCATCCTGATCGCCCTGCTCCTGCCAGCCGTCCAGTCGGTCCGTGAGGCGGGCCGACGGACGACCTGCAAGTCGAACCTCAAGCAGATCGGGCTCGCGTTTCAGATGTATCTCGACCGCAAGAGCCGGGGGAAATTTCCGGACGCGGCCGTCCTTCCGAGCCAGGAGCTCGAGTTCTACGCGCCGCCGTCGGCAGCGACCCCTCATCCGATCCGGCCCAGCATCGCCAGCGTGCTCGCGGCCTACACGGAAAACAGCAGGGAAACGTTTCGCTGCCCTTCGGACTCCGTCTTCTTCGTGCGGACGGGGCCGAAGGCGGACGAAATCAGGGCTCGACTCGAGGCGATTCCCACCGCCGATCGCCCCAAGGAATACGAGAACCTCGCCTACGAGGGAACGAGCTACGAATATCCGGCGCTTCGGCTTGCCAACAAGACCCGCGAGCAGGCTCTTACTTCGCGGCGGCTGGGCAGCAACCTCGCGACCTCGAAGCTGTGGGTGCTCTACGAGTTCGAAGCGTTTCACGTCGGTGGCATGGCCGCGCTTCTCGCCCCGGATCTTTCCGACACGAATGCCCTCGACAACAATCCTGGCTGGACGCCTCCGGAAGGCGCCCGCAACTTTCTCTACTTCGACGGCCACGTCGATAATCTGTGACGAGGCTTTTCATGAGCACAGCTTCAGTTCGCGCGTCGCGATTTGCCACGGCTGAAGGGTCGGGCGGCTCCTCTGCGGCGTTGCGGTGGGGCGCGGTGATCGCCCTCCTGGCGCTGCTCGCCTTCATCGTCGCCTGGCTGCTCGGCTGGATCCGATTCACGACCGATCCGCGGGTGGTCGAGATCCGGAAGCTCCAGGAGGATGCGCGGCAGAAGTTCGTGGCGACGGGGGGGCCGACCACGATCGCCGAGGCGGCGGAGGCCGTCGCCACCATGGGGCAGATTCGGCAGAAGATCGAGAGCCTGCCGGAGAATCTGC
>JBIIOK010000126.1:0-6854 GCA_044336985.1 Pirellulales bacterium | reverse complement strand
GCCGGCAGCGTGGGCATCCCCTGCGCCGTGCTGAAAAACTTCCGCAGCAAGTATGTGGGCGAGACGGAGGGCAACCTCGAGCACGCCCTCGACGTGCTGCGGAGCCTCGGGCCCGTGGTCGTGATCATCGACGAGGCGGATGCGGCGCTCGGCAATCGCCAGTCGGACGGCGACTCGGGCACCAGCGCCCGCGTCTTTTCGATGATCGCCCGCCAGATGGGCGACACTCGGTATCGCGGCAAGATCGTCTGGATGCTGCTCACGAGCCGCCCCGATCTCCTGCCGATCGACTTGAAGCGGCAGGGCCGCGCCGAGGTGCACATCCCGCTCTTCTACCCGCACGACCAGGCGGAGATGGAGGCGATGTTCACCGCGATGGCCCGCAAGAGCCACGTGAAGCTCGCGCCCGGTCTGCCCGGCCCCGTGGATCTCTCGCTCGGCCTCTCCGGGGCCGACATCGAGAGCGTGGTCTTGGCGGCGCGGCGGAAGGGCCTCGAGCGGGCCGCCGACGCCGGCCAGCCGGCCCCCGACACGATCTCGGCCGACGACCTCAAGGCGGCGCTCGACGACTTCATGCCGTCGGCCCAGGGCCTCGAAAAAGAAATGCAGGAGATCGCGGCGGTGCTCGAGTGCACCGAGAAGCGATTCCTGCCGGAACGCTGGCAGAAGGAAGTGAGCCAGCCCGGCGGCCGCTCGCGGCTTCAGGAACGGCTCGCCGCGATCCGCGAAGTGATCAATTCGTGAACCCCCTCCATTCATAACCCCCGAGGAGAGACGCAATGTCCAAGCCCAATGACTCGAAGGCATCCCGCGACAAGACCCCGTGGTTCGACGCCGGCAGCGATTCGGAGCTGCTCACCGAATACGCCCGCAAGCTCGATTCGTTTCTCGACGTCGTCGCCGACGGCAAGGTCGACGCCAAGGAGCTCGAGGCGCAGGAGCAGCGAGTGGTGAAGCTCATGAAGGAAGTCGAGCCGCTCCTGCCGCCGGAGGCCCACGCCAAGGTGACGGAACTGCTCTGCGAGGTGACGGCCTACGACCTGATGAACACACTTCATATGGCGGGCAAGTCGCGGCCGCAGACGAAGTTTCGCGGGTGACGCGATCCGGCGACTACCCACGAAAGCCCGACGCGCGAGCGAGGTGAGTTGGGGTTTTTTCGCGGTGCGGGTGGGGGCGGCGTTGGTTGGAGTGGAGAGCGGATGGACCTTGCTTGTGCTGCGGGCTTCCGTGCGCGTAGGGCTTCCGCGGCGACCGGGCCACGCATCGGACGGAGATGCCCGTGTTTCGCGTGTAACTAATCCAGCCAGTCCTGCTCCTCGAGACGCTCCGGCGTGTAGACGTCGGTGACGTAGCTGATGTCCTTCGAGATGAGCGACTCGACTTCGAGCTTGAAGCCGTTCTTCAGCATCGTCTCGATCTCCTTCTGCCAGCCCTTCTTCTCCGCGAACCACGGATAGGCCGCGATCTGCTTGGCCCGCTTGATGTCGGTGTCGTTGAGGGTGATCTGCACGCTCGGGTTCAGCTTGCAGCGGTCGTAGTCGCGTGAGCGGATGCCGAGGAAGCGGGCGGACGGGATGGCCATCCGCTTCGACTCGTAGGCCAGGTTGATCGAGCCCTGCTTGAGCACCGAGTAGATGTAGTAGCCCCAGGGATCGTTGTCGAGCAGGCAGTAGACGGGCAGCTTGAGCTCGTTGTGGAGCCGGTAGAGCATCCGCCGCACGCCGCGGGGCGGCTGGCCGCCGCCGTGGGTGAGCAGGCAGGAATGCTTCCGCCAAAACTTGTCTTCGTTGAACCGCCGCCAGACGGTGTCTTTCTCGACGTGGAGGATGAACTTCGCGTCGCACGACTTGAACTTCACGATGTCGGCTTCGACGATCGACGGGATGCTGTAGCCGCCGGAGCCCATGCGGGAGCAGTCGATCTCGTCGCCCGAATCGACGAGCGTGATCGGCCCCACCATGCCGCCGCGGTTGCTGGCGTAGACATGGAGCTCCTCGCGGAGGCTCTCGAGCGTGACCTCGAGATCCTCGATGATCGGGTCGCACTCCTCCTGCGTGGCGAAGGTCTCCTCGCGGGTGCCCTCGATCGTGTGCTTGAGCAGGTAGTAGAGACCTCGGATGCTCGTGGTCTTCTGCTGGTCGATCAGGGCCTTGCAGCCGGTGGCCACGAGGAGCGTCTGCATGTAGCTCTTGGCCTGCGAGAGGTTGAAGAGCTGGCGGCGGTTGGTCTGGCCGCCCATCTCGATGATCTTCCGCGACTTGTTGAAGCGGACGTTCGAGAGGCTGCGGGTGGGGATGTCGAGATGGGGGTCGCGACGCTTCTCGGCGGCGGCGGCGACCTCATTGGCCAGGTCGACGATCAGCTCGAGCGTCTTGACGTCGATCGGCGGCAGCTTCGACTTCGCCGTGGTGGATTTCTTGGCGCGCTTCTCGGTCGTGGCCATCAGCGGACGGTTCTCCGTGGGGCGGGATGCCTGGCTTGGCCCAGCATCCTACCTTCCCGAAAAATCCGCTGCACGAGCCGCCCGCAGCGCGGCGGCCTAGGACCGGACGTCGTCGGCGCTGCCCACGGCCTTCATGCGGCGGAGGAAGTGCGGGCCTTCCATCGGCCGCGGCTGCTCGGCCCGCTTCGACTCCTCCGAGGGCTGCCGCAGCTGCCGGGCCGAGAAGAACTCGGCGATCCGGCCGACCACGGTCCGCTGCTCGGCGGGCTCGAGTTCGGGGAAGATCGGCAGCGCGAGGGTCTCCTCGGCGGCGCGTTCCGTCTCGGGCAGATCCCCCTTCTGCCAGCCGAGCGGCGCGAAGCACTGCTGCAGGTGGAGCGGAACGGGGTAGTAGATCTCGGTGCCGACGTTGCACTTCGCGAGGTGCGCCCGGAGAGCGTCGCGGCGGCCGCCGGCCACGCGGATCACGAACTGGTTCCACACATGGCGGCCGCGCGGCTCGTCGCCGGGAGTCGCGACGTGCTCGTCGAGATCGTATTGCGAGAAGAGCTCCATGTAGCGGGCGGCGTTTTGCTGCCGGGCAGTGGTCCAGGCGTCGAGGTGCGGGAGCTTCACCCGCAGCACCGCGGCCTGGATCGAGTCGAGGCGGCTGTTGATGCCGACCACCTGGTGATAGTAGCGCGGCTCCATGCCGTGGACGCGGAGAAGCTTGAGCGACTTGGCGAGGTCGTCGCGGGTGGTCGTGAGGAAACCGCCGTCGCCGACGCCGCCGAGATTCTTCGTTGGATAGAAGCTGAAGCAGCCGATGTCGCCGATGGCGCCCGAGCAGCGGCCGTGCCAGGTGGAGAGGATCGACTGTGCGGCATCCTCGATCACGGGAATCCCCGCGGCCTTGGCGATCGGCAGGAGCGCGTCCATGTCGGCGGTACGGCCGAAGAGATGGACGGGGATGATCGCCTTCGTCCGCTTGCTCACCTTTCGCTGCACGTCGATGGGATCGACGAGATAGGTATTGGGATCGATGTCGGCGAAGATCGGCACCGCGCCGAGCCGCGTGACGGCGCTGGCGGTGGCGAAGAACGTGTAGCTGGGGAGGATCACCTCGTCTCCCGGCTTGATGTCGATCGCCATCAGCGCGAGCAGCAGCGCATCGCTGCCGGAGGCGCAGGAGATCACGTGGGGCACGTCGAGCGCGCGGGCGAGCTCGGCCTCGAGATCGGCGACGTCGGGCCCGAGCACGAAGCGGCCGGAATCGCAGACCCGCTCGATCGCCGCGCGAATCTCCTCGCGGAGCACGGCATACTGCCGGTCGAGGGCGAGCAGGCCGACCGCGGGCAGGAAGCCGCCGGCCTCCGGACGGTCGTCGGCGGAGTTGGCATGCTTCTCGCTGGCGTTGGCGGGCAGGATCGACGTGTTCGGACGGATCATGATGGCCGGTTCTCCGGGGCGGTCTCGTGCGGGAGGCGCCATGCAGTTGACCCTGCGCGTCGCGCCGCCTGTGGTGTCGAGATCGTCACGATCGCCCCATTCGCTACAGTCATTTGTTCAGGGTGGTGGAAGGATCCGTCCGCGGGCTCGTGCCCCGCACGGAAGTCGGGGAAATAGGAGAGGTTGCGCGCAGCGTCAATGGCACACGACCACAGCTTCTTCGAGCGGCTGGAGAACGGTTCGGCAGGGCCCCTCCGGGCATGAAAGCGAGGGGATAGGCAGGCTGGGAAGGCTGCCCCGCAGCAGGCAGCCGCAGTTGCCCAGCCTGAAAAGTTTGACACCCACCGGTCGCGGACCATAAATTCCTGCGGTTTCGAAGTCTCGCACCCTGCCGCCGCCAAGGCGTCGGCACGCGGGAGAAAGGTGGAGTTGGGCGGTCGCCCGTCGCTGGTTCAGCGGCGGCCACGCCAGTCGGATGGGATCCATAGCGATCATTGATCTGGGGCAGATTGCCCAGCGGCTCGGCCTTCGTGCGGCCGGCGTCGAGGCGGTGGTCCACCTCCTCGACGAGGGGAACACTGTTCCCTTCATCACCCGCTACCGCCGCGACCAGACCGGCGGCCTCGACGAGGTCGACGTGCGGCGGATCGCCGAGAGCGTCGGCAAGGCCCGGCAACTCGCCGACCGCAAGCAGACGATCCTGCGAACGATCCAGGGGCAGGGGAAACTGACCCCCGAACTCACCGCGAAGATCGAGGGAGCCGACAGCGCCAAGCAACTCGAGGATCTTTACCTGCCCTTCAAGCCGCGGAAGCTCTCGCTGGCGGAGGTCGCCCGGCAGCGCCGGCTCGAGCCCCTTGCCAGCGAAATCCTCGCCGCCGAGGCCGCGGCCGCTGATCTCGACGCCCGGGCCGCCGACTTCGTCGATGCCGAAGGCCAGGTGGCCACTGCGGCCGACGCGCTCCTCGGCGTGGGCCACATCATCGCCGACGACTTCAGCGAGCGGGCCGACGTGCGGCAGCGGCTGCGGTCGATCCTCCATAAGAAGGCGCACCTCAAGAGCCAGCGGGTGGAGAGCGAAGGCAAGGCACTCTCCAAGGACGAGAAGCACTTCCGCGATTACTTCGACTACTCCGAGCACATCCAGCGGATTCCGCCGCATCGGGCGCTGGCGATCAACCGCGGCGAACGGGCGAAGCTGCTCAAGGTGCGGATCGACGGGCCCGCCGAGGAGCTGCAGGCCGCCGCCGAGGAATTGCTCGTGCCGGCCGGCCACCCCCACGCCGATTTTCTGCGCGGGTGTGTCCGCGACGCACTCGCCCGGCTCGTGCTGCCGACCCTCGAACGCGAGATCCGTCGTGAGATCACCGAATACTGCGAATCGCACGCCGTGGAGGTCTTCGCCCGCAACCTCCGCAACCTGCTCCTGCAGCCGCCGGTGGCGGGGCGGCGGGTGCTCGCGCTGGATCCCGGTTTCAAGAGCGGCTGCAAGGCGGTGGCGATCGACGAATGCGGCAACCCTCTCGATCACGCCGTGCTTCACCTCATCGGCAAGAAAGAGAAGCGCGACGCGGCGGCCCTGAAGATCGTCGAGCTGGTGAAGGCCCACGGCTGCAACGTCATCGCCGTGGGTAACGGCACCGCGGGCCGCGAGACGGAATCGCTCGTGGCCGAGCTCGTCGCCGGCGAATTGAATGAGCTCGATGTCGGCTATGTGATCGTCAACGAGGCGGGCGCGAGCGTCTATTCGACGAGCGGCTACGCCCGCGAGGAGCTGCCCGGCCACGAGGCGGCCGTGCGCGGGGCGATCTCGATCGGCCGCCGGCTCCAGGATCCGCTCTCGGAGCTCGTGAAGATCGAGCCGGCCAACATCGGTGTCGGCCTCTACCAGCACGACGTGAAGGCCCGCCACCTGCACGCCTCGCTCGACGCCGTCGTCGAGAGCTGCGTGAACTACGTGGGTGTCGACGTAAACACCGCGAGCCCGGCGCTCCTGCGGTATGTCTCGGGACTCAACCAGACCACCGCGAAGGGCTTCCACGAATGGCGGGCGAAGAACGGCGCCTTCACTTCGCGGCAGCAGTTCCTCGAGGTGCCGGGGTTTGGCGAGGCGGCATTCGTGCAGGCCGTGGGCTTCCTCAAGATCACCGGCGGCGTGAACCCGCTCGATTCGACCTGGATCCACCCCGAAAGCTACGCCGTCGCCGAGAAGGTGCTCGAGCGGCTCGGCGGCAGCTTCGAGGTCCTGACGAGCCGGCAGCAGGCGGAGACCCTCGCGGAGAAGGCGGCCGGCCTCGACCTGCCCGCGCTGGCCGCGGAGCTCGGCGTGGGGCGGCTGCTCCTGGCCGACATCGTCGAGCAGCTCGCGCGGCCAGGCCGCGACCCGCGCGAAGACCTGCCGAAGCCCTTCTTCAAGAAGGGCGTGCTCAAGCTCGAGGATCTCGAGGTGGGCATGGAGCTCATGGGCTCGGTGCTCAACGTGGTCGACTTCGGCGCCTTCGTCGACATCGGCCTGCACGACAGCGGCATGGTGCACATCAGCCAGCTCTCGAGCCGCTATGTGCGCGACCCGCATGAAGTGGTCAGCGTGGGGCAGATCGTGAAGGTCTGGGTGCTCGAGATCGACAAGGCCCGCCGCCGCGTGGCGCTCACGATGATCCAGCCCGGCACCGAACGGCCGCAGCCGCAGAAGCGGCAGCGTCCTGAGAAGGGCGAACGTCGGCCCAGGCCCGCCGCCCAGCCGCAGGCCGGCAACGGCCAGGCCGCTCCGCCTTCAGCCGCGCGGCCGCCGCGCCGTCAGCCGCCGGCCCGCCCGCCCCGCGAGCAGCAGCCGCGGACCTACACGGCCACCGCGAAGAAGCCCCCGAAGCCGCTCACAAAGGAGATGCGCGAGGGCAAGGAGCCGCTGCGAACCTTCGGCGACCTGAAGCAGTTTTTCGACAAGCGCGAAGCAGCCGGCGAGCAGGAGTAGGACAGGCTT
>JBIIOK010000028.1:0-22100 GCA_044336985.1 Pirellulales bacterium | reverse complement strand
ACGCGAGCATCGCCACGACCCAGCGCTACACCCATGTCGACGCCGGCCGCCTCAGGAGCGTCCACGAAAAGTTCCACCCGCGGCGGTGAGCGGTCTACGGGAGACAGGCTGAAGCCTGTCCTACTAGAACGGGAGGCTTCGGGCGACTCGTGCCCCGGGAGCCGGCGTATGCTGACAAGCGCAGCCAGGATGGCGAAGCGCAGTCAGCATCCGAGTGAGCGAAGGACAGGATGTCCGAAGCGAACGTCCGGCGACGGGGTACGGGTCGCCCGAAGCCGGGTTGCGCGCCGGCCGCTCTACCCGCGCTTGGGCGGCGTGAACTTGATCTTCTTGATCAGTTCCACGACCTGCCCGTCCTGCACCTTGCCGGAGACGGCGGTGATGGCGCGGACGACGTTGACGTATTTGAGTGAGTAGTCGCAGTCGAGCTCGACCTCCGTCCGCTCGGCGAGCGAATTCGGCCCCGTGTCGGTACCGACTAGGCCGATCACCCGCTTGCGAAGCTCCTCGAAATCGGCCACCGTGGCACCGTTCATCGCGATGCCGGCCAGGCTGCCGTCGGCGCCGGCCGAGAGCTTGACCCGCACCGGCGGCACCTGCTGGTCGTCGGGGGCGGCCGCCGCAGCGGCCCCGAGCGGCATGCGGATGTCGAAATCCCCCTCGGGGGCCACGACCTTCAGCGTGCACATGAAGAACGACATCAGCTGAAACACGACGTCGATCATCGGCGTCATGTCGATGGCCACCTTGTCGCCCAACGAGGATGATTGACGCTTGGCCATGGATCACCGTCCCTCGTCGTACTGGGCCCGGAGGGCGAATCGCTCGAAGCCCTTTTCCTGGCACTTGCGAATGATTTCCTGCACCTCGCCGGTCTTCGAACGACCGTCGGCCCGCACGATCACCGTGGCCGCGCTGGGCTCCTTGCCCGCGTCGAGCATCACCGTCTTCTCGCGTTCGAGGTACGTGCCGATGTCGCCCACCGCAACCATTTCACCCGCATAGATCACCGAACCCTTGTTGGTGAGCTGCAGCGTGATCGGGCTTTCCATCGCACCTTCGACCGGTTTCGCCAACTGGCTCAAGGGCAGCTGGATCCGATCATCCTGCTCGGCCTCGGAGAAATTCATGACGAACATGAAGAACGTGATCAACTGGAACGTCATGTCGATCATCGGCGTCATGTCGATGTCGGTATTCGACGGACCGCCGCCGCTTTTACGTGCCATGGCGGATCACTTCTTTCCCATATTCTGAAACCGTGACATCAGACGCATTGCCTCGACGTCGATGTCGCCCGTCAACTTCTGCAGCCAGTTCTTGAACGTGGCGAAGCAGGCGATGGCGGGGATCGCGAGCCACAATCCGATCAGCGTCGTGATGAGGGCCTGCGAAATGCCGATGGCGAGCTCGTTCGGCTTGGGAGCCGTCGACGATTTGGCGATGATCATGAACGCCGACACCATCCCGTCCACCGTGCCGAGCAGGCCGAACATCGGCGCCAAACCACCGATGAGCGAGACATAGCTGATCTTGTGCTCGAGTTTCATCGCCTGCTCTCCCTCTTCCTCCTGCATCGCCTCGACGGCGGCGCCGTAGCCCGACTGGAGCTTGCCCATGCCGGCCGCAAGCACGCGTCCCAGGTAGGAATCGTCGTTCTTCGCAAGTTCGTAGGCCTGCTGATATTCCTTGGCTTCCAGATGCGCCTCGAAGGCCTGGCTGAGCGAGGCCGGCATCAGCACCGCCTTGCGGATCTGCAGGAAACACATGACGAGGAGCGCCACGAGCCCGAACGACAGCGCGAGAAACACGATCACGTATTTCAGACCGAGGGCGTTGTAATAGAAGACGAGCATGCTCTCGCCTTCCGGCTCAGCCTCCTCGTCGGCGACCTCCTCGTCCTGGGCGACGGCGACGGTGGGGCAGAGCAGGGCGGGGGCGACCGTGGCCGCTCCGACCGCACCGATCATGGCGAACGTCAGGAGGGCCCTGGCCAGCCCGGCGGAAAGAACGCTCATCCAATTCCGCCGGCTGCCCGTCAGCCCGCACTCGGTTGCACCCCACTGCATGAATCGTCTCCTTGCAAAGATAGAAAGTTTTGGTCAATCGTAAGCCATGCCCGCGAATCCCGCAAAACGGGCAACCAAGCCCTTGGCCCGCTGCGTCCGGGCTGAACCTCAGCCCTTGCCGGCAGCAGCCGCCGGCTTCTTGGCCCAGCCGCTCGCCGGGTAGCTCTCCTCGAGCACCTTCCGTGTCTCGCGGGCCCGCTCGGGATTCTTGGCCCGCTCCCAGAGTTCGCTGAGGTTGTAGAGCGCCTCGGCGTGGCTCTCGGGGCTGCCGCTGTAGACCAAATCGACGGTCAGATACGAGATCAACGCATCCTGATCCTTGTCGCCGGCCGCCCGGTAGGCACCGCCGAGCACGTTGTAGGCGGCGGCGAGCAGATCCTTCTCCTCGGGATCGGCCTGCTTGATGATGCCCTGCACGAGCGTCACTGCGTCGTCGTTCTTGCCAAGCTGCGACAGGCACCGGGCCTTGCCGAGTTCAGCGGCTCGCTTCTGCGCGGCGCTGGCGTCGTCGCTCGCATCGATCTTGATCGCACTGTCGTATTCCTTCATTGCGTCTTCGAACTTCTGCTGGTCGAAGAGCATCCGGGCCTTGGCGCTGGCGGCCCGCACCTTGAGCGCCGCGGGCCCCTTGGCCACTTCGGAGTAGGCCGCGAGTGCCCCGCTCGAATCGCCCGCCCGGGCGAGAAGGTCGCCGAGTAATTCCTTCATCTCGTAGAAGTGGTGGCTCTTCGGGTGCTTCGCGAGAAAGTCGACGACGAGCTTGCCCGGCGCCTTCGGATCGCCGCCGCTCGCGATCGCCGCCCGGCCGGCCGCCGCTGCCTTGGCGAATTCCATTTCGTCGAGCAGCAGCTGCTCGGCCCCGTCGAGCTCATCGGGCTGGATCTTGCCAAGTTCCTCGATCGCCTCGGCTGCCCGGCCCCGCGAGAGCATCGAGCGGGCCGACCGCAGCGACTGCGGTTCGCCGCCGAACTGCACCTCCCGCACCTTGTCGATCGAGATCTTCTTGGTTTCGCCGTTCCGATCCTCGAGGTCGACGTCGTTGGCCGACACCGCCACCACCTTGCCGCTCTGCGTGCCCTCGGTCGTGAGCACCCGGTCGGCCGCCTGGCCATACGCCACGATGGGCGCGAGCGCCGCCGCACCGGCCACCACGATAAACAACCACGAACGATGAATCGAAGACAACACCGCCTGCATCATGATCTCCTGCAACCGTTTTGAACGTCGCCCGCCGCCACGCACGTTTCGCGCGTCATTCATGTGCCACTCCCTGCTTCCGCGGCCTGCTGGGCTTCCTTGAGATCGGCGAGCCCCTTCGTGGCAGAATTGCCCCGCTCCTTCTCGATCTCCTTCAGCAGCTTGTCAAATTGCTTGTACATCGACGGCCCGCCGAGTTCCGGATAGAGCTTGTAGGTGATGGCGACGTCGTTGGCGGCCATTTGCAGCAGCTTGTCGCGATCCGTCTCCGAAACTCCGGCCCGCGCCAGCCGGCACTTGGCGACGTTCAGCCGCGCCGTGAAGAACTTGGCTCGGGCATCGAGTGACTTCTCGTCGCTGCCGCCGAAAGCCTGACGAGCCAGCTTGTTGGAGATGCCGCCCCAGCCCCAAATGACGCTGCCCCCCTCCTTGCGGCCCACGATCGCCTGCTTGAAATACTGCTCGGCCTTGGCTTTGTCGCCTGCTTTTTCGCCGGCCGTCTGCAGCAGTTCCGCTGCCTGGATCTGCGTGTCGAGCGAATTCTGCCGCTTGGCGTCGGAAAGCAGCCAATCGATGTGGCCTTGCGCATCGTCCCACTTCCCGAGCTCGCGGTAGACGTTGGCCATCTTGAGCCGGATCGACGGCTCGAACTTGGCGATCTGGTCGCCTCCCTGCTTGAGAAGCTTCTCATAGACCTCGGCCGCCTTGGCCAGATAGCCCTCGGCCTGGTTCTTCGGCACCACCGACCCCGTTCCGGAGCCCGACCCCAGCGAGAGGTAGGTGGTCGCCACCCACATCTGCGAGGAGATCTTCTGGTCGCGTTTGCCGACGCCGTCGAGGAATTTCTCGAAACCGCCGAGGATCGCCTTCGCCTTGGACTGGGCTTCCGGAGTTCCGGCCTTGTCACCACTGCCCAGTTCGTCGAGCTGCGCCTGCAGATCACGGCCCATCGCGAGATACATCGCCGTCAGCTTCGCCGAGGCCTCCTCACCGGTCCCGGCGACAGCCTCGAGCCGATCCATGGCCTGCTGGGCCTTGTCGAGCTTCTCGGTCTGGATGAAATACCGCAGGGCGAGGCTGAGCGTGTTTTCGGCGAGCGAACCCTCCGTGAACACGGGATCCTGGCCATTCACAACCGTCCAGGGGCCATAGTCCGGCTGCTCCAGGAGCTGCATCACGAGATCGTTGTTGCCGTCCTCGATCGCGATCTGGCAGCGAGAGATCACCGCGGCCACGGTTGTCTTGTCGGGCTTCGCGCCGGCTGGGATGGTCGCGAGGCCGTCGTCGATCGCCTGCGTGGCCTTCTGCTTCCAGCCCGCAAGCACGTCGTCGGCCGGCCGCACGCCCTCCTCGAGCCGCCGCTTGTCGAGCACCTCCCGCCACAGCGCCGGTCCACCGCGGAGAAGCACCTCGCCACGGCGTGGCGAACTTTGCGGCACCATGCCGAGGATCCTGATCAGTTGCTCGGGATTCCGCGACTCCGTCGCCGAGGCGATCGCGATCACGGCTGCATCGGCGCTCTCGGCCTCCTCCGGCCAGGTCCGCAGAATCAGCCCCGCGACATCGGCACAGCTGTTCTTCGCCGCCCCGCGCCATTCGACGGGCCCGTCCTTCGAGAGCATCTGCCAGCTCGCCATGGCGATCTTCGCGGCCTGTCTGCTGCCGCGGGCATTCGGATACCGCTCGGCGAGGAAGGTTCCAAGCGCCGCCGCATCGTGCAGACGCCGGGCGTCGTAATTCAGGAACGTGAGCATGTAACGGGCCTGGTTGAGCGCGTCGATTTCCTCCTCAGTGGCGAGCGGTATCGCCTTCCGCAACGCCACCAGCGCCTTGTCGCGTTCCGCCGCCGCGGCCTTCTGCGCCTCCTGGGCCTCGGCTGTTTTTCCGCCGGCCGCGAACTGCTTCATCTCGGCCTGCTTGGATTGCATGTTTTGCAGCGCCAGTCGCGCGGCATCCATCGATGCCTCGAACGATTCTTCGCCGCCGGAGCCGTCATCCGGCAGTGATTTCCCCAGCTGCTCGAGCAGAGCTCTCGCTTCGGCGGCGTAGTCCTTGTTGAACTTCGCAACCTCGAGGGCCAGCTTCTTGGCATTTTGGAGCATTGACCTGCCCCTGACGGCGTCCGGAATGGCATCGGCACGCCGCTCGAGCATCAGCGCCGAGCGATACTTCAGCCCCAGCCAGTCGGCATCGAGTCTGTCGGCCGTCAACTTGGCCATGGCGATCTTGAGCAAGCGCTCGTCGAAATCCTTGAACTCCTTGTCGGCATACGCCTTGGCGTCGAGCCAACACTCGAGCGAGGAATTGATCGCCTTGGCCCGCAGCCCCGGCACGAAGCCCGCCTCGCCATCGAGCAGGCGAATATCGGCGAGCGCCGACAGCGCTTTTTCGAGCTTCTTTTTCCGCTCGTCGGGCTTCTGCTCCGCAAATGCGAGCGCCGCGTAGTTGCGGCCCTCGAAATACCGGGCGAAGAGGCCGACCCCCCGGGTGCGATACTTGTCGTAGAGTTCCTTGTAGTTGGTCGCGGATGCCTCGATCGCCTTCGTCCACTCCGGCGACCCCGGCGGCAGCGCCCGTGATTTTTCGAAGTAGGCCCCGCCGACGAGCAGCCGGGTCTGCAGCAGCTGACCGCGGAGGGCATCCTGTCGCTCTTCGAGCCGCTCGATCTTTTTCATGTCGCCCGGCGGCCGCCGCACCGGCTTCTTCGGCTTCTTTCCGGCAGCTTCATCCTGCTTGCCCGCCGCTCCCTGAAGGGCGGCGAGCTCCTCATCCACCGCCCGCAGCTCCTTGAGCACGGCGTCTTCGGCGTTGGTGACTGTCTCGATCTTCTCGTCCTTCTTGCGCACCGGCCCCTCGAGCGACTTGATCGCGCTGTCGAAGAAGGGCAGCGCCTCGGCAAGCACCTTGGGGGCGTCGGCACCGGCCCGTTTCGCCTGCTCGACCTTTGCCCGCCCCCGCTCGATCAGGAGGTTGCCCTTCTGCGTGAAGGCGGCGATCGCCTGCTCGCCGCTGGGCGAATCCTGAAGGAACCGGTCGATCTCCTTCTCGGCATTCGTGAGGATGTCGGCCCGCTTCTTGCTGTCCGACTCGAGCCGCGTCGTGCCCACGAGCGCCGTCGCCCTCCGGAATGGCACCTCCTTCTTGAGTTCGGCCGACACATCGGGGTCGTTCTCGACCCGGTCGAGCACCCAGAGCGTCACGTCCGGCAGCTTCTTCTCGTCGAGGGCATCGAGCAGCCGACGCGTGGAGACCTCGGCTGCCGACGGACCGTCATCGGCCGCAGCGGCGAACCGACTGAAGGGGGGGGCGAACGCCAAGGCCAGAAACGCCAAAACGCACGGGATCGCCGACGCGAGAACCCTCCGAAGCATGGTCATCCTGCACGCGTTGCCAGACAAGGATGTCAGAACCTGCCGCCCGACGGATTGAATTGTGTGAATTGGTGCCCGGGCAGTCAAACCTGCCGCCTGGCTATTTCCCGGACGACTGCGTCGACCTGCCCTGACGGCTGGCCGCCGCCGAGGAGGCGAGCCAGTTGGGCACCTGCCCAGCGGCCGGCAGCTTCACGACCCGGGCCGAGCGGATGCCCGGGCAGGCGAGCACGGCCGCGAGCGCCTCAGGCGACGGCTCCTGATCGAGGTTCAAGACGCCGATGGCGTCGCCGCCCGGCGTCGACCGGCCGACCGTCATCTGGGCGATGTTCACGCCCAGGCTGCCGAATGCGTTGCCGACACGACCGATGATGCCGGGGACATCCTGATGGGTGAAGACGAGCAGAATGCCGTCGAGGTAGGCCTCGAGCCTGTGCCCCTCGAGCTGCACCAGCCGCGGCATCGCATGGCCGAAGAGCGTGCCGGCAGCCCGGTGCACGCGATCCCCCGCCACCAGATCGACTGCGACGACGGAACTGAACGCACCCGGGTCGGTGCGGCTCTGCTCGACCAGGTCGATGCCCCGCTCGCGGAGGAGCATTTCCGCGTTCACGATGTTGACGTCCTCGAACGCCGATTCGAGCAGTCCGGCCGCGAAGGCCGCCGTCACGAGCCGCGTGTTCCGCGCGGCGATCTCACCGCGGTAGGCGATCGAGCAGGAACGCGGCGGCGGCTCGTCGAGCTGGGCGAGGAGCAGGCCCAGCCGCCAGGCGAGATCGAGGAAACCCCGCACGCCCTCGAGCGCCGCCGGGTCGATGGAACTGGAGTTGACGGAGTGCCGAATCGTGCCGGTCGAGAAGAAGTCGACCAGCAGGCCGACACCCTCCACCGCGACCTGCGACTGCGCCTCCTCCGTGCTCGCCCCCAGGTGCGGAGTGACCACGACACCCGGCATGCCGAAGAGCGGGCTCTCGGTGCAGGGTTCCTTCTCGAAGACATCGAGCGCCACGCCGCCGATCACGCCGCTCTTGAGCCCCTCGACGAGGGCCGCCTCGTCGTAGATGCCGCCGCGGGCGCAATTGACCAGCCGCACGCCCGGCTTGAGGATCGAGAGCTCCGACTTGCCGATGAGATGGCGGGTTTCGTCGGTGAGCGGGGTGTGCACCGTGAGGTAATCGACGTCGGGCAACATGCCGCGCACGCTGTCGACCAGTTCGATGCCGAGTTCCGCGGCCCGCTCCGGCGATAGGAACGGGTCGAACCCGACGACCCGCATGTCGAAGGCCCGCGCCCGCTTGGCGACGGCCTGGCCGATCCGGCCCAGCCCCACGATGCCGAGCGTCTTGCCGGCGAGCTGCACGCCCATGAACTTGTTGCGGTCCCAGCGATGGTCGCGGAGGCTGGCATCGGCCGCCGCCACGTTCCGCGACAGCGCCAGGATCAGCGCGAAGGCGTGCTCAGCCGTGCTGACGGTGTTGCCCGCCGGCGTGTTCATCACCACGATGCCCTGCCGCGTGGCCGCGTCCTTGTCGATATTGTCGGTGCCCACGCCGGCGCGGACGATCGCCTTGAGCCGGTGGTTCCCGGCCAAGGCGTCGGCGGTGATCTTCACGCCACTGCGGCAGATGGCGCCGTCGTGCTGGGCGAGGGCCGTGCGGAGCGCGTCGCCCGAGAGGCCCGTCACCACCTCGTAGGTGATCCCAGACTCAGCGGCGGCGTCGAGCAGGGCGAGGCCGTCGGGGCTGAGCGTATCGAGCACGATGATCGAGGGCATGGTGGGATTCCGTGGAAGCGAGGCCGGTGGTTGAAAACGAAGCCGGGATGCGGAAGCGAGCGTGGGCCGCCCGTCAGGCCTGACGGGCCTTCTGGAAATCGATCATATAGTCGCGGAGGCATTCGACGCCCTCGACGGGCATCGCGTTGTAGATGCTCGCGCGGATGCCGCCGACCGAGCGATGCCCCTTGAGATCGACGAGCCCGCGCTGGGTCGCCCCCTTGACGAACTCCTTCTCGAGCCCCTCGTCGGGCAGGCGGAACGTGACATTCATGTCGGAACGGCACTCGGGGCGGGCGTGGCCCGCATAAAAGCCCCCCGAGCGGTCGAGCACATCGTAGAGCAGCTTGGACTTGGCGGCGTTATGCCGCTCCATGCTCGCGAGGCCGCCCATGGTGTCGCGGACCCAGCGGCAGACGAGGCCGAGGATGTAGACGGCGAACACCGGAGGCGTGTTCGGCCGCGAGCCATTCTTCACGTGCGTGCGGTAGTCGAGCATCGTGGGCAGGTCGTCCCGCGACCGTTCGAGCAGGTCCTTGCGGATGATGACAGCCGTGACGCCGGCGATGCCCGCATTCTTCTGGGCACACGCGTAGATCAGGCCGTATTTCGCAACGTCGATCGGCCGCGAAAGGAAGTCGCTCGAGCAGTCGCAGACGAGCGGCGCGGAGCCCACGTCCGGCTCCCGCTTCCACTGCACGCCCTGGATCGTCTCGTTGCTCGTGATGTGGACATAGGCCGGATCCTTCGAGAGCCGGATCTCGTCGGCCGTAGGCAGCCGGTCGTAGTTGGTCGCCGCTCCGTCCCACGCGGCGTGCACCGCGCCCTCGCGACGGGCCTCCTTGGCGCCGGTGATGCCCCAGGTGCCGGTGAGGATGTAGTCGGCCGCGGACGAAAGCCCCCGCAGCAGGTTCATCGGCACCATTGAGAACTGGAGGCTCGCGCCCCCCTGCAGGAAAATGAGCTCGTGGTCGGCACCGATCCCCAGCAGCCCCTTCAGGCTCTCGACCGTCTCCTCGAGGATGCGGTCGAACGCGGGGCTACGGTGGCTGATCTCGAGTATCGACATGCCGACTCCCGGCAGCGATACGAGCTCCTCCTGCGCCTGCTCGAGCACCTCGAGCGGCAGCACGGCCGGCCCGGGGGAGAAGTTGAAGACGCGTTCACCTACCGACGTGAGACTGCGGTCCGTCACAGGATGGCTCCGGGTGTGCTCTGGGCGCCAACTTGCCACCTCGGCTCCGCCGGCTTTGGCACCGCGGCGTCGTTCGAGGCCCGGCCGCCACGAGCACGTTCCGGCGGCCAGCGGCCTTCAATTCGGGCAGAATAGGACCCACCGGCGGGACGGTCAACGGGCGACGTTTCCGGTCGCAAGCGGCAACGGCTGTGCCGCGGGCTGCACGAATGCGACCGGCTCGAGCGGCGCCGCCGGCAGCGACGCTGTGCGCGTGCCGCCGGCCTGCACGACCCCGCCCTGCGTGGCGCCGCCGAGCGAGGCCACCTTCGCGGCGACGACCGGCTGCTGGCCATCGATCGACAGGGCGCGGGAGTAGTTGGCCAGGGCCTGCCCCTGCTCACCGGTGATCTCGCGGATCTGCCCCAGCGCCACGAGCGCCCGCGGGTTGCTCGGATCGATCGCGAGGGCGTCGACGAGGTGGTTCTCCGCCTGGCGGATGTCGCCGTGCTCCTGGTAGATCCGGGCGAGCTCGATCTGGGGATCGGGATTGGCCGGCTCCCGACGGGACCACGCCTCCAACTGGGCCACGGCCTCGCCGCTGCGTTGTTCCTCCACGAGCAGCACGGCCATCGCCCGCTGGCAGGCATCGTGGTTTGGGTTGCGCGACAGGCAGAGGTGGTAATACTGCTCCGCCGTCTGCATGTCGGCCGGTCGGCCGAACAGCTTGGCCTGCTGGTGGTAGGTGGCGCCCAGGTTATAGAAGCAGTCGGGGCTGCCGGGCTGCTGCGCGAGCGCCTGCTGAAAGTGATTCACGGCCCCCAGATAGTTTCCCTGCTGGTAGAGCCGCACCCCCTCCGCGTTGTCGCTGCGGGCCATCCAGCCACAGCCGGCGGTAGCCACGAGCGCAAAGAGCGGCACCCGCGGCAGCAGCATGCCTGGTCGCATGCTGGTGAAACGAACCTGTGGCATGGCGAAACTCGTGCGTCGGCTCACCGGCCCCACATCGGGGCAACGGAGGGCGGGACGGTACCCACCGCGGCACGCCGGGAACAAGACCATCCCAGACTGGCCAAATCGCCCATCCCCGCCCCGTAGACCGCTTGCTCCGCAAGCGGATCTCGCCGGCGATCCGCTTGCGGAGCAAGCGGTCTACTTTGGAAGCGGTCTACTCCGCGGCCACGCGGACGTAGCCCAGCGACCGCACCACTTCGAGCACCTCGCTGCAGGTCGGAAACATGCGGCCGCTCGTCCGCTTATACCGCTCGATCGCCTGCATGAATTCGATCTCTTCGACGCCGTAGTCGCGCTCGCACGTCGTGGGGTCGATCAGCCGCCGACGCTCGCGCGTGGAAGGCCGGGCAACGCCGGCACGGTCGGACTTGCGGTGCGACGAACGGGGCGACTTGACGGCTGCGATCGACATCGTTGATTCTCCGCTTGCTGGGCCCGCGCCGGTGGTGACGCGGGAGGGACTGCCGGCCTGCCTTCCGTGGGAAGGTCTGAGGGAAGTATGCAGCCTGCCGGCGGCGCAAGGGCTCCCGGTCCCGAAAAATTTCCCGCTGGTCCGGGTGATCCGGCCGGCATCAAGACCGCAACCCGCACAACCGTCACAAGTAGACCGCTTCCTCCGGAAGCGGATCCGCTTGGAGACCAAGCGGTCTACTTGGGAGCCGGCTCGCGGGCGGCAGAAGTCGCCCTCGCGCTGCAATTTCTCCGCTGACGACCTACGGAACTGCTGACCTCAGAAGGTCGAAATTGCATACGCTCGTCGAGCTTCAGCCGACCCGCTCGCCTCGTCGTTTGTAGACCTACCGCCCGCCGAAGAACTTCTTGAGGGCCTCGGCGGCGGCGTCGCGCGACGTGTCGGAGCCTTTCTTGGGCTGCTGCGGGAGCATGCCGGGCTTCGTCTTTGATTCCTTGACGGCCTCGATCGCCAAGGCGCTCGACGACTTCGAAATGCCCGATCCGGCTCCGCCCGCCGTCACCCCTGAGCCCGAAGAGGCGATTGGGGGCTCGGCATGGATGCTGCTTGAGTCCTCGGCCGGATCGGCGACCGCCACAGTGCGAACGCTCTGCGTCGTGTCGAACATGCCCGCCGGCTCCTCGTCGGTCATGAGCCACCGCGACACGTCTTCCTCGCTGCCAGCAGCGGCAGCGGGGGCGGAACAGGAAACCTTCAGCTCGAGCGCGCCCACGCGGATGAGATCGCCCGTGGCGACTTTTGTCTTCTCCTTGATCCGCACTCCGTTGACGAACGTGCCGTTGCGGCTGCCGAGATCCTCGACCCAGACATCCGCGGGGCCGACGTGCACCGCGCAGTGCCGGCGGCTCACGTCCTCACTCAACGGGCGCACGTCGCAGTCCTCGGCCCGGCCGATGAGGAGCTTGCTGCGTTTGATGGAAATGGCTCGTCCGGCGCTTTTTCCGGAGGCGATGATCAGTTTCGTGAGCATGGTAGTGCCTCAATCCTAACAACCGGCCGTGCCCCGGGACCAGATGACGCCCATCTCACCGCCGGGCCGTCCAACGCTGTTCGCGGAATCGAGCCGCGTGCCCGGCCACCTCGTGCGACCGCGGCCCGCGAAACCCGCCGGCCTCGCGGACGACATCGGCCCGCGCCTCCTGGGAAACCAGGTCGAGCCAGCGATCCACGAGCTGCCCGACGCCGGGTAGCGCCCCGGCGAGTTCGGCGAGGCCCGGATGGGCGGCCCGCCCGCCCACATCGGAGTTGCGGCGAACGAGCAGGCTGCCATGCTGGAGCACGGCCCCCTCGAGCCGTCGCTGGGCGCTCCCCATGACCTTGTGCCCGCGGCCGGCCTGGCCCGCGGAGAGAGCTAGCTCCGCGGAGAGAGCTAGCTCCGCGGAGAGAGCTAGCTCCGCGGAGAGAGCTAGCTCCGCGGGTGTTGCCGGACGATACACCACGTCTCCCGATGATCGACGGTCGAAGCAGAAGAACGACTCGTCATCCGCGTGGGCCGAAGCCGATTGCGGCGGCCGCCACAAGGCCGCATCGACGCCAACCCCGGCGAGCACCCGCGCGAGCGCCTCGTGGAGGGCATCGTAGAGCGACTGCGGCGACGAGCCCCACGGGTGCGTCTTCGGCACGGCCGCGGCGTAGGTCAGGTCGCTGCCGTGGACGATCGCCCCGCCGCCGCTCGGCCGGCGCACCAGCGGCAGGCCTTGAATCTCGACTGCAGCGAGGGCGTCTTCGTGTTTCTGGAAGGCACCGAGCGAGATCGTGGTCGTCTCCCAGCCGTAGAGCCTCACCAAGAGCGCGCCGCGGCGGAGCGACTCGCCAGCGAGCACCTCGTCGGCCGCCATGTTCGTGGGGCCGTCGGCCGGCTCATCGCACCAGACATGGATCACGGGCGTCGCCATCAAGCACCAATCCCCCGGATCTTCGGGAGCCTCTCGCCCCTTAGTGCGACTGGCTCTTCACGAGGGCTTCGTAGGCAGCCCGATCGAGCAGTCCGGCCATTTCGGCGGGATCGTCGGGTTTGATCTTCACGATCCAACCGGCGTTGTAGGGGTCCTTGCCGAGCGTCTCGAGCTGGCCAGGAAGCGTCGTATTGACGGCCACGACCTCGCCCGACACCGGCGCGTAGAGATCGCTCACCGCCTTCACGCTCTCGATCTCGCCGATCGATTCGCCCGCCTTCACCTTCTTGCCGACGGTCGGCAACTGCATGAAGACGAGATCGGTCAGGGCCTCGACGGCGTAGGACGAGATGCCGACGGTGGCCAGCCCATCGGCCTCCGGGCGAATCCACTCATGCGACTTCGCGAATCTCATTTCTGCTGCCATGGAATCCTCTCCGGGGGTTTCTGGTGCGTTTACGATCGCCGATAGAAGGGTAGGGGAGTCACCGTCGCGGCTTGCCTCGAATCGCGGATCAGCACATCGAGGACGATGCCGTTGGCGGCCACGTCGCGATCGACCATCGCCATTGCGACGGCCCGCTCCAGTGTCGGCGAAAAGCTCCCGCTCGTCACCATCCCGACCTCCCTATCCCCTTGCATGACCGGATGCCCCTCGCGGGCGCTCCGCTTCGAATCGAGCGCAAGACCGACACGCATGCGGCCTGCCGGACGGTCGCGGAATGCGGCAAACCGGTCGCTGGCCGGGAACGTGCGGCCCTCGAGGTCGATCGCCAAGCCGAGGCCCAGGGCGAAGGGGTCGGAATCCTCCCGCAATTCGTGGCCGTAGAGCGGCATGCCCGCCTCGAGACGCAGCGTGTCGCGGGCACCCAGCCCGCATGCCATGAGCCCGCGTGGCTCTCCCGCCGCGTGGATCGCCTCCCAGACCGCGGCTGCGGCCGCGGCGGGCACGACCAGCTCGACGCCATCCTCCCCGGTGTAGCCGGTGCGGCTGACCGCGGCGGGCGTTCCGGCGACGGAGGCCGACGTCGCCCGATAATTCTTGAGCGACTCGATCCGGGCCCGGTCGGCCGCCGGGCACAGCCCGCCGACGATCTCAACGGCGAGCGGCCCCTGCACGGCGATCATCGCCGTGTCGAACGTGCGGTCGACGAGCGAGACACCCGTGGCGGGCAGGCGGCTCTGCAGCCACTCGACCACCCGCTCGCGGTTGCTCGCGTTGACCACCATCGACATCCGCGGCGCGCCGTCGTCGGCGTCGGCCTCGCGGGCCACGAGGGCGTCGTCGAGGATGCGGCTCTCGTCGGTGACGAGCGTGTAGCGGCAGCGGCCCACATCGATGCCGGACACGCGGCGCGTCAGCAGCGACTCGAGCCAGCCGGCCGATCCCGCCCCTTCGATCGCCAGCCTGCCCATATGGGAGACGTCGAACATCCCGGCGGCCCGCCGCGTGGCCAGGTGCTCGTCGACGATCGACGCATATTGCACCGGCATCCGCCAGCCGGCGAAGTCGACCATGCGGCCGCCGTGTGATTCATGCCAGCCGACGAGCGGCGTCTGGAGCAGCGATTGCGACACGTGTCAGGGATCCATCCCGGGGAGAATGACTGCCACTTCGCGCGTGGCAAATGGCCGGATTGTAGGAACGCCGTCGAAAGGTTCCAGCCTCGGGGAAGGCCTGCTTCACCGCCGCCGCTTCTGCTTGCGACCTGGCCGCTCCGACCGCTTCGCGGCCCCAGGTCCAGAGGCGCGGGATTGTCCGCCTTGCCCGCGCGGCTTCGCACCAGGCCGCCGCGGCGCCGCACCCCTCGGCCGACGTCCTTCCGTCTCGACGAGCCGGAAGTCGAGCGTCCTTCGCTCGAGGTCAACCTTCGCCACCGTCACGCGGACGCGGTCTCCGAGCCGGAACGAATTCCCCTGCCGACGACCGGTGAGCGTGTGGCTCGCCCGCTCGTAGCGGTAGGTGTCGCCCGGCAGGCTGTCGAGCGCCACGAGCCCCTCCGCCGGCAATTCGAGCCCCTGCACGAAAAGGCCGAAGGACTCCACGCCCGTCACCACCGCATCCATCTCGAGCCCGATCCGCGACGACAGAAAATGAAGAAGCTTCAGTTTGACCAGCTCGCGTTCCGCCGACTCGGCCCGCCGCTCGAGCTGCGAGCATTGGTCTCCGAGCTGCTGGAGGCCGTCGGTGGGGGGCCGCCTGCCGCGAGCAAGGCTGTCGAGCGCGCGGTGCACGGTGAGGTCGGGATAGCGGCGGATCGGCGAGGTGAAGTGGCAGTAGCAGTCGCTCGCGAGCGCGAAGTGACCGTCTTCCTGCGGGCCGTAGGCCGCGCGGGTGAGGCTGCGGAGCACGGCGTAGTGCACGGCATGCTCCTCCGGGCGGCCGCGGGTCATGACGAGCAGCCGCTGCAGCTCGAACCGGCTCTCGAGCGAATCGACCTCGAAGCCGAGCTCCGTGACGAACTCCGTGAGCTGTCGCAGCTTTCGCAGGTCGGGGGAGGGGTGGATCCGGCGGAGAAAGCCGGCACCGGCGCGGGCGAGCTTCTCGGCCACCGCTTCGTTGGCCGAGAGCATGAATTCCTCGATGATCTTGTGGCTCTCGGTGTTCTCGACGACGTGCGCCCCGCTGACCCGCCCGTCGCGATCGAGGTCGATCTTCACCTCGGGCATCACGAGCTCCAGCGACCCGCGGGCCGTCCGCCGGGCCCGCAGGATCCGGGCGAGGTCGCGCATCCGGCCGAGCAGCTCGCGCACGGAATCGTTCATCTCGACCGCCCGCGTCTGCGGGTCGGCCAGGAAGACGTCCACTTCCTCGTAGGTGAACCGCCGGACGCTCTTGATCGCCGATCGCTCCACCTCGGCATCGACGGGAATGCCCTCCGGCGAAAACTCCATCCAGCAGGTCCGCGCGTAACGGACGCGGCCCGGCTGCAGGCTCGCGAGGTTGTTCGACACGACCTCCGGGATCATCGGGATCACGCGGTCGGGCAGGTAGACGCTCGTGCCCCGGGCGAGCGCCTCCTGATCGAGCGGCGAACCTTCCGCGACGAAATGCGAGACGTCGGCGATGTGCACGCCCAGGAGCCAGTGGCCGCGTTCGATCCGCTCGAGCGAGATGGCGTCGTCGAAATCGCGGGCGTCGACCGGGTCGATCGTGATGATCACGCGGTCGGTCAGGTCGCGGCGGTCGGGCGGAATCTCCTCGCCGAAACGGTCCGCCTGGCGGCGGGCGTCGGCGAGCACCTCCTCCGGGAACGGGCCCGGCAGGCCGAATTCCGCGATCACCGTCTTCGTGTCGACCCCGGGCTCGCCGGCGCGGCCGAGCACCTCGACGATCACCCCCTCGCCGTCGCGAAGATGCGTGGGGAATCGCACCATCTCCACGACGACCTTGTCGTGCTCGCGCACGCCCTTGGCGCCGGGATCGCCCACCGAGACCGGCCGCGCGAAATGCGTGCCGTCGACCTGCACCCAGCCGGCCCGCGCCGCCTCGAAATAGCTGCCGACGAATCGCGTCGTCCGCCGCTCCACCACCTCGACGATCTCGCCGGCGGGCCCCGGCCGGCGAACGTCTCGGGATCGCGCGAGCCGCACTCGCACGGTGTCGCCGCTGGCGGCGTCGAGCGCCGCGTGGGCGGCGATGTGGATGTCGCCGGTGCGGTCGCCGGCGGCGGCATCGAGTGGACGCACGAACCCATATCCGCCGGCCGCCCGGCGAAACACGCCGACGACGTCGCCGGCCGCCGGCTTCGACGGCCGCTTGCCGCCGGCGGGCCCGCGCGGCTTCTTGTCGCTTCGCTTCACGACTGGCCCCGTCCGCGAAAGAACTTCCGGCCCTGGCTCTGCTGATACTGCGTCCAGCCGCCGTCCATCGAGGCCTCGTTTTGCAGCAACTGCACCACGCCGGCCATCTTCGCGTCGAGGTGGTCGAGGTGGTGGAGCGCCATCGCCTCGAGCGTCATCGGCAGCTTGGGGGCGCCGAATTCGTACTGGCCGTGGTGGCTGGCCACCATGTGCTTCACGCGGATCGCGAGTTCGTGATCGAAGGGCACCCCCGTGCGGGCCTGCACGGCCGCCACCTTCTCCTCGACGATCTCGAGGCCGAGCAAAACATGGCCCAGGAGCTGCCCCGCGTCGGTGTAGGAGAAGCCCCGTTCGCTTTCGAGTTCCACGACCTTGCCGATGTCGTGGAAGAGGACACCCACGAGCAGGAGGTCGCGGTCGAGGGCTGGATAGAGCGGCGCGACACGGTCGGCGAGCCGCAAGAGGTTGACGACGTGGTCGAGCAGGCCCCCGGCATAGGCATGATGGTGCTTGATGCCGGCCGGACTCCGCTTGTAGGCCCGCATCAATTCAGCGTCGGCGAGCACCTCGTGGGCGAGCGCATGCAGCGGCTGCGACCGGATCGTGCCGAGGAGCGTTCCCATTTCGGCGGCGAGCCGCTCGATGTCGGCCGACGAAAGGACGAGGAAGTCCGATTCGTTGACGGTGCGCGGATCGACCCGACCGATGGCGGCGATGATCAGCTGGAGCGTGCCGGAATAGAGCTGCGTCGTTCCCTCGACGCGGACGTAGTCGCCCTCGTCGAACGACTCGAAGTCTTCGTCGGAGGCGTTCCACAGGCGGCCGGTGATCGAGCCGCTTTTGTCGGCGAGCTCCACCTGGAGATAGAGCTGGCCGTTGCGGTTGGGCCGCAGCTGCTTCTGCGTGGCGAGAAACACCTGCTCGACCGATGCCTGCGGCCCGAGTTCGGTGACGAACTTGCGGGACGCCGGCTGCCGACGTCCCGGCCGGAAGGCCGGCGGCGGGGAGTCGGAGTTTGGATCGTGCGTCGTGGCCATCGGGAAAAGAGTCTACGGGGACTTCCCAAGGGGTCACAAGCAGCGACTACAATCCCGCCTTTCCACACCCGCGGCATCGCCGCCACACCGCCCGCCGGAGACCGTCATGCCCGATCACGCCATCTCTCCCACCCGCGCCCAGGACTATCCCGAGTGGTATCAGCAGGTGGTGCGGGCCGCCGATCTGGCCGAGCAGTCGCCCGTGCGCGGATGCATGGTGATCAAGCCCCACGGCTACGCCCTCTGGGAGCGGATGCAGGCCATCCTCGACCGCATGTTCAAGGAGACGGGCCACCAAAACGCCTACTTCCCGCTCTTCATCCCGCTCTCCTACCTCGAGAAGGAGGCGCAGCACGTCGAGGGCTTCGCCAAGGAGTGCGCAGTGGTCACGCACCATCGCCTCGAGCTGAGCCCGGAGGGCAAGCTGATCCCGACTGGCAAGCTCGAGGAGCCGCTGATCGTGCGGCCCACGAGCGAGACGATCATCGGCGCGATGTATGCCAAGTGGATCCAGTCGTGGCGGGATCTACCCGTGCTCATCAACCAGTGGGCCAACGTCGTCCGCTGGGAGATGCGGCCGCGGGTGTTTCTGCGGACGGCCGAGTTTCTCTGGCAGGAGGGGCACACGGCCCACGCCACGCGGGAGGAGGCCGTTGAGGAGACGCTCAAGATGCTCGACGTCTACGCTACCTTCGCCGAACGCGACCTGGCGATGCCGGTGATCAAGGGACCGAAGCCCGCGGGCGAGCGGTTCCCCGGCGCCGTCGACACCTATTCCATCGAGGCGATGATGCAGGACGGCAAGGCGCTGCAGGCCGGCACCTCGCACTTCCTCGGCCAGAATTTTGCGCGGGCCCAGGAGATCAAGTTCGCCGGGCAATCCGGGCAGGAAGAATATTGCTGGACGACGTCGTGGGGCGTGTCGACGCGGCTCATCGGCGCCGTGATCATGACCCACGCCGACGACGACGGCCTCGTGCTGCCGCCGCGGATCGCCCCCGCGCAGGTCGTGATCCTGCCGATCCACCGCACCGACGAGGAGCGCGAGGCCGTGCTCGCCTGCTGCCGGAATCTCGCGGCCGATCTCGGCGCCGCCCAGTATGCCGGCGAGCCGATCCGCGTGCGGATCGATTCCCGCGACATGCGTGGCGGCGACAAGGTATGGCAGCACGTGAAGCAGGGGGTGCCGATCCGCGTCGAGATCGGCCCGCGCGACCTGGCCGCGGGCGCCGTGAGCGTCTCGCGTCGCGACCGCGGCCCGAAGGAGCGGGCGAGCATGCCGCTCGCCCAATTCGTGGCGGAGGCGCCGCAGTTGCTCGAGTCGATTCAGAGCGGACTCTTCGAGCGGGCGAAGGCCTTCCGCGAAGCGCGGTCGGTGCGGCTCACGACCCAGGCCGAGGTGCTCGACTACTTCGCCGAAGGGACCGGCAAGGCGGGCGACAAATCCGGCTTCGCCCACGTGCACGTCGCCGACGAGCCCGCGGTGACGGCGCTGCTCGACCCGCTGAAGGTGACGGTCCGCTGCATCCCGATGGACGGCCCCGACGAGCCGGGCACGTGCATCGTGACGGGCAAACCGGTCGCGCGGCCGAGCGTGCTGGCCCGGTCGTATTGAGGCAGAACGCGTCGTCGTTCCTCAACTCGCCCAACCCGGCACGGGGCTGCCCACGCCCCGTCGCCGGACGCTCGCTTCGGACATCCTGTCCTTCGCTCGCTCGGAGGTGACTGCGCTCCAGCATCCTGCCTACGCTTGTCACCTACGCCGGCTCCCGGGGCATGGGCAGCCCCGTGCCTACCCGCATTGAGTAGGACAGGCTTCAGGCTGTCGTGCAGAACGGGAAGGCTTCGGGCGAGTCGTACCCCGCTCGCCGGCGTATGCTGACAAGCGCAGCCAGGATGGCGAAGCGCCGTCAGCATTCGAGCGAGCGAAGGGCATGGATGCCCGTAGCGAGCGTCCGGCGACGGGGTACGGGTCGCCCGAAGCCGGATTGGGCGAGTTGGGCAAAAGCTCGCCGGACTAGAATCGTTACACTAGACATCGATCTTTGCAGAACCTCCGGCGGTCAAGCAGATGCAGATGCGCGGACCCAATGCGTGGGTGGTGGCGGCGTTTGCCGCGGCGCTCGGGGCCTCGATCGGCGGCGGCACGGCGGCGCTCGAGGCGACGATGCGGCCCTGGTGGGTCGGTGACTTCGGCCCGAGCATGCTCCAGCCGCCTTCCGCGGAAGCTCCGCAGGCCGACGTCTCCGAAACGACGCATGCCTTCGGCACGATCGGGGCGGGGCAGGAGGGGTCGCACGAGTTCGTGATTCGCAACGCCGGCGCGGGGCCGCTCACGATCACGAAGGGCGCGACGAGTTGCTCGTGCACCGTGAGCGACTTCGACACGTCCGACGGGGCGGCCGACGGGGCTCGGAAGGTGGTCGAACCGGGCGGCGAGACGAAGGTGCGGCTGAAGTGGCGGGGGAAGGGGAGTGGCGGGCCGTTTCGCCAGCAGGCCACGGTCTTCACGAACGACCCGCGACGGCCGGAGATCGCGTTCGTGATCGAAGGAACGGTCGTCCCCACGTGGAAGGCCGTGCCCGAATCGATCGTCCTCTCGCAGCTTTCGGCCGGGGCGGCCTCCCGGGCAACGGCCCGGATCTTCACGTTCGGCGCGAAGCCGCCGGAGGTCGTGAGCCTCGCGCTCGCCGACCCCCAGGCCGCCCAGCTTTTCTCGCTTTCCTCGACAGCGATTCCATCGGAAGAGATCGCAGCCGAAACGGGGGCCACGGGCGGTTTCGTCATCGCGGTCGATGTGAAGCCCGGACTGCCGATCGGGCCTCTGCGGCACTCGATCTTGATGCAGCTGCGGATCCCGGAAGAAGTGGTCGCGGAATTGCCGCTCGAAGGGAGCGTGGTCGGTGATCTTGCATTGGCGGGCAGCGCATGGGATTCCTCTCGGCAGGCGCTCATGCTGGGGACGGTCTCCGGCAAGATCGGCAGCCATGCCCAGTTGTTCCTCACCGCGAAGGGGCCCCACCGCGGCGCGGTCAAGCCGGTCGTGCGCGATGTGGTGCCCAGTTCGCTCCAGGTGGATGTCGGCGAGGGAAAGCCCGTCGGCAGCGGCGGTGTGATTCGCATCCCGATCTCGATCACGATTCCCCCCGGCAGCCAGCCGACCAATCACCGCTGTTCGCAACAGGCCCCGGCAGGACGCATCGTGCTCGACACCGGACACCCCGACAGCCCCACGCTCTCCATTCCCGTCTGCATCGCCATCGACCCCTGACATGCGCATGTTCCAGCCCGCCCATCGACTCGCCCTTCTCGTCGCGGCCGCATCCACCCTGGCTTCATGCTTGGGAGGATGGCCAGCGAAACAGTGCCTTGCGGCCGAGGCGGTCGCCATTCCGGATCGCGGCGCCGACGTTGCAGCGGAAACGGTCGAAACCTTCACGCAGCGCAACGGCGCGATCTTCACCGACTGGCCGACGCCCAAAGCCCTCGTGGTGATCACCGGCGAACTCGACGGCTACATCGAGCCGTGCGGCTGCACCGGCAAGGAAAACCAGAAGGGGGGCCTGAGCCGCCGGCAGAACTTCCTGCGGGCGGTGCAGGGGGCCGGGTGGCCGCTTCTGGCGATCGATCTCGGCGGCCAGGTGCGCCGCTTCGGCCGCCAGTCGGAGGTGAAATTCCAGTCGATCGCCGACGGCCTGCGGTCGATGGGCTACTCGGCGGTCGGGCTCGGCCCCGACGACCTGCGGCTGCCGGCGGAGGAATTGGTGGCGGCGGTCGCCCCCGTCGGCGATCAGCCAACGCCCTTCTTGAGCGCCAATGTGGGCCTGCTGGGGCTCGACGCCAACATCACACCCCGATTTCGCATCGTCGAGGTGGGCGGGCTCCGCATCGGAATCACCGGCGTCCTCGGCGACAAGGAGGCGGCTCAGATCCGCAACGATGCAGTCGAGGTTCAGCCCGCGGCCAAGGCGATCGAGGGCGTGGCGGCGGAACTGAAGAAGGCGGACTGCGACCACCAGATTCTGCTTTCGTGGGCGAGCCCCGAGGAGACGAAGGCGCTCGCGGCCCGGTTTCCGCAATTCGACCTCGTGGCCACGGCAGGGGGTGGCGACGAGCCGCCTGCCCAGCTGGCGAACCTGCCCGGCGGCAAGGCACGGCTCGTCGAGCTGGGCCACAAGGGAATGTTCGCCGTCGCGATCGGCTTCTTCGACGGGGCAGCGCCCCTGCGTTCGCAGCGGGTTCCGCTCGACGCCCGCTGGGGGGAGTCGGCCGACATGATCAAACTGCTGGCGG
>JBIIOK010000124.1:0-7084 GCA_044336985.1 Pirellulales bacterium | reverse complement strand
GAGACTCCGGGCGCCGCGATCGACCGGCTCTCGATCCTGGAGCTGCGTCGCTTCCACATGCGCGAGCAGATCGACCGCCGGGATGCCACGCCCGAGCACCGCGAGAAGGCGGCGTCGCGGATGGTGGTGCTCGACATGCAGCGGGCGCACCTGATGGAGGCGCTCGGCCGGCTGATGGGAGAGATCTTCGCGGGCCAGCGGCCGCTGCGTGTCTTCCGGCAGATGAAGATGTACAACGACCCGACGATGAACCCGTATCTCTATAAGTCCCGGCAGGGGCAGCCTGGCACGAAGGCCGCGTAACTCGCGGGCGGCACGGACGACCGCCGCGTCAGACGAAGGTCACGTCGTGGACCGAGACGTCGTGCGTGTTGGTGCCCGACACGGTCACGGACAGCACGTTGTTGACGATGCGGATCGGGCAGTTGATCGTTTGTTGCTGCCACTGCAGGCCGATCTGGCCCATCCCGCCGTCGAGGAACTGGCCGCCCGTGAGCGTCGCGGAGTTGCTCGCGGTGTTGATCACGGTCCCCGCGGTGGTGGCGACGGCGGGTCTGCCGAGGCGAGTCGGGCTGGCGGAGGGTGGCGTCAGGTAAAGGGTGTCGGAGGCGGCGCCCGACCCAGCCCAGCCGCTGTCGAACCGGATGCCCGAGATGTTGATGGGTCCGGTGTCCTTCGCGTCGCCGACCACGTTGACCGAGAAGGAGTTGTGTTCGATACGGACGGATCCGTTGACGGTCACGTCGCGCCATTGGAGTCCGATGTCGCCCGTGCCGCCGTCGAGAAACTGATTGCCGGAGAGCGTGCCGCTGTTGGTGGCGGAGTTTGTCCGGACGGCCTGCGCGATGGTTCCGCCGGGGGACAGCATTCGGCGGAATGCCGCCGGGGCTTTGGCCGCGGTCATCGTGCCCGACGGGAATGTTTGGGGGGGCTTGATGCCGGGGAACGTGATCTTGCTGAGCTTGATCACGCCCGTGCCCGGCTGCTTGCCGACGGTGCAGTCGTTGCTGACCTTGAGCACGTTGTTCACGATCACCAGTCCGCTGGGATTCTTGGGATCTTGCGCGACGTTCGTCCACTGGAGCGACGTGGCCGAGGCCGGACTGCTCACATACTGCTGGTTGATCCGATTCGTGTGGTTCGGATACCGCCTCACGCCGAAACCCGGCACAAAAGGGGGCGGGCCGGCGGAGCCGGACGACCTCACCGTGAGGCTGTCGATCGTGGCCGGCGCGAGCCGGCCATCGCCGGCGGAGCCGGCCGCGGAGCCGAACGTGACGCGATGCACCGAGACGCCCGCGAGGCCCGATCCCTCGGCCTGGACGGACAGCGAGTTGTGAACCACCTGCACGCTGCCACCGATCCTGACGTTCGACCACTGCAGCCCGACGTCGCCGAAGCCGCCATCGGCGAACTGGCTGTTCGATACGAGCCCGCTGTTGGTGGCCGAGTTGGATTGAAACGGCGTCAAACCCGGCTTCGTCGGCTTGGGGAGGCGCGGCGTGACGGGTGTTCCCTGCGTCACGACGGGCGGATCAGCAGGCAGCTCTCCGCCGCTCGACGCCGGGGATGGCGTGGAGGACGGCGGCGACGACGTGAACGAGACGTCGGCGACGGTGATCAGGCCCTGCCCGGCATTCTCGGGCTGGACGGAGAGGGAGTTGTGCGTCACCTCGACGTTGCCGCTCACATTCACGTTCTGCCACTGCATGCCGATGTCGCCGAAGCCGCCGTCCGCGAACTGGCTGGCGACGATCCGTCCGCTGTTGGTCGCGTCGTTGGTCGAACGGACCGCGGTCGACGTTCCTGTCGTGCCGCTCGGTGAGACGGGAAGGCCGGGCGAGACGGGCCCGGCGGGGGGCGTGGTCGCGAAGCCGGCCTGAGACAGCAGGCCAAAATGCTTCTGACCGGTCGTGATCGGGCCGACGTTCGCGAGCTGCGGCTGGATCTCCAGGCCGCTGTGCTGCGTGGCCACCCGCCCTCCGACGATGACGTTCGACCACTGCAGGCCGATGTCCCCGAACCCGCCGTCGGCCACCTGGCTCGACATGATCGAGCCGGTGTTCGTGCCCGAGTCGCGGGTGGAGAAGAATAAGTGCCGGGCACCGGTCGCGCGTGGCAGCTTCGAAAGCTTGATCTGTCGTCCGTTCACGATCGACTGGATCACGGTCTTGGCGGGGATGCCGTTGCCGAACACATACATCTTCGGATAAAGCATGCTCGTCGGCGGGGCCGTGCCGGGCGCGGCCTTGGGAAAGGTCACCACTCGAGTCTTCGCATTGAGGGTGCCGAGCAGGGTCGGAGGGCCGAGATTTCCCTGTCCGTTGGTCGGCTGGATGACGAACCGTTGCGCGCCGACCTCGAGCGAGCCGCCCACCGCCACGGACTGCAACTGGAGCCCACTGTCGCCGAATCCGCCATCGGCGAACTGGCTGTTCTCGATCCTGCCGGTGTTGACCCGCATGCCCGGCATCTGCGGAGCGAATGGCACGCTGGGCGGCGACACGGGCGTGTCGGCCGCCCCGAGTGTGGTCTGCGACACGATCGACAGGTCGCCGCCGACCGTGAGTCCGCTGGCTTGGATGCCGAGCGGCCCGAAGCCGCCATCGTTGAACTGGCTGGAGGCGATGATCCCGGAGTTGGCAGGTCCTCTGGGGAAGCCCGGGGGTGCGAGTGCGGGCAGCAGGTTCGCGCCGCCCTGGGGCACCGGCTGGGTGCCTCCTGCAGCCGGCTTGCCGATCCCCTCGTCGAGAATATCGACCCGCAGGGCGCCCGTGGGAATCGTCACGTTCTGCAGTTGCATGCCCAGCGTCGTGAAGCCGCCCACGTTCACCTGGCTGCCGCTGATCCGTCCCGAATTCATGGGCGTCTGGGGATATGTGTAGTTGGACGGAGGTGCGGGTGGCGTGCCGCTGTTGTTGGGTGCCTTGAGATGAATGGTCTGCCCCTTGCCGGCGATGACACCCAGCAGCTGCGTGCCGAGGAGCGAGTAGCCGTAGGGCTGGAACTGGCTCTGGATGATGGAGCCCGTATTGGGGTTCACGGGTGTGGCAGCGAGCGCCCGCCGTTGTTCCAACGACTCGGCCTGAACGAGCCGGAGGTGGCTTGTGCGGCGCTTGCGTCGGGCTCGACGATCAGCATTCAACATACGCATCGGCCTTCCGTACGGGGCCGATCGTCAGGGTGTTCGCCACAGGACCGCGGACGGAGCCATCCATCGAATAGGAGCATACCCCTGCACGCCGTGCAAACTCTCACTGGCCGAAATACGTCTGATCCTTGTTGCCCCGCTCCCCTGCCCGTAAGATACAAGTGCGAAAGCCCTTGTTTTCAAGGGCGAATCGCATCCGCCCCCGTAGCTCAGTGGATAGAGCGACGGTTTCCTAAACCGTAGGTCACAGGTTCGATCCCTGTCGGGGGTACTAGTTTTGAAGGGTTTGTGAGAGTCGGGTCGTAGAGGCCAACACGCTCCGCCCAAATTCCGCCCAAACTTGGGCTCCAACAGACGCCGCCCCCATCTTGATGCCAGCCGGGTTGTGGCGGGCCATGGACGAAGATTATCAGGCAGATGGTGTCGACGTCTGGCCGAAGCCACCGGGCCGGGTGAGTGCGGCGCGATTTGGTACGAGTCGCAGGCTGTAGCTCCAGAACGCGACACAGACCAGCACGAATAACCAGGGCAAGAGTCCCACGACGGCCCTGAAGCAGTTCTCCGCGCCGACGATTCGGCCGTAGGCCGCCGTCGCGGCGGCGAATCCGAGGCTGCCGAGGCCGTAGCCGACGTTCACCGCAAGTCCGCGGAAGCTCAGGACCGTCGCCCGCCGCCCCGAGTCGACGAGCTGGTTCAGGTAATGGCTCTGGAGAAAAACCACCACCCGGAGCACGGTGGAGAGCAGGATCATGAACGCGACTCCCCCCAACGGGATAAAGGCGGAGATGCCGACGAGGCCGACGATCGTGCACGCGGCCAGCACGAGGCAGTTGGCCCGGGCGCTCGCGCCGAGTGCCAGCCGACGCAGCGGGCTGGCCACTGCCAGCCCGAGCAGCGCTGACGCCGCGCTCATGAGGCCGAAGGCCAGCGTGGGGATGCCGATCTCGGTGTAGATTTCACTCGACACGACGAGCACTTGTCGGATCGGGAGGTCGATCAGCACCCCGGCCGCGATCACGAGCAGGACGAGCGGCTGCGTGAGAATCCAGCGGCCGGTGGCTGCGGTCTGGCGAAACGCTGCCGCGAGCCCGGGCGCCTCTGCAAGCCCGGGCGCCTCCGCTTGCCTGCCAGCGGGTGCTACCCGAGGAGGATCTCGCATTGCCATAGCCGCGGCAAACGCGCCGAGGGCCGAGGCGAGCGTGAGCCAGATCGGCAGCCGAAACGTGTCGGGGCGGGTGAAGCCACCGGCGAGGCCAACTCGGCTCACGATAGTGTTGAGCATACCGGGATCGTAAACGAGACTGCCTGTCACCATGCCGATGATGGTCACGATGCCGCTTGCACGCAGGAGCCGCTCAAGCACTCTCGGCCACTCGCCTGTGCGGCCGCAGGCGGCGAGCGACTCAAACGCAAGGGCTTCGTCGGCTCCAGAAATAAAAGCCTCAGCTGCGCCGCTCACGATTCTGTTGGCTGCGAGTACGGGCAGCACCCACGCCGACGGCACCGGCACGACCACGAGCAGGAGCATCTCCACCACCATCAAGGCCGCCCCGGCGACCACGAGACGTCGGCGGCCGATGAGGTCGGCGAGCGCCCCCGACGGCACCTCGAGCAGCACGATCGCCGCCGCCCAGATGGCGTTGAGCAACGCGAACTCCTCGACCGTGATCCCGTAGTCGAGGAACATCACCATGAACACGGGGTAATAAAATCGCGCGTTGAAGAGAACGCGAAACGCCACGAACAGGCCCACATTCCGGTCGGCTGCCGCGGAAGAAAACTCGGAGGACTGCGGTGCGGACATGATCGGGTTAAAAAGCAGCGTTGCGGGTGGGACGGGCCAGCGACATCATGACTGTTGTCACCGGTGGCCGGAACCATCATCCCGACCGTCACCCGCGTCGCTCCGCCCGATAGGCCTATCCGCTCAATTGACCCCCTCCCAGTTTCTGCACCAGTGCTCATGAGAGAGTTGGGGGCAGCGTCAGGGCAAAACACGATCAGTGTCGCCGATTCACGCGTATCAGTTTGCCCGCAAGAGAAGGAGTGCCGCGGACGGCCGCATCGATTCGAGCGGCGAGCGCCACGAAATCATTATCGGTCGTGCACACGATGATTCCCGAATGCTCTCGAGTCTCTTCGTGGAGTTTCACGAAGTGCCGACGGTTGAGCGTGATCAGGCAGCGCCCCTGATCAATCGCGAACTTCAGCACCGCATGGTCTGGAACGGATTGCCCGCCGAGGCCGCTTTCCTGCACGGTCATCACGTCGTGCCCCAGGCGGCGCAGTTCTTCCGCCACAGGGAGCGGAACATTTTCATTCGTGTACAGCTTGGCCACGAAGCGGCAGTCCTCAGGCGGTTTCGTTGTCGCGGATCTGCTGCTCGATTTCGGCCGGGTGGGCATGCCAATAGGCCCACGTTTCGACCAGATCCTGTGCCCGTAGCGTCGGGTAGGCCCGCAAGAGGTCGGCCTCGCTGGCCCCGAGCCTACGCGTCTGAACGAGCAGCCACACGGGAATCCGCGTACGAACGACGCAAGGCTCACCGCCGCAGACATCCGGCCGGGTGTCGATCCCGGGAAAACTTTCGTCAAGCTGGGAGACGATGTCTCTCACCAGCCGCGCCTTCTCGCCACGCGTGAGGCGGCCAATCAGATCGATTGCCTGTTCAAGGGACGTCATTCGAGCCTCTCTTCGCTCGGTAACTCAATGGACCTGAACACGCCGCGATAAAGCTGTTAGTCGAGAAGTGTACAAAGAGGCACTGACAAAAGCAACCGCGAGGACGTCCGCCGCGGTCGGGTGCGATTCTGATCGACTCGTTATTTGGCAGATCAGCAGGTCGCCCCGTGCGAACGTCGCAAGCACGACGGCGGGCCACGGGCCGGCGAGACGGTACGGGGTAACCCCGAGCCGGAGCGTACGAGTAGACGATACTATTGCGACAACCCGGAACCCTCTGCCCAATACCGACTCACCGATAGCCCGTGGTTCTGGGCGCTGCTGTTTTTTCGCCCAAGTTCGATGTTCGGCAGCGGCAGATCGAGGGGCGGTATCTCAGGCGGGAGGAGGCGGCCACGGGGTCGGCAGTCATGCTGCGGCGCGAGTGGGCTTCTCGTCGCTGACGGGCGCCGCAGGCACGTCGTCCGTCAGGCCCTGCCGCCGCATCTCTGCCCAGTCTTCGGCGGTGGGCTTGGCCATCGTGCCGAACACGTAGTCGCCGATGAGCAGGAACACGTTGAAGTTCTTGGCGGGATAGCGGTGGTGGAGGTAGTGATGCCTCGCGAGCTGCTTGAAGAGGCGCGACTTCCCGAAGAACCGGCCCTTCGGTTGGTGCATTTCGAGGTGCACGAAGTTCCACGTCAGGTGATGGAGCACGACCACGATGGGAAACATGATCGCGCCGATCGTCGTGAACAGGGAGAGCACGAGCGCGATCGGCAACGACTCGATCAGACCCTCACGCAGGTTGAGGCGGATGCCCCGGTCTTCACCAGGCGGCAACGGCTCGTCGTGAAACTCCTGGCGATACTGTACGTGGTGCTCAAGGGAGTGGCTCGTGAAGATCTTGGTGCGCGCCCGAAGGTTGCGAAACAGGAAGAACTTCGGCTTCCTGTGCATCAGCTTCGCGTGGACCTGGTGTTCCACGAGCGACATGAGCATGGACAGGCCCACGAACCAGGCGACGATCTGCAGGGCAAGCATCATGGGGCACCTAGTTCCTTCCGACGATGGAGACCCTGGTCGTCATATCGGAAGTGACGGTGCCTATCCTTAATGGATCGCACAGGGGGACTACCAGACTACCCAGACCTGTGTCGCGGGCAGTTCAGAGGAACCCCGCGGCTATCTCAAGTGCGGGCTCTTATGCTTCGGCTTCGCCCGCACGATCTGCACAACTTGCCGCGCCGGATTCGTCGTGGTCGTTCATGG
>JBIIOK010000108.1:0-8873 GCA_044336985.1 Pirellulales bacterium | reverse complement strand
ACCGGCGGGCATGTTGAGTCTCGAAAAACGAGGTTGATCGCGGCTGCCACGGAAGCCCGACGCGCGAGCGAGGGGTGTTGGGGTGGATTCGGGAATCGGGGCCGGCGATTTCTCGTCTACAATAGCGTTGAATCGCCCCGAGTGCGTCTCCCTCTCCCGCTACCGGCCCGCCACTGGCCCGAATTCCCGTGACCGAATCCCGCGACCGCATCCACTTCGTCACGGGCAAACTCGCGGAGCACTCGCTGCGGCAGGTGCTCGAACGGCTCGCGCCCCGGGTCGGCTTCGACTACACCGTGCAGGTGATGAACATCACCGTCGCGGCGCTGATGACCACGCCCTGGATCGCCCGCAAGCTCGCCGTGCCGGAGGGCACGACGCGGGTGATCATCCCGGGATCGTGCAGCGGGCCGCTCGAGGCCTTGCGCGAGGTCACGGGCATTCCGGTGACCCGCGGCCCGGAAGACCTGCGGCGGCTCGACGAATTCTTCGGCCAGCAGTCGTCCGACCTCGCCGGCTACGGCGGCTTCGACATCGAGATCATCGCCGAGATCAACCACGCGCCGCGAATGAGCCGCGACGAGATCCTCGCCGAGGCCCGCCGGCTCGTGGCCGACGGCGCCGACACGATCGACCTCGGCTGCGATCCGGGCAGCATCTGGTCGGCCGCGGGCGACGCCGTGAGCATGCTCGTCGACGAGGGGATCCGTGTTTCGATCGACAGCTTCGAGCCGCGGGAGATCGCGCCGGCCGTGCGAGCGGGGGCAGGTCTCGTGCTCTCGGTCAACTCGACGAATGTCGCCGCCGCAGCAGACTGGGGCTGCGAGGTGGTCGTCGTGCCCGACGTGCCGGCCACCATGGCGGGCCTCTTCGACACCGTCGAGCGGCTCGCGAACGAGGGTGTCAGGCACCGCATCGACCCGGTGCTCGAGCCGATCGGCTTCGGGTTTGCCGCGAGCCTCGGCCGCTACCTCGACGTCCGCCGCCGGTTCCCGGAGGCCGAGATGATGATGGGCATCGGCAACCTCACCGAACTCACCGACGTCGATTCCGCGGGCGTCAACGTGATGCTGCTCGGCTTCTGCCAAGAGGCTGGCATCCGCTCGGTGCTGACGACGCAGGTGATCCACTGGGCGCGGAGCAGCGTCCGCGAATGCAGCCTCGGCCGGGCCCTCGTCCATCACGCCGTCACGCACCGCACGCTCCCCAAGCATGTCGAGCCGCGGCTCGTCACGCTCCGGTCGGGCAAGCCGCAGGTGCACGGCCAAGAGGTGCTCGACACCCTCGCGCAGGCGATCCGCGACCCCAACTTCCGCATCTTCGCCGAGCGCGGAAAGATCCACCTCGTCGGGGCAGGCCTGCACCTCGAATCCCGCGATCCCTTCGCGCTCTTCAAGGAGCTGCAGACGGCCGGGCGGGACGACGTCGATCCGAGCCACGCCTTCTACCTGGGCTATGAGATCGCGAAGGCCGTGACGGCGCTCACGCTCGGCAAGGACTACCACCAGGATCGCGCCCTCGACTGGGGCCACCTCACGCAGCCGGAGATCGGCCACGGGCCGTCGCAATCGGCGGCTGATGTCGCGCGGAAGGCGGAGGCAATCAGCCCATCATGACCCTCTCGGCGCCACTGACAGAAACGTCGCTCGTGGCCCGGCGTTGGTTCACGCCGTCGGGCGCGGTCGTGGCCGAACTCGCGCCGGGCATCGACGCCCCGCAGGTCTTCGCGCGGCTCGCAGGCGCGGCCCGGCTCGTCTTCTTCGACAGCGCGCTCGTGGATGCAGCAGCCGCCACGGAGCCCGCGACGTCGCCGCGGCTCGGCCGCCATTCGTTCGTCGCCGCCGACCCGATCCATTCGATCGTGGTCGAGCCGGGCCCCGAATCGGCGCAGCGGATCGCCGCGGCGCTCGACGCCGTGCGCGGCCTGCTCGCCGATCTCGCCACGGCCACCGTCCCCGGCCTGCCGCCCTTCCAGGGGGGCGTGGCGGGACTCGTCTCATATGAATGCGGCCTCGCGCGGCTCGGTGTCGCCGCCGCGTCGCCGCCGGCGGCGGGCGTGCCGCTCCTCGCGCTTTCGGTCTACGACGTCGTCTTCGCGTTCGACCACGATGCCGGCCGCGGCTGGGTGATCTCGCAGGGGGTGCCGGCGAAGGGGCCTACTGCCCGCCGAGCCCGCGCGACGGAGCGGCTCGAGGCGATGCTCGCGCAACTCGGGGACGAAGGCCCGCGGTCCGCGCCGGCCTTGCCGACGGCCTCGGCCCCGCTCCCGCCGGGCGCTGTCCTCCCGCTGCCCGGCCATCCACATGTCTTCTCGACCCACACGCCCGACTCCTACCGCGAGATGGTCCGCGCCGGCGTCGAGTTCGTGCGGGCCGGCGACATCTTTCAGGTGAACCTCGCGCAGCGGCTGGCTGTTGCCGCGGCGATCGACCCCGTGGAACTCCACCTGCGGGCCCGCGCGATCAACCCAGCACCGTTCGCCGGCTACCTCGACACGGGCGCGGCGCAGATCGCGAGCATGTCGCCCGAACGATTCCTGCAGGTGGCCCGCGGCACCGTGCGGATGCATCCGATCAAGGGCACCCGCCGCGTGATCGCCAACCCCGAGGCCGATCTTTACGCCGGCGACGACCTCGGCGCGAGCGCCAAGGACCGGGCCGAAAACGTGATGATCGTCGACCTCGTGCGCAACGACCTCGCGCGGGTCTGCACTCCGGAGAGCGTGCGTGTGGAGGCCCTCTGCCGGCTGGAGCGCTATCGCTACGTGCAGCATCTTGTCTCGATCGTGGCGGGCCGGCTGCGGCCCGGGCTCACCGCGATCGACGCGCTCGACGCGGGGCTCCCCGGCGGCAGCGTGACGGGCGCCCCCAAGCGCCGCGCCTGCGAGATCATCACGGCGCTGGAGGGGGTGGCCCGCGGCGCCTACTGCGGCTCGCTCGGCTACGTGGGCTTCGACGGCACGGCTGACTTCAACCTACTGATCCGCACGTTCGTGGCCTCCGGCGGCACGATCACGTTCGCGGCCGGCGGCGGCATCACCGCCGCGAGCGACCCGGCCGCCGAACATGCCGAGTCGCTCCACAAGGCGGAGGGCATGCTGCGGGTGCTCGACTCGTTCGCCACAAGCAAGGCCGCGGAGGCCCGAGCGTGATCGTCGTCCTCGACAACCGCGATAGCTTCGTCTTCAACCTCGCGCGGTATCTCCAACTGCTCGGCGCGGAGACGCTCGTGCTCCCGAGCCACAGCGTGGACGTGGCCGCGCTCCGCCGGCTCGCGCCGCAGGCGATCGTGATCTCGCCGGGACCTTGCACCCCTGCCGAGGCCGGCTGCTCGGTCGCCGCGGTCGAGGCCTTCCGCGGCCGCGTTCCCGTGTTGGGCGTCTGCCTCGGCCACCAGGCGATCGCCGCGGCGCTCGGCGGGCGGATCATCCGCGCGCGGGAGCCCGTGCACGGCCGCACGAGCCCCGTGCATCACGACGCCATAAACCTCTTTGCCGGCATCCCGAGCCCGATGACCGGCTGCCGCTATCATTCGCTCGTCGTCGACCCGACCGCGCTCCCGGCGGGCCTCGCCGTGACGGCCCGCGACGACGAGGGCACGATCATGGCGATCGAGCACGCCGCCGACCACCTCTACGGCGTGCAGTTCCATCCCGAATCGATCCTCACCGAGCACGGCTTCCGCCTGCTCGCCAACTTCCTCGACATCGCCGGCATCCCGCGCAAGGCCCGCATCCCCGAGGTGGAGACGCAGCCGAACCCGCAGCCGACTGACACACAACCCGACCGCATCGTGACGTTTTAGCTGGTGGGATAGGCTTCAGCCTGTCCTACGATGGCGCAAAGGCCATCCGCGTGACAGGCTGAAGCCTGTCCTACCGGGGGCGGAAGCCGCCGTTGACGTTGACGGTCTGCCCCGTCACGAAGGCCGCCTGCGGCGAGACGAGCCAGTGGACGGCCGCGGCGATGTCTTCCGGCGTGCCCCAGCGGCCGAGCATGCTCTCGCGGACGGCGCGGGTCTGCCAGGCGTCGCTGGCCCCCTCGCCCCAGGCCGTCTTGATCCAGCCGGGGGCGACGCAATTGACGCGGACCTTCGGCGCGAGCGACTTTCCGAGGCTGCGGCTGAAGGCCATCACGGCCCCCTTCGTCGCGGCGAAGAGCTGGCCGCTATCCCCCTCCATGCCGGTCTCGGCCTGATCCCAGCCGATCGTCACGATCGAGCCGCCCTCGCGATCCTGCATCCAGCGGCCGATGCCGCGGCAGAGCGTCATCGTGGCGACGACGTCGACTTTCAGAAGCTCCTCGAGTTTCCGCTCGAAGGGCCACTTCGCGGGCTCTCCAGTGAGGACGTCGGCCCCGGCCACCGCGACGAAGATGTCGACCGCGGGCAGACGAAGCTCCACCTCGCGGACGAGCGTCGCCACGGCGTCGGCGTCTGCGAGATCGGCGAGGAACGTGCCGGCGTGGCGGTCTTGGCGGGCGAGCAGTTTCGCCAGTTCGTCGGCGGCCTTCGCCGAGCGGCCGTGGATGGCCACGCGGGCGCCCGCATTGGCAAGCTCGAGCGCCACCGCGCGGCCGATGCCGTGCGTCGAGCCCGTGACAATCGCCGTGCGCCCCGCGAGATCGCTCATCGGCTCGAATGCAGCGCGACGGCCGCCTCCTTCACGGGCAGTTCGTAGCAGGCCGCCTCCTCGGCGTTACGCACGAGCAGGCGGTTTCCGGCGAGGCAGAGGTTGTTCCACGTCTGCCCCTCGATCGCGTCGCACCGGGCCCGCACGCGATGCTTCTCCGGCGACGCATCGACGAGCGTCACATCCCCCGATTCCTCCTGCACGAGCAAGAGCCCGCCGACCCGCAGCACCTGCCCCTGCCCGTAGCGGCCCGCCTTCCACATCCGCTTGCCGTCGGCGAGCCGCACGCATTCGAGAATGCCGTCGGAGAGTCCGTAGGCATGCCCCTCATGGATGGCGACATTCGTGAACTTCGTCTTCAGGCTTCCGGTCTCGTGCCAGACCTCGCGCATCGTCCAGGGCGTGGCCGCGTCGCTCACGATCTCGAAGACGGCCGCGCCGATCCCGTAGCCCTTCGAGACGAAGATTTGCCGATCACCGATCACGACCGCCTGCGAGCAACTGGCATCGGAATTCGAGTGGCCCGCCCAGTCGAATTGCCAGACGACCTCGCGGGTGGCGGGATCGTAGCCGACGACCCGCGATTCATTCACGTTCACGATCACGTCGCGGCCGCCGAGGCGGGCGAGCTCGGGCGTGACATAACTGATCTGCTCGTCGCCGGCGGTCCAGCGACGCTCTCCTGTCGCTCGATCGTAGGCCGCAAGCGTGGCCGGCTTCTCGTTTGCCGACCGCGGGCCGCCGCCAGGCACCACCACCACGTCGTCGAGCACGAGGGGCGAGCCCGCGCGGCCCCAGGCCACCGCGGCCGCGTGCGCCGCCGGGGCGATCCCGAGGTCGGCGAGCACGTCTTTCTTCCAGAGCACGCGGCCGGTGGCGCCGTCGATCGCATGCAGCCAGCCGGTCGCGCCCGTCGCGTAGACGACGCCGTCACGGATCGTCGGCGTCGACCGTGGCCCGACGCCGCCGAGCACCGTCTCGTGCCGGGCCGGCACCGCGACGCTCCACTCTGGCTCGCCCGTCAGGAGTGAATAGCAGGAGACGATCTCCTCGTCGCCCCGCTGCTCGAGCGTGACGGCGTGATCACCGCAGGTCGTGAAGCCGCTCCAGCCGGCGCCAATTGGTCGATTCCAGAGCCGCCGGGGCGGCCGCGCTTCCCAATCGGCATCGAGCTCGATCCGGTCAATGCCGAGCGTGCCATCGGGCCCGAGAAACCGTGGGAAATCATCGGGCGTCGCCTGCCAGGCGGGCGCCGCTTCCGCCGCCTTCGCCGGCACGGCCGCCGGCACGAGCCGCCGGTCGCGCGAGGGCGCCCAGCGCCAGGTGAACTCGGGCACGAGGTCTCCAGACACCCGCTCGATCCGCAGCATTCCGGCCGCCACCACGACGAGGCCCAAGATCGCGCCGGCGAGCATTTGCTTGAGCCAGGTCGGATGGCCGCTCTCGCGCAGAAACCAGAGCAGCACCGACACGAGCGCCGAGAAGCAGAGGATCAGCGTGATGATGTTGCGCACCGCCTGATCGACGATCGGGCCGACGACCGGCTCGAGCAGGCCGGCCCGCACGAGCGCCGTCGCCGTTGCCAGCGATGCGATCGAGATGAGCACCCGACGGGGGGGCCAGAGCGAGTGGGGCTTCGACGCGGCAATGGCGGCTCGGCGCATGACACACTTTCCGAAGAGCTGGAAGCAGGGATGAAAAAAAGAAGTGGAGACGAAAAAGCGGAGTGTAGCGGTCGTGCGGCGCGGGCGTCCAACCCCGGCGCGTGTCTGGCGCGCTGTTCCTTGTCCACCCTCGGGGGCTCGACTACACTCGCCAAAAACGTCGTCTCTCATCCTTCGGGCCCTCCGCATGCTCACGACGAAACCGCACGACCAGGCCGGTGGGCAGGACGAACCTCTTGCCACGGCCGGCCTCGGCCCCTCCACCGCGGCCGTGCACGCGGGTGAGGCGCGGCAGAAACCCGGACACGCGATCGCCGACCCGATCTTCGCGTCGTCCACCTACACCTTCTCCGACACGCAGTCGATCGTCGACTTCATCGAGGAGGAGCATCCGCGCGAGGAGTATGGCCGCTACGGCAATCCCGGCGAGCGGGTCGTGGAGCGAAAACTGGCCGCGCTCGAGGGGGGCGAGATGGCCTGCCTCTTCGCCAGCGGCATGGGCGCGCTCGTGGGCCTCTTGATGGCCCACCTCAACGCCGGCGAGGAGATCATCTTCTTCGACGAGTGTTACCACCGCAGCCGCGAGTTTTGCCGCAAGCACCTGACGCGATTCGGCGTCGGCTTCCGCGAGGTGGCTTCGTGCGACTACGACGCGATGGAGGCGGCGATCACGCCGCGGACGAAATTCATCGTCAGCGAGTCGCCCACCAACCCGCACCTGAGCGTGGTCGACATCGCCCGCTTCGCGGAGATCGGCCGCCGCCGCGGGGTGCTCACGCTCATCGACGCCACGCTCTGCACGCCCTACAACCTCCGCCCGCTGGAGGCCGGCGTCGATTTCGTGCTGCACTCGGCGACGAAGTATCTCGGCGGCCACAACGACCTGCTGGCGGGCGTCGTCGTCGGCTCGAAAGAGAAGCTCGAGCCTGTCCGCAACCTCCGCGGGATCATGGGGGGCGTCAACTCGCCCCACAACGCCTACCTGCTCGAGCGCGGCCTGAAGACGTTTGCCCTGCGGATGGAGCGGCACAACGCCAACGGCCTCGCTGTGGCCCGGTTCCTCGAGCGGCATCCGCGGGTGGAGCAGGTCTTCTATCCGGGCCTCGAGAGCCATCCCTACCACGCCGTCGCCGCCCGCACGATGCGGGGCTACGGCGGACTGGTGACGTTTCTCATCAAGGGTGCCGACTGGCGAGAGACCGCGAAGGTGGTCGACGCCGTGCGGATTCCGCGGATCGGCCCGAGCCTCGGCGGCGTCGAATCGCTGATCGAGCAGCCGATGGTGATGAGCTACTGGAACTACACGCCCGCCGAGCGGGCGGCGTTTCGAATTCCAGACAACATGATCCGTCTCGCCTGCGGCATCGAAGACTCGGCCGATCTGATCGCCGACCTCGCCCAGGCTCTCGACTCGTAGGCTCGTCATGCAGTTTCGCACCCGCGCGATCCATGTCGGCCAAGACCGCGATGCCGCCACCGGCGCGATCGTGCCGCCGATCCACGTCGCCAGCACGTTCGTGCAGCCCGACGCGTCGATGACCGCGGAGTATGACTACGCGCGGACGGCGAGCCCCACGCGGCGGAATTTCGAGACGACCCTCGCGGGGCTCGACAACGGCACGCGGGCGCTCGCCTTCGCCTCCGGCATGGCGGCCACGCATTGTGTCACGCAGTTGCTCGCGCCGGGCGACCAGATCGTCACCGGCACCGACATCTACGGCGGCACCTGGCGGCTCTTCAACAAGGTGCTCACCGGCCACGGCATCACCGTGACGGCCGTCGATACGTCCAATATCGATGCGGTGGCCCGGGCCGTGACTGCCGCCACGAAGCTCCTCTGGATCGAGTCGCCAGGCAACCCGCTGCTCTCGATCACCGACATTGCCGCCTGCGCGGAGATCGCCCACCGCCACCGCGCCCTGCTCGCCTGCGACAACACGCTCGCCACCCCGGCGCTCTCGCGGCCGCTCGACCTCGGCGCCGACATCGTGATGCACTCGGCGACGAAGTATCTCGGCGGCCACAGCGACCTGCTCGGCGGGGCGCTCGTCGTGCGCGACGGCGAACTCGGCAAGAAGCTCCACTGGATGCAAAACGCGACGGGCGCCGTGATGGGGCCGCTCGAATCGTTTCTCTGCGCGCGCGGCGTGAAGACGCTCGAGCTGCGGGTGCGGGCCCAGTCGGCGACGGCGCTCGAGCTTGCCGAATGGCTCGAGGCGCATCCCCGCGTCGCGAAGGTGCACCACCCCGGCCTCGCCTCCCATCCGGCCCACGCGCTCGCCGCGCGGCAGATGGAGGGGGGCTTCGGCGGTCTCTTGAGCTTCGAGCTCGCGGGCACCGGCGGCGATGCCGACGTGGCCGCGGCGCGGCGGGTCGTGGAATCGACGAAGCTCTTTCAATTGGCGGTGAGCCTCGGGGCCGTCGAGTCGCTCATCGAATTGCCCGCCGTGATGTCGCACGGTTCCTACGAGCCGGCCGCCCGTCGGGCGGTGGGCATCGCCGACGGACTCATCCGCCTCTCCGTCGGCCTCGAAGCCTTCGCAGACCTCCGCGACGACCTCGCCTCCGCCCTCGGCTAG
>JBIIOK010000144.1:0-5811 GCA_044336985.1 Pirellulales bacterium | reverse complement strand
ACTCGCGGGAGCTTGCGATCAGCGAGATGAACTCGCGGTTGCTCTTGAACTTCGCCAGCTGTTTCGTGAGCTGCTCCATCGCGTCGACGTGATGCATGCTCGAGAGCGTCCGCCGCAGCATGTTGCAGGCGTGCAGCGTGTCGGGGTCGAGCAGCTTCTCCTCGCGGCGCGTGCCCGACTGCGAGATGTCGATCGCGGGCCAGACGCGGCGGTCGGCGAGCTTCCGGTCGAGCACGAGCTCCATGTTGCCGGTGCCCTTGAACTCCTGGAAGATCAGCTCGTCCATGCGGCTGCCCGTGTCGATGAGGGCCGTGGCCACGATCGTCAGCGACCCGCCCTCCTCGAAGACCCGCGCCGTGGCGAAGAGCTTCTTCGGGATGTCGAGCGCCTTGATGTCGACGCCGCCGCTCATCGTCCGTCCGGTGTTGCCCACCCACTTGTTGAAGGCCCGTGCCATGCGGGTGATCGAGTCCATCAGGAGAAACACGTCCTTGCCGGTCTCGGCCATCCGCTTGCACCGCTCGATCACGATCTGCGACAGGCGGACGTGGCTTTCGACATCGCAGTCGAGACTGCTGGCGAGCACCTCGCCCTTCACCGTCCGCCGCATGTCGGTGACTTCCTCCGGCCGCTCGTCGATGAGGAGCATCACGAGCGAGAGTTCCGGATGGTTGGTCGAGACTGCCTGCGACACCTGCTGCAGGAGCACCGTCTTGCCGGTGCGCGGAGGTGCGACGATGAGCGCCCGCTGCCCCTTGCCGAGCGGTGTGAGCAGGTCCATCACGCGGGTCGTGAGCGGCTGTTGCCCCGTCTCGAGCCGCAGCCAGGTCTCCGGGTTGATCGGCGTGAGCTGGTCGAACGACTTGACGTTCGTGTAGTCGTCGGGATTCATCCCCTCGACTTCCTGGATCTCCTTCACCCGCGGCCCCTGCTGCCGACGGCCGGGCTGCACGAGCCCCTTGATGTAGACGCCTTCGCGGAGCTTGTAGCGCTCGATCATCGTGCCGGGCACGAAGGGATCGGTCCGCTCGCGGACGTAGTTGGTTTCAGGGCTGCGGAGGAAACCGTAGCCGTTGGGGTGCATCTCGAGCACGCCCTGCCCCGGCTCGAGCGGAATCGGCTCGCCATTCTCGGTGACATCGGGCTCCATCTCCGGCGGACGCATGCCTTCGCTATCCATGCCCACGGCACCGGCACCAGCCATCGTGGGTCCGCCGCCACCGCCACCGCCACCGCCGCGGCGATATCGCCGCCGACGACCGCCGTAGCCGCCCTGCCCTTGGCCCGGGCCCTGGCCCTGCCCCTGGCCACCAGCGGGGAAACCGCCGCCCTGGCCCTGCCCGCCGAATCCCCCTCGCCCCCTCGAACGCCTCCGCTTCGACATGGATCAAAACACTCTCGCAAAAGGAACCCGTTCCTCGCATCCACCCACGGTGGACGAGCGGGGAACGGAAGCCGGCGTGGGCCGGAATGAACCGTGACCGGGGCTCCCGAAACGGATTTCGGTGAAACTCAGAAGACCTGCATCCAGGGGGCCTACGACATCACCCGCCAGGGAGACATCGAGTGCGCCTGAAAACCGAGGCGACGGCGGCCGTGAAAAACCTTCTGAGGGAGCCGAGGCTCAACCTGCGGCCCCACGTCGGGGCCGCATCTCCAAAGGACTCCAAGAGTATCCGGCAGCGGCGCAGGGATGTCAAGCGTCGCAAAACCAGAAGCCAGCCGGCAGGCTGGGATGGCGAGGGGAGATAGGGGCGTACCAGGCCCACCGGGGGGAATGCGCCCGCTATTTCGACGCGATTCCTGCAACCGCTTCGACCGATACATCTTCCGTGTGCCCGCCCACGGGACGGCACCAGACGTCGATTTTTCGCGAGGATCACTGCCATGTTTTTCACGCTGCATGCCCGAAACACGCCGGCTCGACGAGCCCTGCGGATCGCCACGGTGGCCTGGAGTCTGGGGGTTTGCCTGGGGGTCGGATCGATGCCGGCCCTGGCGATAACAGCCGATTCCAGCAGCGCCGTCCAGGCGGCGACCACCGTTCCCTGGCACCGAGACATCGCCCAGGCCCGGGCCGCGTCGCTCGTCAGCAAGCGACCAGTCCTGGTCATCTTCACGGCCACCTGGAGCGAGGCGAGCAGGGCCGTCCAGCGCACGACGCTTGCCGCGCCGGAGGCAGCCGCCCTCATCACCGCCTGCTACGAACCCGTCAACATCGACGTCGATGCCGACCCCGCTCTCACGCGGAGCCTTGGCGTCTCAAACATCCCGGCGGCCTGCATCGTCGATGCGGACGGCAAATTGATCACTCGGTTCGACTGCCCCGAAGAGCCCGCGGCCTTCGTGGCCGCGGCAGCCCGCGCGATGCAGGAGGCCACCCAGGCCCGCCCCGCCGAAACCGCGATTGCCACGATTCCCCGCGAGCAGTCCGACTTCACCAAAAACTCCGCGGTAGTCGTGCCGGCCACCACCGCGGCCCCCGCGACGGCTGGCTTTGCGCAACCGCCCGTCGCACCAGCACCGGCAGCCGTCGCGACCACGGAGCCCGATGCCGCCGTCGCTGCAGAGCCGTCGCTGCCCGCCGCTCCGCCGGCCTGGCGGGCGGAGCCGGCCACGCCCGCGGCCCACGCCACGGCCGTCCCCCCGGCTAACGATGCCCAGCGCAGGCTTCTCGAACCCTCCCCGTCCGCTGGCACGGCGCCCTGGCTCAACAGCACCGCGTCGCAGCCGGCAGCCAGCCCCGCCATACCGCAGGCCGCAGCCCCGCCCGCGACCGCCAGCAGCGTTGCCACCGCGGAACCGCAGCCGGAGAAGAAGTCGGCCACTGACTCGTTCTTCGCGGCGCTCAAGAAGCCGTTCACGATGTTCACGAAGCCCAAGGATCCCACCGATCCGAAGGTGGCCGCAGCCGGCGGAGCGACATCGACCAAGACGGGCGATGCCGTCGCCGCCACCACGCCCGATCCCTACGGCTCGATGCCGCTGGGACTCGAGGGCTATTGTGCGGTGAGCCTCGCCGAGAAAGGACAGTGGGTCGAGGGGCGTGCCCAGTGGGGCGCGCGGCATCGCGGCCGCACCTACCTCTTCGCCGGTGGTGAACAGCAGCAGGCCTTCCTCGCCAATCCCGACCGGTATGCCCCGGCCCTTTCCGGCGACGATCCGGTGCTCGCATGCGACACCGGCAAACAGATCGCCGGCCAGCGGCGGTATGGCGTCACCTACCAGGCGCGGACTTACCTCTTCTCGTCGCCCGAAACGCGAACCGCCTTCGCGGCCAACCCGCAGCGCTATACGACGCGGGTCAAGCTCGCCGAGCAAACGTTCCCGACGGGCACGATCCTGAAGTAGGACAGGCTTCAGCCTGTCTCCATCTTCGACAGGCTGAAGCCTGTCCTACGTAGCCCAGCCCTTCGACCGCTCGACGGCATCGTGCCAGCGGTCAAGCAATCGTCGGCGGGCGGCCTCCGGCATCGCCGGCTCGAACACCCGCTCCACCCGACGCGCACCGTCGATGGCGGCGGCATCCGCAAAAAAGCCAACCGCCATCCCGGCCAAAAGCGCTGCGCCCAGCGCCGTCGTCTCGAGCACCGCGGGCCGGTCGACCGGCAGGCCAAGCACATCGGCCTGCATCTGCATGAGCAGGTCGTTGGCGCTCGCGCCGCCATCCACCCGCAGACGCGAGAGCGGCACGCCGGCATCCTGTTCCATGGCCGCCACGACGTCGGCCACCGAGAGGGCGATCGACTCGAGCGCCGCGCGGGCGATGTGGCCTCGGCCCGTCGCCCGGGAAATGCCCACGATCAGACCGCGGGCAAACGGATCCCAATGGGGCGACCCCAGCCCGGTCAGCGCCGGCACGAGCACCACGCCGCCATTGTCGGGAACGCTCCTGGCCAGCGGCTCGACGTCGGCGGCCTTCTCGATGATGCCCAGGCCGTCTCGCAGCCAGCCAACGATCGCGCCGGCCACGAACACCGAGCCCTCGAGAAGGTAGGTGACGGGCCCCGCGTCGCCGACGGTGCAGCCGAGCGTCGTAAGCAGGCCGTTCTGGCCGGTCACGCGATGGTCGCCGGTCGAGAAGAGCAGGAAGGCGCCCGTGCCGTAGGTGTTCTTGGCGGCGCCGGCGACCGTGCAACCTTGGGCGAAACCGCTCGCCTGCTGGTCGCCGGCGCAGCCCGCGATCGGAATCGCCGCCCCCAAGAGCGCTGGATCCGTTTCGCCATACAAGCCGCTCGACGGCCGCACCTCCGGCAGGATCGAACGCGGGATGTCGAAGAGCCGGCAGAGATCGTCGCTCCATGCGAGCCGGTCGATGTCGAAGAGCAGCGTGCGGCTGGCATTCGTGACGTCGGTCGCATGAACACGGCCGCCGGTGAGCCTCCAGATGAGGAACGTGTCGACGGTGCCGAAAAGGATCTCTCCGGCCGCGCACCGGCCGCGCAGGCCCGGGACGGTCTCCAGAAGGTGCATGATCTTCGTGGCCGAGAAATACGGATCAAGCAGGAGGCCGGTCCGGTGGCGGACCTCCTCCTCGAGCCCGCGCTCCTTGAGCCGCCGGCAGATCGGCGCCGAGACACGGCTCTGCCAGACGATCGCAGGGGCCACCGGCCGGCCGGTCGCGCGGTCCCAAAGGATCGTCGTCTCGCGCTGGTTGGTGATGCCGATGGCGGCCACCTGCGCGGCTGACAAGCCCGCCTGCTCGATCGCCCGGCGGGCGCAGGAAAGCTGCGTTCGCCAGATGTCTTCGGGGTCGTGCTCGACGATCCCCAAATCATCGGCCATGCGATCCGCGGCGCCGCTCCCGTCGGCGGCCGCCCCCGTGCGCACATGCTGCGGAAACTCCTCCTGCGCGACGGCCAGCGGCACGCCGCGCCGATCGAAGAGGATCGCGCGGCTCGACGTCGTCCCCTGGTCGAGCGCGAGCACGGCGGTCTTGGCGTTCGGGTTCGTGGTCATGCCTGCGCCTCCTGTCTATGGTTCGATCATTTTTCCATGCCGGTCCCGCAGCCCGGCGACGCACCGCTCGACTTCTGCCGGCATCGCGTCGCGGCCGAGCAGACCCTCCCGCACGAGCGCTTCGGCCACCTGTTCGATCGCGCGGCGCGAGAGCCGCTCGTCGAATGCGAGCATGAGCCGCCGCTCGACGAGGTCATCGAGCACGGTGGCCCATTCCTCGCGCATGCAGAACTCGGCCGCCGCCACCGGCAGGTCGGTGCCGTCGATGACTTCGGCCCCGGCCCCGCCGGGCGACCGCATCGCGGCACAGACGTCGACACCACGGCTGCCGAAGACCTCGACCGCGCGGCGGGCCACGCTGCAGGCCCGGTCACTCGGCAAGCCGGCCGCATGGGCGTGGGCGCAGGCCGCGTCTTCCAGGCGGCCGCGGTCTTCGGCCGCAAAGCAGCCCGGCAGCGGACGATCCCGCGACGTTCCGTCCACGGGAATGCCAATCGCGCCGAGGATCTCGCGGGCGGCCGACTCTCCCAGGCTGCGGCACGTCGTGAGCTTGCCGCCGACGATCGACCAGAAGGGCACGGGCGCCTGCGGCTGGCGCAGGAGCATGTGCCGTCGCGTGATCGATGCCGGCGTGCCGGCCCCCTTCCCGACGTATGGCAGCGGCCGGACGCCGCTGTAGTGCTGCGCCACAGCCGTGCGATCGGGAGCGGCCGCCGGAAACAGCCGCGCCACGGCGGCGAGCAGGTAGGCGATCTCGTCTTCGTCGGCGCGGGCAAGCGCCGGATCGCCCGCGAACGGGATGTCGGTCGTGCCCACCAGCACGAGACGCGGGCCGAATGGCAAGACGAACAC
>JBIIOK010000239.1:0-2709 GCA_044336985.1 Pirellulales bacterium | reverse complement strand
AGGCCGCCGAACCGCGACTCCACCGGCAGATAGAATTCAAGCGGCTTCACGAGATGCGCGGCGAGTCGCGCGAGACGATCGCGTTCGGCGAGGCTCTCGCGCACGAGCCCCAGTTCGCCGTATTCGAGGTAACGCAGGCCGCCGTGCACGAGCCGCGTCGACCAGGCGGTCGCCCCGCAGGCGATGTCTTCCGCCTCGACGACGACGACCGACACGCCCGACAGGAGCAATTCACGGGCCAGGGCCGCGCCGTTGATCCCGCCGCCGAGGACGATGACCGTCGTGCTCTCCGGCGTGCCGTTCGTCCGAGTGCGTTTGCCCACCGGCGGCATCTCCCATGGTTCATCGAGACCGAGGAGCCAAACTATACGACGAGGAGCCAAACTATACTGGACGCTTCCGAAACGACGGCCCGCCGGAATCCATGAAAGCCATGCTGCGACCGCGGCCCCTTTTCATCGCCGCCACTGCGCTCATCGCGGCAGCCGGGATGGTCCGCGCTCCGGCCGCCCCCACGATCGACGCCCACTGGACCGGCGTGCCGCTCCGCGAGGTCGCCGCGCGGCTCTCGGGGCTCGGCGGCGTGGCGGTCGTGGTCGACCGCCGGCTGGATCCGACTGCGCCCGTGACGCTGGCCGCCTCCGGCGAGCCGCTCGACAAGGTTCTCGAAGCGGTCGCCGCCCAGGCCGGGGCGGAAGTGGCGCTTCTCGCCGGGCATGCCCGGATCACGCCAGCCAGCGGTGCGGCCCGCGCCCGGGCCGGCCAAGCGATCCGCGAGCAGGAGATCCGCGGGCTCGAGCCGACGCTCGCGCGGCTGGCGCGGGCGCGGCGGGCATGGGCATGGCCCGACGGCGCCCGGCCGCGCGACCTCGTCGCCGCTGCCGCTGCCGATGCGGGCATCGCGCTCGAGGGGCTCGACACTTTGCCACACGACCATTTTCCTGCGGCCGACCTGCCGCCACTCCCGCTCGCGGAGCGGCTCGATCTCGTGCTCGCCCACTTCGACGCCCGAGTCGAGTGGAAAAGGAACGCCGCCCCCGCGGGGCAACGGGCGGCGTTTCAGATCGTGCCCATCGCCGCGACGGCAACCGCGCCACCCCGGACGCCGCCTTGGCAGCTGAAAGAAGCGGCCCCACGGCGGCCGCCGGAATTCGCCACCACCTATTCACTCAAGGTGGCTGCACCGCTCGACGAACTCCTGGCGACGCTCGCGAAGCAACTCGGGCTGTCGCTCGATCTCGATCGCGCAGCGCTCGAGCAGCTGGGAGTATCACCTCGCGAGATCGTTCGCCTCGACGTGAAGGATGCGTCGCGCGAGGCGCTCCTCGACGCGTTGCTCGATCCGCTCGGGCTCGGCTGGCGGATCGAGCGAGAGACGCTCAGCGTGAGCATTCGGAAGCCCGATGCGCGAGCGAGGTGAGTCGGGGTGGAGTAGCAGTGCGGGTTTACCTTGCTTGCGCTGCGGGCTTCCGTCGGGAAGCAGTTTCCTGGTGGCAGCCTGAAGGCTACCCTACTTCGCCCCGAGCATCCGTTCGGCGGCGGCGCGATTTTGACGCGACGGCTCGTGATCCGGCTTGATCCTCAGGGCCGCGGTGTATGACTCCACGGCGTCGGCATATTTCCCCTGCCGCGACTGCGCCACGCCGCGATTGAACCAGGCCCGCACGTCGCGCGGGTTGTGGCGGATCGCGAGATCGAAATCGAATTCAGCCTTCCGCGGCTCGCCCGTCGAAAGGTAGGCAAGACCGCGGTTGAGATAGGCGATCATGAACGAGCGGTCGCGACGGATCGCCGACGCGTAGGCGTTGATCGCCTCGAGCGGACGGTTGAGCTCGATCAGCGTGAGCCCCCGCCAGAGTTCGGCACGCGGGTCGTCGTAGGCGATGCCGGCGGCATCCTCGAAGTCTTCGAGCGCGACCCCATACAGCCCCTGATGAAACCAGGCGATCCCGCGCCGCAGATAGAGCTCCGGGTTCTCCGGATCGATGGCCAGCCCCTTCGAGAGCGCTTCGACCGAACCCTCGAAATCACCGAGCCGCCGGCAGACAACGCCGAGCGCGAGCTGGGCGACCACGAGTTGGGGATCGGCCTTCACCGCTTGACGCAGCGTGTCGCGCTCCGCCTCGAACTTGCCTTCCTTGCCGAGCCGCTCCGCCTCGACGAGCAGCTTCTCGGCGGGCGACAGGTCCGCAGCCTCCGCCTCTTCCTCCTCCGCCTCGGGAAATGGCGTCAGCCCGCGGAGCGAGGGCTGTGAGGGCCGCGCCGGCTCCGGTCGCGGCATGGGCGGTTCCGGCGACGGCCGACGGGCCGCTGGTGCGCCCGGGAGCGTGCGCTCGGGAAACGGCATCGGCAGCTGCGTCTTCGGCGCTGCGGCCGGTGGTCGCGGCGCGGCCGCCGGGGGTGCGGTCTTTGCGCCCTTCCCCGAGCCGAACGGGTTGAGTTCATCGGCAAACGGATCGTCTTCCGGGATGCCGGGCGTCTGTGAATCCTGATCCTGCGCGCTGGCGATCCGCGGCTCGCGCCCCGGGAACAACCCCATCATGGAAACCACGGTCGCCGAGGCGACGATCCCGAAGATCGCGCCGCGGGCGTTGGCGAAAGTGGTGCAAGGCTTGGATCGAGACATCATCATGGGTAATCGGCATGGCGGCGGGCCGATCAACTGCCCCGCCGCTACACCTGCTGCGACCCCAACAACCCTCCCAACCG